>CACMVB010000002.1 GCA_902617025.1 uncultured Pelagibacteraceae bacterium | reverse complement strand
AAACCACATAGAAAAAATCTATTCATTTTCGGAACAGTTTTTGGATTTGGATTTTATCTTAGCGGATTACATTGGATTGTAAATTCACTTACATTTGATGAAAATTTTAAAATTTTAATTCCTTTTGGATTAGTTTTTATACCTTTATTTTTAAGTTTATTTATTTCTTTGACAGTAATAATAATAGGACCATATTTAAAGCTAAATATGCCTTCAATATTTCTTTTTTCAGGCAGCTTTGCTGTATCTGATTATATAAGAGCTAAAATTCTAACAGGTTTCCCTTGGAACGTTTGGGCATACAGTTTTTCTTGGGCCACAGAATTTCTTCAACTACTTAATCATATTGGTTTGTTTGCTTTCAACTTAATTATAATAACAATTTTCATGATTCCTTCAGTTTTTTTTTTTAATTTTAGTTTCAAAAAAAAAATATCAATAATTTTGCTATCATCTGTGATGATCTTTTTAGTTTCCATTTATGGAAATTTCTCGTTGAATAAAAACGATCAAAAAATAAAGCTGGTCGACAAAAAATTCTATGTAAAAGTAATCTCTCCAAATTTTGAATTAGGTTACAATTTTACAAAAAGTGAAATGGAAAAAAGATTAAAAAAAATGCTTAGATATAGTAATCCTGACAAAACTAAAAATACGCTTTTTGTCTGGCCCGAGGGTGTTTTTAGTGGTTATAGCTATTACGAGATACTACAATTTAAAGAAATTTTTTTGAACAATTTTACAAAAAATCATTTAATAGCTTTTGGTATTAATAGGTATTCAATGAATAAAAAAGGATTTTATAATAGTTTGATAATTGTTAATAGAAAACTAGAAATAATAGCGGAGTACAAAAAACAAAAACTTGTTCCATTTGGGGAATTTTTGCCATTTGAAAAGTGGTTGAGAAAATTTGGTTTAAAAAAAGTTACTGAAGGTCATGGGTCTTTTTTAAAAGCTGAAAAGCAAGATAATCTCGTGGTAGGTGATTTGAATATTTTACCATTGATATGCTATGAAATTATTTTTCCTCAACTTACACAATCTGCTAAGCAAACCAATTTAATTATCAATATCTCAGAGGACGGATGGTTTGGAAAGTCTATTGGTCCATCACAGCATTTTGCAAAAGCAATTTTTCGAGCAATTGAACACAATTCATTCTTAATTAGATCTGCTAATCAAGGAGTAACGGCCATTATTGACAATAAAGGTAAGTTAATTAAAAAACTAAATCCTTCAGAGACAGGAAATATAGAGCTAGAAGTACCATTGATACAAAACCAAAATAGGAACAAAAATGATTTGATATTTTTTATTCTTTTAATTACATATATTTTTATCTTTAATTTAAACAAAAAAAATGACTAAAGATAATTATTTATTTACAAGTGAGTCAGTTTCTGAAGGCCACCCTGATAAGGTTTGCGACAGAATTTCTGATATGGTAGTGGACTCTTACTTATCAAAAGATCCAGTATCACGAGTTGCATGCGAAACTCTCACTACAACTAATAAAGTTGTTTTAGCTGGTGAAACTCGTGGACCAAAAATTAATAAAGATGAATTAATAAGCAAAGTAAGAAATTGTATAAAAGATATAGGCTATGACCAAGAGGGTTTTAGTTGGAAAACTGCGAATATAGAAACTTTTTTACATGAGCAATCTTCCGATATTGCTATGGGAGTTGACTCAAAAGATAATAAAGACGAGGGAGCTGGAGATCAAGGGATCATGTTTGGCTTTGCTTGTAAAGAAACCGAGGATTTAATGCCAGCTCCAATTCATTATTCCCATAAAATTTTAAGGCTTATGTCAATAGATAGAAAAAAAGGTACACTTAAAGGAATAGAACCTGACTCAAAAAGCCAAGTAACAATGTTGTATGAAAAAAATAAACCTATTAAAGTTACCTCTGTAGTTATCTCAACACAACATTCAAGAGATTTAAACCAAGAACAAGTTAGAAATCTTATAATTCCTTACATAAAAAAATCTATCCCAGAAAACTTTCTTGGCGATTTAAAAGATAATGAAATTTATGTAAATCCCACTGGCCAGTTTATTATTGGAGGGCCAGATGGAGACACAGGTTTAACTGGAAGAAAGATTATAGTTGATACTTATGGTGGGGCCGCGCCACATGGTGGGGGAGCTTTTTCAGGAAAAGATCCAACAAAAGTTGACAGATCTGCAGCTTATGCATCTAGATATTTAGCCAAGAACATCGTTTCTGCTGGGGTATCTGAAAAATGTTTAATTCAGCTTGCATACGCTATTGGAGTTTCTAAACCGCTGTCAATTTTTATCAAATTAGATGATGGCGATGAGTCGAAAGTTGAGAAAATAAAAAAAATAATTAATCAAAATTTTGATTTATCTCCTAGAGGCATCAGAGAAATGCTTAAATTAAATAACCCAATTTATGAAGTCACATCTTCGTATGGGCACTTTGGAAGAAAACCTACAAATAAAGGTGAATTTTCTTGGGAAAAAACAGATAAAGTGGATTTATTTAGATTGTAATCTTGAAAAAACCTTAATTTTCTTTTAAAAAAGCATCTACATTATTAAATTTCAAAATGGGCAGTAGCCCATTTTTTTTTAGGAGAAGTAAAATGTTAAATAGAGGCTTAGATAAACAAGAACTTTTGAGGATAGTTGAGGCTGTAGCTAACGAGAAATCAATTGACAAAGAACTTGTTATTGGTTCCATGGAAAGCGCTATTCAAAAAGCTGCACTAACTAAATTTGGTAATGATAATAATATTGAAGTAAAAATTGATAGAGATAATGGTGAAATAATTATTCAAAAAGTTTTAGAAATTGTTGAAAAAGTCGAAGATCCAGCTAGAGAGATTTCTTTGAATGAAGCAAAAAAAATTAATTCTAATAGCGATGAAGAACTGAAATTAGGAGAGAAAATTTACGAGGAATTACCTCAAATTGATTTTGGTCGAATAGCTGCTCAGAGCGCCAAACAGGTAATAAGTAGCAAAGTGAGAGAAGCTGAAAAAAATAGACAATATGAGGATTTTATTGATAAACAAGGTCTAATATTAAGTGGAATTATTAAAAGGCTTGAATACGGAAATGTTATAATTGACTTAGGAAAAGCAGAAGGTGTTATAAAAAAAGATGAACTAATCCCGAGAGAAATCCTTAAAACAGGTGATCGGGTAAAAGCTTATTGCTATGAAGTAAAAAAAGAACTAAAAGGTCATCAGATTTTTTTATCAAGAGCTCATCCACAGTTTTTAGCGAAGTTATTTTTTCAGGAGGTTCCAGAAATTTATGAAGGAACTATCGAAATCAAATCAGTTGCTAGAGATCCTGGTAGTAGAGCTAAAATTTGCGTTTTTTCACAAGACTCATCGATTGACCCAGTTGGGGCTTGTGTAGGAATGAGGGGAAGTAGAGTTCAAACAATAGTAAACGAATTACATGGAGAAAAAATTGATATCATAAAATGGACAGAAGATTTACCAACATTAATCTCAGAGTCATTGTCTCCTGCAGAGATACAAAGAGTACTAATAGATCAAGACAATAAAAGAATAGATATAATTTTAAGCGAGGAAAATTTAAGTAAAGCTATTGGTAGAAGAGGACAAAATGTAAGACTTGCATCTAAATTAACAAATTATGAAATAGATATTCTCACAGACAAAGAAGACTCAGAGAGAAGGCAAGCTGAATTTAAAGATAGAACTGAAACTTTAATTAAAAATTTAGAAGTAGATGAAACATTAGGACAACTTTTAGTTTCAGAGGGTTTTATTTCTATAGAGGAGATTGCACAATCAAATCCTGATGATATATCAAAAATTGACGCAATAGATGAGGATACAGCAAAAGAGTTAATAAATAGATCTAAAGAAACTATTGTTAAAGAGAAAGAGGCTATTTCAAACAAGTTAAAAGAGCTAGGTGTAGACGATAAACTAATAAGTTTAAAAGGAATGACCCAAGGAATGTTAGTAATCTTAGGTCAAAAAAATATAAAAAAGATAAATGATTTTGCAGACTTATCCTCAGATGAACTTATAGGCGGCTTTGATGAAATAAAAGGAAAAAAAATAAGAATAGAAGGTTATCTTGAAGAATTTTCACTTTCCAGAAAAGAGGCGGATGATCTTATAATGGCTGCAAGAGAAATTGTTTATAAATAAAATGGATAAAAATAAGAAAAAAACACTTACTATTTCAACAGATTTAAAAAAAAAAATTGATACTACTGGAATATCAAGTGGTAAAAAAAAGTCTTTTCTTGTTGAAAAAAAAAAGCATTTTAAGTCAAACAAACAATTTAACAGAAATAACCCTAAAATTGGCCTAGAACTCAATCAAGATTTTAGAAAAAAAAATTTTGCTAGAAAATTTGCTGAACAAAAAGCAACAAAAGACTTTATTAAAAAAGATGCTTCACCTGCAAGCAAAGGTAAACTAAAATTAAAAGCGCCAATTGATAAAAGAGACTTTAAACTTACAGTCTCAAGAGCTCTTAACGTCGAGGAAATTGAAATTAAGCAAAGAAGCCTGGCTTCTGTAAAACGTGCGAGACTCAAAGAGAAAAAAGCTAAACCAGAGATTGAAGACAAAAAAGAATTCAAAAAAGTTATACGAGACGTAAATATTCCTGAGCAAATTACAATTCAAGAGCTTTCAAATCGTATGGCAGAAAAATCAAATGAAATAATTAAATTCTTATTTAATATGAAAGTAGTTGCAACTATTAATCACACAATTGATAAAGATACTGCTGAATACATTGTAAAAGAATTTGGACACAATCCAATTATCGAGGAAAAACCCTCTATAGAAAAGGGCATAACAAATCAAAAACTTGAAGGTCAAATTAAGATAAGACCTCCAGTTGTAACTATAATGGGTCATGTAGATCATGGCAAGACTTCTTTACTTGATGCTTTGAGGAATACTAATGTTGTATCAGGTGAGCATGGAGGAATAACCCAACACATTGGAGCATACCAAGTAAAAACAAATGAAAATAAATTAATTACTTTTATTGATACTCCAGGACACGCTGCATTCACAGAAATGAGAGCGAGAGGTTCTAAGATAACCGATATCGTTGTATTAGTTGTGGCAGCAGATGATGGTATCAAACCTCAAACAGTTGAGGCAATTAAACATGCAAAGGCTGCAAAAGTTCCTATTATAGTAGCAATAAATAAATGTGACTTACCAGAAAAAAATATAAGTAAAATAAAAAATGAAATGATGCAATATGAATTAATTGCAGAAGATTTAAGTGGAGATACGTTATTTGTTGAAGTTTCAGCATTAAAGAAGATAAATTTAGAAAAATTAAAAGAAAGTATTTTATTACAATCTGAAATAATTGATTTGAAGGCATCTTTTTCTGATAGCGCAAGAGGAGTTGTTATAGAGTCAAAAATTGATAAAGGAAAAGGACCTGTTTCAACAATTTTAATCAGTAATGGCAGATTAAAAAAAGGTGATTACTTTATTTGTGGTGAAACATGGGGAAAAATAAGAGCGATGATAAATTGCGAGGGAAAAATGATTGAAGAAGCATTACCCTCAATGCCAATTGAAATACTTGGCATGAATAATACTGCATTTGCCGGAGCAGAGTTTCAAGTTACTAAGAATGAAGAAGAGGCAAAAAAAATGTCCGAATTTAAAAAGGATAGAACTTTAAAAAATAATATTCTTTCTAAGGACAAAACGACTTTATTTGATGAGATAAGGAGTAAAGACGAATTAAATATTATAATTAAATCAGATGTTCAAGGATCTAATGAGGCTCTCAAGATGGCGATTGAAAAAATTAAACATAATGAAGTTGAGGCGAAAATTATTTTATCTGATATCGGCATGATAAATGAAACAGATGTTTCTCTAGCAAAAGCATCAAATGCTATTTTAATCGGTTTTAATGTAAAACCCAACAGAGAAGCGAAGAAACTTGCTGAAGAACAAAAAATTGATATAAAATATTTTAATATAATCTATGAAGCACTGGAATATGTTGAAAAATCTTTATCTGGCCTTCTAGAACCTGATGTAAAAGAAACAATATTGGGTAGTGCTGAGATTAAAAAAATTTTCAAAGTTTCAAATGCTGGGAAAATCGCAGGATCAAAAGTTATAAGCGGAGAAATTAAAAGTAAATCTAAAGCAAGAATAATTAGAGATGGTGTAGTTGTTTACAGCGGAGAAATTTTATCAATTTTTAGAGAAAAAAATCAAGTTAAAGAAGTCGGAACAGGTTTGGAATGTGGTATTAGTCTAAAAGACTTTATAGACTTTAAAGAAAAAGACGTAATCGAGTCATATTCAGCTGAAGAAATTAGGAGATCCATTTAATGAATAAGGAAAACTCTCAACATTTTTACAGTCAAAGACAATTGAGAGTCGGGGAATTAGTCAAACAAAACCTGGGTGAACTTTTTATAAGAAACGAGGCTAAAATACCCACTATAAATTCAAAGTTAATTACAGTCACTGAAGTACGAATGACCCCAGATCTTAAAACAGCAAGAGTTTACGTCATTCCTTTAGGTGGTGTTGAAACTAAAGAAACAGTAAAAATCTTGACTGAATACTCACATCTTGTTAGAAAAGCGCTGTCTAAAAGGCTAGATATAAAGTTTCTTCCTAAACTCACATTTGTTGAAGATAACTCATTTGAATATGCTGAAAAGATTGAAAGACTAATAAAGAAAAATAAAGAGCATGATAAAGAAAAAAAAAGATACAATTAAATCATTAGCTTTGCATGCTAAGGACGTGGGGTCTACGGAAATACAAATAGGTTTACTTACTGATAAAATTTCAAAATTATCAGACCATTTTAAAAAATTTAAAAAAGATAAACACTCAACTTTGGGTTTGACAAAATCAGTTAACAAAAGAAAAAAACTTCTTGTATATCTTAAAAAGAAAAATTCTGATTCATACCAAAAAGTTATTAAACAATTAAACTTAAGGAAGTAATGTTTAAAATACATAAGGAAGAATTAGAAGTTAATAGTAAAAAATTAACTTTAGAGACAGGTAAAATAGCAAGACAAGCAGATGGCGCTATTATTGCTACACTTGGTGAAACAGTAGTAATTGCAACTGCGGTAGGAGCAAAAAAAGTTGCAGAGGGTCAAGATTATTTTCCCTTGTCAGTAAATTATCAAGAAAAATATTATGCAGCAGGTAAAATACCTGGAGGATATTTTAAAAGAGAGGCAAGACCAACAGAGTCAGAAACATTAATTTCTAGATTAATAGATAGACCGATAAGACCTTTGTTTCCATCTGGTTTTATGAATGAGGTTCAAGTTCTTCCTACAGTTTTGTCATATGATAGCGAAAATCAACCAGACATATTATCAATTATAGCTTCTTCAGCAGCTCTAGCAATATCTGGACTGCCATTTCTAGGGCCTATTGCAGCTAGTAGAGTCGGCTATAAAGATGGAAAGTATTTATTAAATCCTTCTGTGGAGGAATTAAAAGAGTCCGAATTAGATCTTGTAGTTGCTGGAACTAAAGATGCTGTTCTTATGGTTGAGTCTGAAACATCGGGGTTATCTGAAAAAGTTATGTTGGATGCCGTAAAATTTGGCCACGAAAAATTTGTTCCAATAATTGAAGCAATAGAGAAATTAGCTAAAAAAGCTGGCAAACCTAAATGGGAAGTCGAAGAAGTTGATCATTCTCAAATTAAAAAGAAAATCTCTGCAAAATTTGAAGATGGCTTAAGAACTGCATTTAAAGAAATAGATAAGAAAAAGAGATCTACAGCTATTTCTGAAATTGAGACACAATGCAAAGAAATGTTTGTGGAGGATGAAATTGTTACAGAAAACCAGGTAATGTCACAACTTAAATCTTTAGAGAAAGATATTGTTAGAACAGCAATTTTGAAAGAAAAGAAAAGAATAGATGGAAGAGGTTTAGCAGATGTAAGACAAATAAAATGTGAAGTTGGTGTTTTACCAAGAGCTCATGGATCTGCTCTTTTTACCAGAGGAGAAACCCAAGCTCTTGTCGTGACTACGCTTGGAATGACAGATGATGAGCAAAGATTAGAAAGCTTAGAGGGAATGCAAAGATCTAACTTCATGTTGCATTATAATTTTCCTCCATTCTCTGTTGGAGAATGTGGAAGAATAGGCACTGGTAGAAGAGAAATTGGACATGGTAAACTTGCTTGGAGAGCGATAAATTCATCTTTACCAAAAAAAGAAAATTTCCCTTATACATTAAGAGTAGTTTCAGAAATAACAGAGTCCAATGGATCCTCGTCAATGGCGACAGTTTGTGGAACTTCTTTATCGTTAATGGATGCAGGAGTCCCTATAAAGGAGCCAGTTGCTGGAATTGCAATGGGATTGATTAAAGAGGGTGAAGACTTTTCCGTACTTTCTGACATTTTGGGGGACGAAGACCATCTAGGAGATATGGATTTTAAAGTTGCTGGTACAAAAAATGGAATTACCTCACTTCAGATGGATATTAAAATTACAGGTATCACTTTTGAGATTATGCAAAAAGCCTTGGAGCAAGCAAAAATTGGAAGAGAACATATTTTAAGTGAAATGAACAAAGCTATTAAAACTTCGAGAAAAGAATTTTCAAAACACACGCCAAAAATGGAAACAATAACAGTAGATAAAAAAGATATAGCAACAGTAATAGGAAAAGGTGGAGCAACAATTAGAGAGATAGTCGAAACTTCTGGTGCAAAAGTCGATGTCAAAGATACAGGTGAAGTAACTATTGCAGCCGCAGACGAAAATTCAAGAAATAAAGCAATTGAATTCATTAAAAATTTGGTTGCTAAACCAGAGATGGGAAAAATTTACAAAGGCAAAGTCGTAAAAATTATGGAATTCGGAGCCTTTGTTAATTTTTTAGGAAAACAAGATGGTCTAGTACATATATCTGAATTAGCTGCTAAAAGAGTTGCAAAAGTTAACGATGTTGTCAGAGAAGGAGACGAAGTTTCAGTTAAGGTTGTTGGTTTCGATAGGGGAAAAGTAAAACTATCAATGAAACAGGTGTAATTGTTCGCATTCAGCATTGAGAGAAAAAATAGATATAAAAAAAATAGATCAGTTAAATCAAAGAGCCTCCAAAATACTGGAAATTAAAGAAGTTTATTTGAATGATAATTTTTTCAAAAGTGTAATAAAATTTATAGAAGAACAAAATCTTAGGCAAGTAAATCAAATAATAAAATTACTTTACTTATCTGGAAACGAAAAGTTTCCTGTTGGTAAAATAATGTTCAATAAAAAAGATAAAAAAATAGTCGGATTTATGGGTACCTATTATTCAACAAGAACTAAAGAAAATAAAAAATTACTTTTTTGCAATATTCATAGCTGGATTGTAGAAAAACCTTTTAGATTGTATTCTTATTATTTAATATTAGATCTTTTAAATAAAGATATTTCGCTAACAGCTTTCACTCCAATTCAATCTTTAAAAGGACTTTTATTAAAACTTGGATTTAAAAAATTTTTTGTAATGGAGTATTTCATTTTTATTTTGAGCATTTCTAGTTTCAGAAAAAATAAATTTAAAATCTTAAATAATGAAACTGAAATAATTCCAATTTTAGATAAAAAAACAAAACTTATATTTAAAAAATATCATGACGAGATATATCATAAGATTCTTTTAAAAGACGATTTAGGTGAAAATATTTTTATTATCGGAACAAAAATTAAAAAAAAAGGTTTTAACGTCTTTAAAATTCTATACATCTCAAATATTAAAATTTTTAAGTTAAACTATAGTGCAATTTTAAATATGATAGGTAAAACTTTTAGAGTACTCTTAATATCTAAGTACTCTCTGGAAAATGAAGATTGCTCTTATTTAAAAAGCAAATTTCTAAATTTTTCTAGGCCAAGAGATTTATACAGCCGCACATCTCACCAAATTCAAAGCTACGATATACTTAATTCTGATCTAATACTTTAAATTTTTGAAATATATTTTATAATTATCAAATGCTTAATTATTACAAAAATCTTTTTTCAAAATATACCGGTTTACTTATCAGAATGGATGACATTTCTGAAAATATGCGTTGGGATTATATGGACAAATGTGAATTGTTATTTGATAAGTATAAAATAAAACCACTTTTAGGAGTTATACCAATTAATAGAGATCCAGAACTTTTAAAATATCCTAGAAACGACAAATTTTGGGAAAGAGTGATCAGTTGGAAAAACAAAGGTTGGGAAATCGCAATGCACGGCTGTCATCATCTGTATACTCAAAAATCTTATAAAAAAGATATATTTAACTATGGAGGTAACTCTGAATTTTTTGGACTAGATTATTTTGAACAATTAAACAAAATAAAAACTGGATCGTTAGAATTCACAAAAAGAAAAATTCCAATAAGAAGCTTTTTTGCTCCTAATCATAATTATGATAAAAACACTTTAAAAGCCTTAAAAGAAGATGGAATAAAGATCATTATTGATGGATATGGACTTTTTCCATATTTTAAATATGAATTACTTTTTATTCCGCAACTTTTCTATAAGGAAATATTCTTACCGTTTGGTATTCAAGCTACGCAAATACATATTAATTATTGGGAGTCCCATGATTTACAAACATTCGAAAAATTTTTAGAAAATTATCACAAAAAAATCAAAGATTTAGATTATATGGTAAGTATTGCCTCAAAAAATTATTTACAAAGTTTTACCAATTTCTTTGTTGAAAAGACATTAAAAACTGTCAGAATTTTTAAGTGATATTTTTAGGATCTGGCATTCCTACTTTATTGTATCCGGCATCAACATAATGTATTTCTCCAGTTACTCCTGCAGCAAGATCGCTTAATAAATATAAAGCTGAATTACCTACATCAGTAATATCAACATTTCTTTTTAAAAAGGAATGATCTTCATTCCATTTATATAAAAATTTTGCATCTCCTATAGCAGAGGCCGCTAAAGTTTTTATAGGTCCTGCACTAATTGCATTAACACGAATTTTCTTTTGCCCTAAATCTCTAGCTAAATATTTTACACTAGCTTCTAAGGCTGATTTACAAACACCCATTACGTTATAATTAGGGATTGCTTTACTAGACTCATAAGTTAAGGTTAACAAACTTCCATTCTCTTTCATAATTTTAGAT
The DNA here is from genome assembly GCA_902617025.1 of uncultured Pelagibacteraceae bacterium. Lineage (GTDB taxonomy): Bacteria > Pseudomonadota > Alphaproteobacteria > Pelagibacterales > Pelagibacteraceae > Pelagilacustribacter. Next base: position 211,328 of record CACMVB010000002.1, on the reverse strand, counting down.
GCTTCTTTTGAAACTTCTGTGAAGGAGAAGCATGAGATAAGCATACTTCTTAAAAAGTTGTCTCTTGAAGTGTTTAAATACTCACCTGATAACTCTGATTTATCTGAAAAAGCTACAGCATGAACAACAAAATCTATATTTCCCCATTTCTCTTTAATTTGAGCAAAGAGTTTGGTTATGTCATTTTTTTGCTCTACATCACAACTAAAAGTTACTTTAGAATTTAATTTTTCTGCCAATGGAATTACTCTTTTTTTTAATGCATCACCCAAATAAGTAAATGCAAGCTCTGCACCAGCTTCTGAGAGTTTTTGTGATATACCCCAAGCAATAGAGCGTTCATTAGCAACACCCATTATCAAGCCTTTTTTACCTTTCATTAAATTCATAATTATACCTTCTCAAATACTAAAGTAGCATTAGTACCTCCGAAACCAAAACTATTTGACATTATAGAATTTAGATTTACACTTTTTTCAACTTTTGTCACAATCGGATATTTTTTTGCCTCTTCATCCATATCATTTATGTTAGCAGAAGCAGCTATAAAATTATTTTTCATCATAATTAAACTGTAAATAGCTTCGTGAACTGACGTAGCTCCAAGTGAGTGACCAGCGAGAGATTTAGTTGAACTAATTTTTGGTTTGTAATCACTAAATACTTGTCCAACTGCTTTTAATTCAGTAATGTCTCCAACAGGTGTTGATGTCCCGTGAGTATTTATGTAATCAATTTTATTTTTTGCGGTGCTCAATGCCATTTTCATACATCGGACCGCTCCTTCACCAGATGGAGCTACCATATCATAACCGTCTGAAGTTGCACCGTAGCCTGTTAATTCTGCATAAATTTTTGCACCTCTTGATTTAGCATGTTCATATTCTTCTAAAACTAAAACACCACCACCACCAGCGATAACAAAACCATCTCGAGTTTTATCATAAGGCCTAGACGCTTTTTCAGGAGTATCATTATATTTTGAAGATAAGGCTGTCATCGCATCAAACATCGCAGTCATTGCAAAATGAACTTCATCACTACCGCCCGCAAAAATAATTTTTTGTTTTCCTAGTTGAATTAATTCCATAGCGTTACCAATACAATGTCCGCTGGTTGCACACGCTGAACTAATAGTATAGTTAACTCCTTTTATTTTAAAAGGAACTGCAAGAGTTGCTGAAGCCGTACTCGACATTGTTCGCGGAACTACAAAAGGCCCCATTCTTTTTGGACTTTTTTCTCTAGTTTTGTCTGCTGCCAATATAACGTTTTCTATTGAAGGACCGCCTGATCCCATAATCATTCCAGTTGTTACATTGCTTACATCTTTTTCTTCAAGCCCAGAGTCTTTTACTGCTTCATTCATTGAAATATAATTATAAGCAGATCCCGGCCCCATAAATCTTATAAACTTTCTATCAACGTGTTCTTCTAGTTTAATATTTGGTTTTCCGTGAACATGGCTTTTTAAATTGTATTCTTTATATTCTTCAGAAAATGTAATTCCTGATTTTGCATTAAGTAATGACTTATAAACTTCATCTTGATTATTTCCCAAACAAGAAACTACCCCAATCCCAGTAACAACAACTCTTTTCATTGTTTAAATAATCCTACCTTTAGATTTTCTGCAGTATAAATTATTTTACCATCTGCGCTTAAAATGCCATTAGCTAATCCAACAGCAGTTCCCTCTTTTTTTAAAATTCTTTTCATATTTATTTCATAAGTCGCCATTTTAATATTTTTTAATACTTCACCAGTAAATTTTACTGAATTTACTCCTAAAGCTCTACCCTTTCCTGGCTCGCCAATCCAGCCTAAAAAAAATCCAACCAACTGCCACATAGCATCTAAACCAAGGCAACCTGGCATAACTGGGTCTTTTTTAAAATGACAATCAAAAAACCAGAGGTTGTCTTTAATATCAAGCTCCGCTTTAATAAAACCTTTTTTAAATTCACCTGTATCTTTTTTTATTTCTGTAATTCTATCAAACATCAACATTGGTGGTAGTGGTAGCTTAGCATTTCCCTCACCAAATAGTTTTCCCTCTCCACACGAAATTAGCTCATCGTAATTGTAACTATTTTTTTGCATGATTTAGAATTGTTTTACTTGATTTAGCAAAAGTTTCATATATATTTTGTCTTTAGAATGATTATAAAGTAGATCAAAAAGCGAACTAAAACGTGAAAAAAACAGACATTTTAAAAAAATTAAGATCTTCCGGGTTAAGACCGACTAAACAAAGAGTTGAAATAGCTAAATTTTTATTTGAGAGAGAAAAAACTTTCCATTTTTCAGTTGAAAGTTTAAACAAACTTTTGACCAAAAAATCGGTTTCTAAAATTGCGTTAGCTACAATTTATAATACCGTCCACGCATTTAAAACAGCCGGACATTTAAGTGAAGTTGAAGTAAGAGGAAACAAAACTTATTTTGATACTAATGTTTCAAACCATCACCATTTTTATGATAGTGATACTTCAGAATTAATAGATATCGATGCGAATGATATAATCATTCAAAAAATTCCAAAAGCACCAAATGGTAAAAAAATTAAGAATGTTGAGGTATTTATAAATTTGAAAAATTGACAGTTTGTCGCTTGTTTTTCACTTTAGAATAATTATAAACTAGAATTATGAGTGTAGATTATAAAAAAAATAATAATGGTAAATGTCCAGTCATGCACGGTGGCGTTACTAAAGCTGGAGAGTCAAATACTGCCAGACTTTGGCCTAATAGTATAAATTTGGATATTTTACATCAACACGACACAAAGACAAATCCTCTTCCGGGATATGATTACAAAAAGGAAGTTAAAAAATTAAATTTTAAAGCTTTAAAAAAAGATTTATTAAAGTTAATGACAAACAGCCAAGAGTGGTGGCCAGCAGATCTTGGAACTTACAGTGGATTAATGGTGAGACTAACCTGGCACCAGGTTGGCACTTATAGAGAATTCGACGGAAGACCTAATGTTGGATCACATAGATTCTCACCTCAAGATTCTTGGCCTGACAACACAAACTTGGATAAAGCTAGACGTCTTTTATGGCCGATTAAAAAAAAATACGGCAATAAATTAAGTTGGTCAGATTTAATGGTGCTAGCTGGTACTATGGCTTATGAGCATGCTGGATTTAAAACTTTCGGTTTTTCATTTGGTAGAGAGGATATTTGGGAGCCTGAAAAAGATGTTTACTGGGGAAAAGAAACAGTTCCATTAGCAGTTAACAGATACGGAGATCCACAAGATAGATCTTCATTAGAGGCACCTCTTGCTGCTTCTCATTTTCAATTAGTTTATGTAAATCCTCAAGGTGTTGAGGGGAAACCTGATCCGGTAAGAACTGCTATGGATGTCCGAGAAACTTTTGGACGAATGGGAATGAATGATGTAGAGACTGCTGCACTCACAGTTGGAGGCCACTCTATTGGAAGAGCACACGGTAATGGTAATCCTGACAATTTAGGACCAGAACCTGCTGGAGCTGATATTCATGAACAAGGTTTTGGTTGGAACCAGGAAAATGGTACTGGAGCTAATCAAATTACATCAGGTCTAGAAGGAGCTTGGACAACGAACCCTGATAAATGGGATCATCAATACTTAGATCTTTTACTTAACTATCAGTGGGAAAGTAAAAAAAGCCCTGCAGGAGCCTGGCAGTGGGAACCAATCAATCTTGAAGAGGAAAAAAAACCAAGAGACCTGGGAGATCCAAATAAAAAAGCCAGATTAATGTTTACTGATGCCGACATGGCAATGGCAATGGATCCAGAGTACAGAAAAATTTCAGAAAGATTTTATAAAGATCCGAAATTCTTTGAGGACTCTTTCGCACGAGCATGGTTTAAGTTAACTCATAGAACGATGGGAAATAAAGAAAACTATATTGGACCTTGGGCGCCTAAAGAGGATTTATATTGGCAAGGTAATGTTCCAAAACCTAAAAAGAAATATAACGTGGAGAAAGTAAAGAAAATGATTTCTTCTTCAAAATTAAATTCTAGTGATTTAATTACCACTGCTTGGGATAGCGCAAGAACATATAGAAGAACTGATAAAAGAGGTGGAGCAAATGGAGCAAGAATTCGTTTAGAACCAATGAACCGATGGGAAGCAAATGAGCCAAAAAAACTCACTAAAGTTTTAAAAGTGCTTGAAGAAATTGCAAAGAAAACCGGAGCAACAATTGCCGACACAATAGTATTAGCAGGAAATGTAGGTCTTGAAAAAGCTATTAAAAAAGCAGGTTTTAAAACAAAAGTTCCATTTAACCCTGGAAGGGGTGATGCGTCACAAGATCAAACTGAAATTAAAAGTTTCAAATGGTTAGAACCTCATCATGATGGTTTTAGAAACTATTTTAAAGCCGATTATTCAGTAATGCCTGAGGAACTTCTATTAGAAAGAGCTTCTCTTATGGGGTTAACTGCACAGGAAATGACTTGTTTAGTTGGGGGAATGAGAGTGCTAGGAACAAATCATTCAACTGCCAAAGAAAAAGGTGTTATGACTGATAAAATTGGAGCACTTACAAATGACTTTTTTGTAAATTTAGTTGATATGAAATATACTTGGAAACCAACTGGAAAAAACTCATACGATGTTATTGACCGTAAAACTAACAAAGTTAAATTTACAGCCTCGAGAGCTGATTTAGTCCTAGGATCCAATTCTATTCTTAGATCCTATGCAGAAGTTTACGCACAAGACGACAATAAAGAAAAATTTATTAAAGATTTTGTTAAAGTTTGGACAAAAATTATGAACGCAGATAGAGTGAATCTTAAAAAGTTAAATTAATATGGAAATTGTTAAATCACAAAACTTAGAAAAATTGAATCAAAACATAAAAGATGATTTTTTTACAGTTCCAAATTTGAAATTCGATATTGATAAATTAAAAGCTGATTTAAATATTGTTTTAAAAAAAAAGAAATTCAACACTCTTGGCATTAAAAATTTTGGAGCCATTTCTATAAATCAAATTCCAGGAGATAAAAATTCTACAGAGGGTCACAATGTAAGAGGTACTTACTGGACTATACCTGATGAAAAAGGCAAAGAAGTTGAGAGGGACAAGGCAATAGATGAGTCAAAATATACAGAAATAGTTCCTGAGTTTAAAAATACATATTTTGAGGAAGTTTATAATACTTTGAAGAAACACTTTAAGCTTGGAAGAGTAAGAATATTGTTAAAAGAACCTAGATCTACTCTAAGTTGGCATAGAGACCCAGAACCAAGGCTTCATATTCCAATTATAACAAATAAAGGTTGTAGGATGGTGATCGAGGATATTTGTAAGCATATGCCGGCTGACGGATCGGCAACTATAACAAACAACACCAAATATCACAATTTCTTTAATGGCGGTGAACAAGATAGGATACATCTTGTAGCGTGTGTTTTAGAAAATCCGTTTAAAAATGGCAGAGTTTAATAAAGGAATATATCTTACTGTAAAAGATATTTATCAAAGTAACAAAGGATCTCTTTTACGAACTTTAATCTATACAATTGGACATTTTTTAATTGCCATAACAGTTTTAATGTTAATATCTAATGTCTCGTTCATGATTGCTTTAACTGATGCAATAGTTGAACCAATTGCTAACGCGGTTTGGTATTTCGTGTTAGATAAAGTCTGGTCTTCTAAATACAAAAAATAGTTTATAATAGACCCCACAAAATATCTTTTTTAACCCAACCTTTATATTTTTCTACACTAATCTTACACCATTGATTTTTACACTTATAAATCTTACATAATCTACCTTTTTTAAGAATTGCAAAAGGCTTCGAATATATAGAAGGTTTATTAAAAATTAGTTGATCATCATCAATTGTGATAGCCGCTTTTTTTTTTGATAATTGTGAAATATGGATCCAACCAGTATTATTTTCGTGATCTCTTATTTTTCTAAAATTTTCAAATTTATCTAGAATTAAAACGGGTAAAAATTTCTTTTTGTAAAATAGTTTGATAGGATATTCGAAAGACGGCCCTTGTCTAAGATTTACTTTGTCATTTCTCAAAGTTAAAAAATATTCACTTGCAAAAAGACTCTGAAATGAAAAATAAAAAATGAAAATAATACTAATAATTTTTAACATTTGTTTCTACATTGAGGATTGAAAGATAATTTTATTTTTCTTAGATTTATTTTAATCGAATCAAAAATCATCATCTGGTTATCTAAACTATTTTTTAATCCTATAATTGTTTTTAAAACTTCATTAGCTTGTAGAGATCCCAAAATCCCAGCTACTGGGGAGAAAATTCCATCTGTATCACAATTTGTTTCCAAACTAGGCTTGTCTGGCATAAAGCATCTGTAACAGGATGTTTTTTTTTTAAAATTAAACTTAAATAAATGACCGTCAAATTTATTAATTGCTGCGGAGATGAGTATTTTTTTCATTTTTTTACATTCATCATTAACCAAGTATCTTGTCTCAAAGTTGTCTGTACCATCACAAATTATATCAAAATTTTTAATTATTGATTTAGCATTTTTTGTAGTTATTCTCTTTTTAAATATTTTAATTCTAATTTTATTATTTATTCTATTAATACAAGATTTAGCCTGATCGACTTTGTATTTTCCTATATCACTAGTTGTAAATAACGTTTGTCTATTTAGATTACTTATTTCAACTTTATCTGAATCTGCAATTCCTATCGTTCCAACGCCAGATGCTGCTAAGTAAGTCAAAAGTGGGCAACCTAAACCTCCAATCCCGATTATTAATATTTTAGCGTTAAATATTTTTTTTTGTCCAGCTACTCCAACATTTTTAAGAACTATTTGTTTTTCAAATCTTTTAAAATCTTTTAATCCTAATTGCATATATTATTTCAACCCAGTAGATCCAAAACCACCTGCACCTCTATCTGTATCGTTCAGGCTTTCTACTTCCTTAAACTTAGCTTTAACTATTGGGCATAATACCATTTGAGCGACACGTGCGCCTCTCTCAACAACAAAAGTTTCATTACTCAAGTTTATTAATATCACTTTTAACTCACCTCTATAATCGGCGTCTATTGTCCCGGGTGAATTAAGAACTGATATCTGACTTTTAGCAGCTAGTCCTGATCTTGATCTAATTTGTATTTCAAAATTTTTAGGTACAGCTACTGATATACCAGTTGGAATAATTGACGTTTTTCCCGGTTCAATTTTTATCTTTTTTTCAATGTTGGCTGAAAGGTCCATTCCTGACGAACCGTTTGTCTCATATTTAGGTAGCTTGATATTTTTTGATACTCTTTTAATTAAAACTTCTGTCATTAATTAAGAATTTATCTAAGACTATTTCCGCTATTTTATTAGCTATAAAACTTTTTTTATTTTTTTTTATAACTTTTATTTTTCCTGAATTATCAATTATCGAAACTCTATTATAATCTGAATTAAGTCCGATATCTTTTTTGGAAACATCATTTACAACTATAAGATCACAATTTTTTTGTCTTAATTTAGAAAATGCATTTCTATTAAAATTTTCAGTTTCGGCTGCAAAACCTATTACTAAGCTCGGTCTATGTTTATTGTTTTTACCTAGAAATTCAACAATATCCCTATTTTTCTCTAATTCAATTGATTTTAATTTAATATTGTCTTTTTTAATTTTAGTATTACTTTTTTTAATTGGCCTAAAGTCTGCTACAGCAGCTGTACATATTGCAATATCTACTGGCAAACTTTTTTTTACTACCTCAAACATCTCATTTGCTGTAATTATTTTTTTTGTTTTAATATCTTTTGTTGAAGAAAGATGTGAAGGTCCCGTAATTAAAGTTGTCTTTATACCTAACCTACTTAATGCTTCAGCTATTTCAAATCCTTGTTTACCACTCGACTCGTTTGAAATATACCTTACTGGATCCAGGTACTCCCTTGTTGGCCCAGCTGTAACTAAGGCTTTTAGATTTTTTCTTTTAATAATATTTTTTTTATTAAAGTATTTTTCAACAAAGGAGTATATTTGTCTTGGACTTGACATTTTGCCCTCACCATATTCTCCACATGCCATCTCACCTTTTTCTGGCCCTATAAACAGATAGCCATAATCCTTTAAAATTTTCACATTTTGTTGTGTTGCTTTGTGTAACCACATTCTTACATTCATAGCAGGAACTAATAAAATATCTTTATTTGATGCCAAAATCACTGTTGTTGCTAAATCTTCCGCTTTTCCAAGACTTAACTTTGTCATAAAGTTTGCAGTTGTAGGCAAAACAATTATTAAGTCAGCCCATCTAGACAATGAAATATGATCTATTTCCACTTCAGAGTCCTTGTCAAAAATATTCTCAAAAGTCCTACTCTTCGTTAGAGTAGAAACAGATAGAGGGGTAACAAATTCTTTACCACTTTTTGTTAGTATAGTTTTAACCTCATTTTTATTTTTTTTTAGTAATCTTATTAAATCCAAAGATTTATAGGCCGCAATACCTCCACCAATGATTATTAGAATTTTTTTATTTTTCAAAGTCATATGTAATTAAAATACTAATAGAAAGACAATTACAACACCAAAAAAACTAATAACTATATTATTTCTAAAGTTTTTAATCTTCATTTGTTCTAATTCTAAATTTTTACTCGTTCCAATACCTAAATTTAAATTTCCATCAGCCATTAACTTTAAAGCGTAATCAGCTCTATCCATTAACTCTGGAAGATCCGGTATTCTTTTTAGAATTTCAGATGATGTATTGATTGCGGTATCGATAGTAGATTTTGGACTTTTAACATTTTTCAACCAATCTTCTAGAACTGGTCTAGATACCTCCCAAATATTCGTTTCGGGATACAGTCTTCTTGCAACTCCTTCAACTACCACCATTGTTTTTTGTAACAAAAGAAGTGGAGGCTGAGTAGGCATATTAAATTTCTCTGTGATCTCAAATAATTGAGCTAATAGATTTCCACCAGAAATATCTTTGATAGTTTGTCCAAATATAGGTTCTCCTACAGATCTTAGAGCCTGGGCAAATTCCTCTTTCGAGGCATCTTTAGGTACAAGACCAGCTTGAAAATGGACTTCAGCAACTTTGACATAATCTCTCTTAATAAAACCATATAAGATTTCAGCTAAAAATTTTCTATTATTCTTATCTAAACGTCCCATTATACCAAAGTCTACTGGAATTATATTTCCTTTCGGATCAATAAATAAATTACCTTGATGCATATCACCATGAAAAAAGCCATCTCTAACAGCCTGTGTTAAAAATGATTGAATTAAATTTTCTGCTAGTTTCTTTAGATCTATCCCTAATTCATTAATTTTTTGTATTTCACGTATTGAAACACCTTCTACTTTATCTAAGGTTAATATCTTTTTAGTAGTATAATTCCAATAAATTTTTGGTACGATAAATCCTTGGTCATTTTTGGTATTTTCGTAAAGCTCATTTGCGGCTGCAGCTTCAAATCTTAAATCCATTTCTATATTGGTTATTTCTCTCAACAAATGGACAACTTCAACTAATTTTAATCTCTTTGCTTTTGTTAGAGTATTTTCAACTATGTAAGCAAACAACATTAAAGCATCTAATTCTTCATTAAACAATTTTTCTATATCAGGTCTTAATATTTTGATTGCAACCTGCTTTTCTTGTCCTTCTTGTTTAATTTTTGCAAAATGAACTTGAGCTATAGATGCTGCTGCTATAGGCTCACTCAATTCCTGAATATCTCTAAAATAATTCTCTCCAATTTCTTTTTTAATTATTTTTTTTGCATCGTGTAGATCAAAAGCAGGAACTTTGTCCTGTAATTTCTCAAGGGATTTTGCGAGTTCCTCGCCAATGATGTCTGGTCTTGTAGCTAAAAATTGACCTAATTTTATAAAAGTTGTTCCCATTCCCTGAAGAGCAGTGCAAAGCTTATCACCTGGGGATTTGTTATTATCTCGTAGATTTGAATTTGTGCCAATCGAAATCAAATTAAAAAATAAATTAATAATTGTTGGTAATTGATGTATCTCATTTATTGTAGATACTGCTCCAGAGGTGGAAAATTTTCTAGCTATTTGAAATAATTTAAAAACCCTTTTTAACATCTAAATTTTCCAACCCGAGTGAATTGCTGATATTCCATTAGATAAATTTCTAAATTCTATGTTAGAAAAACCGTTATTTAAAATCAATTCAGCTAATTGTTCTTGATTGTAAAACTTTTCAATGCTTTCAATTAAATATTTATAAGGTTTATCTGAGCCAACAACCAATTTTCCAATAAGTGGTATAGTTTTTGAATATTGTTTGTAAAGATAATTTAACAATTCATTGTCAATTTTTGAAAATTCTAGGCACATGAAACGTCCCCCAGGCCTTAATACCCTAAAAGCCTCTTTTAAAACAGTGTTAATGTTTGAAACGTTTCTTATTCCGTAGCTTATAGAGTAATAGTCGAAAGTATTATCTTTAGTTGGAATTTTTTCAGCTGAGGCGTTTATCCAATTAATATTTTCATATTTTCTCAACTTTTTTTTACCTTGATTTAACATTTGCGTGTTAGGTTCAACACATGTGATTTGCCCAGAATTTTTCGTTGCATCTAAAAAAAGTTTTGCAATGTCCCCAGTTCCTGTAGCAACGTCAATTAGTTTTGTTTCAGGCTGAGGATTCATCCAGTTAATAAATTTTTCTTTCCAAGCTCTGTGTATACCGAGTGACATTATATCATTCATTAAATCATATTTTTTATAAACATCTGAAAATACAGAATTGACTAATTTAGATTTATCTTGAATATTACTTTTCATACTAGAATTATATGCCAGAATTACCAGAAGTTGAAGTTGTTAAAAGGTCATTAGAGAGGAATATACTAAATTTAATTATTAAAAAAGTAAAAATCAAGGATGTTAATCTTAGATATAAAGTAAATAAAATAAGATTATCAAAATTAGTCGGAAAAAAAATCACAAAAATCAAAAGAAGATCAAAATTTTTGATTTTTGAAATAGGAAAGACTTACCGAATGCTAGTACATCTTGGAATGACAGGTAAATTTTTCTTTACCGATAATAAAGATAATAAATTTAAAACGAGCTTCTACTATTTTATAAATTATAAAAAAGATCAAAAACACAACCGAGTGATATTCATTTTAAGTAAAAAACAAAAATTAATTTATAATGATGTAAGAAAATTTGGTTTTATCAAGATATATAGTTCAAGTTTAATAAAAAAATCTCAGCATCTTGCACATTTAGGACCAGAACCTTTGAAAAAAAGTTGGAATTTTTTGTATCTGAAAAAATATTTATTTGGAAGAGAAAGATCGATTAAGAATACTCTTATGGATCAAAAATGTGTATCTGGTTTAGGTAACATATACGTAAATGAAATTTTGTTTCTTTCTGGCATAAAACCGGACCGTAAAGCAACTAAACTTAAAGATTTTGAAATTGAAAAAATTATTAAATTTTCAAAGAAAATTTTAAAAAATTCAATAAAACTTGGCGGTTCGACAATCAAAGATTTTTCTAGTGAAAATGGGAAAAAAGGGGTCTTCCAACAATATTTCAAGGTTTACGGTAGAGAAAATCAGGATTGTTCTAACATAGATTGCAATCTGAAAATCATCAGGACAGTTATATCAAATCGAGCAACATTTTTTTGCAAAAAATGTCAAAAATAATAAAGTTGACCGTAATTATTCAGCCATATATACAATCCTAAAAATGCCAAACACAAAGTCAGCAGTCAGAAGAGTAAGAAGAGTTAAAAAACAGACAATAGTCAATAGAATTAGAAAAAGTAAATATAAAAGCGCCATTAAGCATATGGAAAGCTTAATGAAAGCGAAAGATAAAGAAAAAACAAAAAAATACTTCTCAAAATTTCAATCAATTCTAATGCAGGTTGCTAAATCTGGCGTAATAAATAAAAAAACAGCTGCAAGAAAAATTTCTAGAGTCTCAAAAAAAATAAAATAATTTCATCAATCTTAAGTTGATAGATAAAAAAGTTTTTTATTCTACATTTTGATTTAATTTTTTATTAGTTCTAAATCTAGTTTCATTTAAAAGTTGTAATAAAAAATTTAAATTTTCTATCTCAACGCTAATGCTACAACCTAGTTTAAATTATTTTTATAAATTCAAAAAAATTTCTTGCAAAAAATTTTAAAAGGGAGTTAAAAGGAATTTCCCAAGTTTAAATCAAAATGGAAAAAAATAACACAAAACAAAATATTTTTATTTCTGAAGAGGAAAAAACTTTGAATTGGGAAGAAATTCAATCAGCATTTAAAAAAAATTTTGGAGATGAAATTTATACTAGTTGGCTGCAAAAGATCTCATTGATAAAAGAATACAATGATTATTTAATCTTAGGTGTTCCAACACGTTTTTTTAGAGACTGGATAGTATCTAGGTATTTGGATAAAATTTTACAGCAAGTGAGAAACTTTAAGTTGAGCTTGAACAGAATTGAATTCAAAATTATAGAGGAAAGTAAGCAAAATCAAAACAATTTCAAATTAGACGAAATAACTAAAGTAACTGAGATAAAAGACTCAATTTTAAATTATAATAGGCTTAATCCGAATTTAAATTTTGATAGTTTTATTCAAGGAAAAAGTAATGATATTGCCCTATCTTATTCGAAAAAGGTTTGTGAACATTTATCAAGATATAATCCATTGTTTATTTGTGGCGGTGTAGGTTTAGGAAAAACTCATCTACTAAATGCTATAGGTTTAGAACTCAAAGATGAAAATAATGTAATGTTTATTTCAGCTGAGCGTTTTATGTATCACTTCATAAAATCAATAAAAAAAAACGATATGGTAAACTTTAAAGATTTCTTTAGAAAATCCTCAGTTTTTATAATTGACGACATACAATTTATTAGTGGTAAAGAAAGCCTTCAAGAAGAATTCTTTCATACATTTAATAGCTTAATGGATAAAGGGTCCCAAATAATTATCTCCTCTGATAGAACGCCTATGAAACTAGATAGGGTGCAAGATAGATTAAAGTCTAGACTGGCCGGAGGATTAGTTGTTGATATTGAAACTCCTGAATTGGAATTAAAAATTAAGATTTTAAAAAAAAAAATAGAAGATATTCAAAATCAATTTAAAGAAAATATAAATTTAAGCGAAGAGGTTATAGCTTTTCTAGCTTCTGAAAGCAAAACCAACATAAGAGAACTTATCGGAGTTTTAAATAGAGTAGTTGCCTTTAGCAGAGTAAATAATAGAGAATTGAATATTAATGATTGTAAAAATATTTTAAAAGATGTTTTTAGCCAAATTAGAGTGATTACAGTAGATAAAATTCAAAACATAGTTTCAAATTTTTTTAATATTCCTTTGAGCGAAATGCTTTCTCAAAGACGTTCAAGGCCTTTAGCAAGACCTAGACAGATAGCTATGTTCTTAGCAAAAAAAATGACATCAAGATCCCTACCAGAGATCGGTAGAAGATTCGCTAATAGAGATCACACTACAGTTATCCATGCAGTAAAAACAATCACACGATTGTCTGAACAGGATGATGAAATGAAAAAAAATATTAATCAACTCAAAAGTCTTCTATTAGAATAATAATTAATGCAATTTTCTGTAAAAAGAGACACACTTTTAAAATCTTTAAATTTTGTTCAAGGTGTTGTTGAAAAAAAGAACACTCTTCCAATTCTCTCCAATGTTTTGCTACAATTAAAAAATAAAAAACTATTCATAGTAGCAACTGATTTAGATATTATATTCTTTGACGAAATATCAGATTTAGAAATTACATCTGAAGGAAGCACAACAACATCTGCAGCAATTCTATTTGATATTTTAAGAAAAATATCTTCAAATTCAAAGTTAATTTTTGAACTTAAATCAGAAAATAAACTGAGTTTAAAAAGCGATAACTCAGATTTTAACTTGCTGTGTTTACCTACAGATAATTTCCCTACTTTTGGAGACAAATTTGAGTCGAAAGAGATCTCTTTAAACAAAAATCAATTTCTCAAGCTGTTAAATAAAACTAAAATTTCAATTTCAAATGATGATACCAGGCATTATCTCAATGGTATTTTTCTTCACGTAACAGAGGGTAATGGTAGAAAATATTTTACTGGAGTGGCTACAGATAGTCATAGATTATCATCGAGCAGTCTGGAAATTAAAGAGGTTGAAAATTTCAATTCTCTAATACTCCCTAGAAAAACAGTTTACCAATTGTGCACAATATTATCTGAAACAGAGGATAATTTGTTAATCCAAACGGGAGAAAACAAAATAAAATTTATAGTAGGTAAAATAAAACTTGTTTCAAAAGTTATTGATGGAAAATTTCCCGACTACAAAAAAGTAGTCCCAATAAATAACGATAAGATTCTAAACGTATCATCTAAAGACTTTGTTAATTCTATAGAAAGAGTCACAAGTGTTTCAGCTGATAGAAAAGAGGGTGTGAAGTTGGATATTTACAAAGATAATATCCAACTTTCTGTCAATAGCGCTAACTCTGGGGAAGGAAATGAAAAAATACCGGCAAATTTTAGTTCAGAAAATCTAAAAATTAGCTTTAATTCAAAATATTTAGTTGATATTGCGTCAGAATTAGAAGACAAAAATCTTAAAATGAGCCTTAAAGACCCAACATCTCCTGTGTTAATAGAGGATGCATCTGATAAAAATAGTTTTTTTGTTATAATGCCAATGAAAATCTAAAATTTACAAGTTTTAGTTTTTTTTTTAATTTTTGGCTTAAAAGTGTTGACAAATAATACTTTTAGATCAGTGAGCCAGAAGCAAGTTTTATATTAACTTGAAAAAATGCTATAATTTTAAAATCATAATAAATAACCATGTCAAAAAATTCTGAACTTAAATCTACACAGTCTTATGGTGCGGACTCAATCAAAGTATTAAAAGGATTAGACGCAGTAAGAAAAAGACCTGGAATGTATATAGGTGACACTGATGACGGCTCAGGTCTTCATCATATGGTGTTTGAGGTAATCGACAATTCTATAGATGAAGCATTAGCAGGTCATTGTAAAAATATTATAGTAACAATTAATTCAGATAATACCGTTGCTGTAGAAGATGATGGAAGAGGTATACCTATCGATATACACAAAGGAGAGAAAGTTTCAGCAGCTGAAGTAATAATGACCCAACTTCACGCGGGTGGTAAATTTGATCATAATAGTTATAAAGTTTCAGGAGGTTTACATGGAGTTGGTGTCTCTGTAGTTAATGCCTTGTCAGAAAGACTTGAGCTAAAGATATTTAGAGATGGTAAAGAATATGAAATAAAATTTAAAGATGGAAATTCAATTAAACCACTAAAACAAATTGGTAAGACTAGAAAACAAGGGACAAAAATAACCTTTTTACCCTCAAAAGAAATATTTTCGTCAATTAAGTTCAGTTCATCTATTCTCGAAAAAAGAATTAGGGAACTTGCATTTTTAAATAAAGGAATTTCCATTTCCTTGAAAGATGAATCGTTAAAAAAGACCAAGGAATACGTGCATAAATATGATGGAGGAATAATTGAATTTGTTAAACATATTAATAGCAAAAAACCAATTTTGACAAACAAAAATGAGAAGGAAGTTTTTAAAAAGCCAGTCTATGTAGTTTCAAATAAAAATAACGTTAATGTAGAGTGTTCGTTTGAGTGGAACGCGGGTTATTCGGAGGAAGTTTTACCCTTTACGAATAACATACCTCAAAAAGATGGAGGCACACATTTATTAGGATTTAGAAGCGCTTTAACCAGAGTAATTAATAAATATTTTAATGATAGAAATAACAAGCGTAATAAAATAACTTTGTCAGGCGAAGATATTAAAGAGGGATTGACTGCAGTACTATCAATAAAAATGCCTGACCCAAAGTTTTCTTCTCAAACAAAAGATAAGCTAGTCTCTTCTGAAATAAGAAATATCGTTGAAAATATTATAAGTGAGAAAGTTTCAACTTGGTTCGATCAAAATCCGTCAATCGCTAAAGTTGTCTTAGAAAAAATTACTCAAGCTGCTATGGCTAGAGATGTAGCTAGAAAAGCAAGAGACAGTGTTAGACGTAAAGGAACCTTTGAATTGTCTGGGTTGCCAGGAAAACTTGCTGACTGCCAAATTCAAAAAAGGGAGGGTACTGAATTATTTATAGTAGAGGGAGACTCCGCTGGCGGTTCAGCTAAACAAGGAAGGGTTAGAGAGTTTCAAGCTGTACTTCCATTAAGAGGAAAAATTTTAAACACCTTTGTCAATGGAAAGAAAAATGGTGAAGAACAATCTACAAAAGCACTTTCAAAGATGATGTCTTCAAGTGAAATCGTAACTTTAATTAACGCTTTAGGAACCGGATCAAAAGATTTTAATTTAGAAAACTTGAGATATGATAAAATTGTTATAATGACCGATGCAGATGTAGATGGTTCACACATTAGGACATTACTACTAACTTTTTTTAATAATTATCCATTTAATCAATTGATTGAAAATGGTCATGTTTACCTTGCTCAACCACCTTTATTTAAAGTTACAAAAGCGAATAAAAGTGTTTATATAAAAGATGAAAAATCACTTGAGGAATATATTTTACAAACATCTAAAGTCGATAAAAAAATTAAAAAGGGAACCGCAGACTATAAAAAATTTATTCAAGATCAGAAAGAAAGCCTTTCAATTCAAAGATTTAAGGGATTAGGCGAGATGAACCCCGAAGAGCTATGGGAAACTACCTTAAACCCAGATAATAGAACAATTTTAAGGGTACAATACACAAAAGGCACTAAAGATAAATCAAAAGAAGATCAAAAAATGATTGAAATTTTGATGGGTGATGAAGTCGCTCCACGAAAAGATTTTATTACTAATAATGCTTTAGATGTTACAAACTTAGACATTTAATTAAGCAATGAACTTTTCTACTCTTTTTCGAATAAAAGAGAACTTAAGCTTAGATAAAAATACACTAACAATTCTAAGGTATATAGCTATTATTGGCCAAATTTTAGCAGTTAGTATAGTTTTTTATTACTTAAATTTACCGTTCCCCATCATAGAGAGTTACTTAATTATTTCACTAGGTTTAGCCACAAATTTGTACCTTCAATTTGGGATTAAAATTAATCAACTAAAAGATTTTTATGCAGCTCCTTTCCTCTTGATTGATTTGTTGCAATTAAGCGCTCTTCTTTATCTGACAGGAGGAATTTTTAATCCTTTTTCTTTTTTATTAGTAATTCCAGCAATTGTCTCCTCAACATTTTTAAGTATGGGTACAACAATTATTTTAGGTTTAATAACATCATTACTTTTATTAACGATATCATTTTTTCATTTACCCCTACCCGGAGAGGATATGAATTTGTTACATTTCCCAAATTTTTATAAAATTGGAATTATAATTTCTGTATTGATTGGTTTAATATTTTTAAGTTATTTTGGTATTCGTTTCTCTGGTGAAAAAAAGAAAACAGAAGAAGCTTTTAAAAAACTTCAAGAAGTGATTTATAAAGAGTATGAATTAGAGTCCTTGGGAGGACAAGCGGCAGCAGCAGCACATTCTCTAGGAACGCCTTTAGCTACAATTAGTGTCGTTGCTAAGGAATTGAAAAAAGAAATTGGAAATAACAATGAGCTATCAAAAGATATTGATCTATTAATTAGTCAGTCTAAAAGATGTAGTGAAATTCTCAAAAGAATTTCAAAAAAACAGATTGAAGAAGACAAATTTTTTAGTTCAACAAAATTAGAAAATTTACTTGAAGAAATTATAAACTCTTTTAAAGAAACTTCTTCTAAAGAAATTACTTTGGTATCTGATAATGATAAAAATAAAATTGATATCCAAAGGTCTGCAGAAATGATCTATGGATTAAGAAATTTTATAGGCAATGCGATTAAATTTTCAAAAAGTAAAGTTAATATTTTTTTGATGAGTAACGACAAAGAGATAAAAATCATAGTAAATGATGATGGGCCAGGATTTCCTAAAGACATTATTGAAAAATTGGGAGAACCTTACATAAAATCTAGATCACCAGAATTAAATACAAACTCAGGCCTAGGCCTTGGAACTTTCTTAGGCAAAACTTTATTAGAGAGACAAAATGCTAGACTTTTGTTTAAAGAAGATAAAAATTTAGGTGGTGCTTCAGTAGTAATTAGCTGGTCTCCTAAAAATATTCTACTATAAGAAAAAACTTATTTTGGCTCTTGTTGTGTTAAACAATGAATTGCTCCAAATCCCCAAATTAATTCTGAACAATCTATAGGAATAATTTTTCTATTTTTAAATTCTTTTTTAAAAATATTAATCACTATTTTATCTTTTGGATCATTAAAAGTAGGTAACAAAACAAATTTATTAAAGATATAAAAGTTTAAATACGATGCTGGAACTCTCATTTTACTTATATAAATAGGTCTAGGCATAGGAATTTTTTTAATTTTTATTTGAGAAGAATTAATTCTGATTTTTTTCAAAATTTTAAAGTTTTCATTAAGATTTTTGAAATTTTTATCTTTTTTATTATTTTCGTAAGCAAGAAAAACTTTATTATGTTTTACAAATCTAGCAATATCATCAACGTGACCATGAGTATCATCTCCCTCAATTCCTTTATTTAGCCAAATAACTTTTTTTGCTCCTAAAAATTTTTTGAATATGCGATTATAATTTTTTATTTTTAAGAAAGAATTCCTTTGTTGAATTTTACTTAATAAGCATTCTTTGGTTGTGAGTAGTAAACCTTTTCCATTAACATCGATCGCTCCCCCCTCGAGAACTATTGGTTTTTTATTAAACTTTGGGGTGATGACATTTCCTTTGTAATGATTTTTTATTCTCAAATTGACTTTATTATCCGCCCTATAATTTTTATACTTAGCCCAACCATTAAACTTCCAATTCAATAAAATATTTTGATTTTTTTTATCCTTAATAAATATTGGCCCTGTATCTCTCATCCATACCCTATCTGTTTTACAAATAATAAATTTAACATTTTTTACTTTTGCATTATTTTTCCTAAGCAATCTTTTAATTGCTTTTTTAGAATTGTAGTTTTTAATTAATAGATTTACTTCTTGAGACTTAGTAATTTTAGAGATTATTTCAGCAAATATCCTGGGGATATTTTTAAATTTGCCTGGCCAATCATTTTTATTATAAGGCCATCCTATTAATGTAGATTGTTGTCTTTCCCATTCAGCTGGCATCCTGAAAAGAGATTTTGTTATTCTAGGCATCTCTTGGATTTTTAAGTAGTCCTTTATAATAGTCTATTCTTCTATCTCTAAAAAAAGGCCAATGTTGTCTAGAGGTTTCTACTTTTTTGAAATCAATTTCACAAATTAAAATGTTTTCTTTTAAACTGGCCTTTTTAACAACGTTACCACTTGGATCAAATATTACACTATTCCCCCAGAACTCTATCTTTTTATTACCTTGTTTTTCAATTCCAACTCTATTTACTGCAGCAACATATATACCATTAGCTATTGCGTGAGACCTTTGAATCGAAAGCCAAGACTCGAGTTGCGACTTACCAAATTTCCTTTTTTCTTTTGGATGCCATCCAATAGCAGTTGGATAAAAAATAATTTCTGCTCCTTTAAGAGCTGTTAATCTTGCCGCTTCAGGAAACCATTGATCCCAACAAATTAAAGTTCCTAAATTACCTTTTGAAGTTTTAAAAGATTTGAAGCCTAAATCTCCAGGGGCAAAATAAAACTTTTCGTAAAATTGTGGATCATCAGGGATATGCATTTTTCTGTATTTTCCTAAAAGTTTACCTTTTTCATTAATTACAATACTACTATTATGATAAAGCCCGGAGGTCTTCTTCTCAAATAATGAAATTATTAAAATAATTTTTAGTTCTCTAGCAAGCGCAGAAAATAAGTTACTACTAGGCCCTGGTATTTTCTCAGCGAAATTAAAATTTTTATGACTTTCAACCTGACAAAAATATTTTGTTATGAATAATTCTGGTAAACAAATTACTTTTGCACCTTTTTTTGCTGCAGAATGAATTTTGTCGATAGCATTTTGAATATTTTTTTTTGGGTCAGACGACATTTTCATCTGCACTAATGCTATCTTCGTTTTACTCATTATTTTTTAATTGAATAAATTTTGAAAATTTCTTTTTTGTCTTGCTTGCCAATGTTTACGATGAAACGCATCGCTTGCTATTAGGGGTAATACACTTGTAGCTTCAGCAAACACCATTTGTTCCTTCGTCACATCCACTTTGCCCCATGAACTTGCTTCTTTTAAGGTAGAACTACTACAAGCACCATCTCTGGTATCTGCCACAGTTATTTGAATAGCGTATTTATGCATATCTACCTTTTTACCTAATAACTCCGCACAAACCACTGTATCCTGAATAAAATTTTTTGGTACCCCACCGCCAACCATTAATAATCCAGATTGTTTTGATTTGAGTTTAATTTCAGTTATTTCTCTGAACTCTCTTATTGAGTCTATAGTGATGTGATTTTCTGGATTTTGTTCCTGATGCATTACAAGTCCAAATCCTGCTGAACTATCTGTGAAAGCTGGACAAAATATAGGAACATTACTATCATAAGCAGTTTCTATTAATGAGTTTTTTTTCTTAGAATTTGTTTTTAAATATTTTCCAAGTTCTTTAATAAATTCTCTTGAGGTATATGTTTTAGGTTTAAGAGAATTAGCAATATCACATATAGTTTTGTCACATGCTTGAAGCTCCTCTTCATCAATATAAGTGTCATATATCCTGTCAATATAGTTGTTTCTTAGTTCAGTATCATCTTGAAACTGGGATCCCTGATAATGCTTGAAACCTAGTGCTTCAAAAAAATCCATATCAATAATCGAGGCCCCTGTAGCTACAATAGCATCAACCATGTTATGTTTTACTAAATCAGTATATAAATCCATGCATCCACCTGCTGAAGTAGAGCCTGCTAAGGTTAAAAAAATCGAACAATCTTTATCTGCAAGCATTTCATTATAAATAGCTGCCGCTCTGGCTGTATCTCTAGAGGTGAAAGACATCTTACTCATACCATCAATAATCTTACGAGCATCAAAAGACTTGATATCGATATGTTCAACTGGGGAATTAAGTAAAGATTTTTTATTGTGTCCGATATTCGGACTATTTTTTTTATTCATTAAGCTACTAAAGAACCAACTTTATCATTAGCATTATCGTACATAGATATAATTGGTTTGTCACTTAATTCGTGAATATCATTTGAATAAAAACCGTTGAAGTTTGTCCTGAAAGTAAGACTGTAAGCCCCTAACTGACCTAACTCTATATAATCACCTTCTTTAATATTATTTGGTAACAAAAAAAGGTCCTTTCATATAATCTAATCCATCACAAGTTGGTCCAAAAAAACTAAAAGCAGTTAGTTTTTTAGACTGAATTCTTCCGCTTGTAATCATCTTTGATGGTAGAACAAAGTTTGGTGCCCCAGCGTCAAATAAAGATCCATATGTTCCGTCATTAATGTACAAGCTATTTCTTTTTCTTAGAATAACTTTGACAACTGTAGATCCACTTTCTGCTACAAGAGCTCTTCCTGGCTCACATATAATTTCTGGCAATTTATTTAACTTTAAATTATTAATCTCTTTTTTAATTTCTTCCATATAATTAATTAATGGCTCAGGATTAAGATCTGGATATATAGAAGGAAATCCTCCACCAACATTAATTGTATTCGGAACTATTTTTGTTTTTTTAATTATATTTCCGATTTCACGAATCCCTTTTGAGTAAGAAATTTTATGCATACATTGAGAACCAACATGGAAACTTATTCCAAGTTTTTTTGAATGTTCCTTACATAATCTTACTAATCCTAAAGCTTCAGAGGGAAGTGCTCCAAATTTTCTAGAAAGATCTATCTCAGCGTGTTCATTTGAAATTGCAATTCTTACAAACAACTCTAAATCTTTTGCTTGATTAGTAGCCTCTAGAATTTTCCTCAACTCGTCTTTACTGTCTAGAGAAAAACTTCTAACTCCATAATCAAAATATGCTGACGATATACTCTCTTTACTTTTGATAGTATGCATAAAATGTAACTTCACATCTGACTTAATTTTATTAAGAAGTTTTATTTCATTTAGTGAGGCAACATCAAATTCATTTATACCATTAGCAATAATCTGTTTAATAATTTTTTCGTTTGGATTTGTTTTTACGGCGTAGAGTATCTTTCCTGGAAAATATTCTTTAAAAAATTTTACGGATTTTTTAATCTCGTTAAGCCGTATACAATATACGGGGTAATCTGGTTGTAGTGAGTTAACTAGTTCGTTAACTGTTTTAAATTTTCCCATTTCATGTGTCCCTCGCGTTAAATTACACAAAGATTTTTTAAAAAATTTAATAAAAAAAACCTTATTTATTTCGCGTTTAAGGTTTTTTTGACTGTATGTAAAGAAAAAAAGGACATTTTTGTCGTGTTGAAATTTTGTCTACAGCACCCATATAGTTTTGTATGAGATCGCAAAAAAACGTCCCAGAGCAGCTAAAATTAGCAGACTTTGCTGATAAATCGCTATTAATCCTTGACGATGATGATCCCTTAAGGGGGTAGGCTTGCAAGAGCCATGGAGAAGAAAGGATTTCAAGTTAAAGAGGCTAAATCAGTAGCTGAGGGTCTTAATATTGCTAAAACAGCTCCTACAGCCTTTGCTGTGGTTGACCTTAGGCTTGAAGATGGCAATGGATTGGATGTTGTTAAAGAACTCTCAAAAAATAAAAAAGATAGCAGAATTGTAATGTTAACGGGATACGGGAATCTACCTACGGCTGTAGCCGCAGTGAAAGAAGGTGCAATCGATTATATAGCTAAACCAGTTGATGCGGACGATGTAGAGTCTGCTTTATTAGCATCGCCAGAATCAAAGGCAAAGCCTCCTGAAAATCCAATGTCAGCAGATAGAGTGAAATGGGAACACATCCACCGAGTTTTTGAATTATGTAATAGAAATGTTTCCGAAACAGCTCGGAGACTTAAAATGCATAGAAGAACACTACAAAGAATTCTCTCTAAAAGATCTCCAAGATAACTTAAATAATTTTTCTAAATTTTCTAATTTGATTTATTGCTAGTGTTGCAATTAGAATTTTAAATAACTCTGCTAACAAGAAAGGTTGTGCTCCCAATTTGAATATTGGTTTATCCCAACCTATTAAAGTTCCTAGCCATAACATTCCTAGTATATAGATAAAGCTAGTAGCAAAAATTAATTTTAAAAAATTTTTTATATAATTATTATCGTAAATAAATTTTCCTGCTAAAAATCCAGCTACCACAAAACCTATCAAATAACCCATTGTTGGTCCCGTGAAGTATACTATTCCCATACCTTTTTCTGGGGTTCCTGAAAACACTGGTAAACCAATTATGCCTTCGAATAAATATAAAGAAATAGTCGCCACACCAAGTTTCCATCCAAAACAAATCCCTATAAGTAATACAACGAATGTTTGCATAGTCATAGGGACTGGGTAAAATGGTATTTTAATTTTTGATGATACGGCCAAAAGGATGGAGCCTAGTAAAGCAATAAATATGTATTTAATTATTTTTGTTTGTTTTAAACTTTTTACAAATTCCATTTGAATAATTTATCTTTTTTTTTATTAAAATCTAGTGTTTTGTTAATTGGACAAATACATCTTCTAAATCGCCATCTTGTGTAGAAATGTCTTCAATTTCGATGTTATTTTCGTTTAAATAATTGACTATTTCTCCAAAATCTAATGAATTTTTTTCATAAGTAACTAATATTGAATTTTTAGAGTTTATTTTAAAATTAATGTCTTTCATCATTAAATTTTTACTTAATTCAATATTTTTAACTTTAAAATTTATTTTTTTTGTTTTAATTCTCTCAAGTAATTTTTCAGTGGTATCTAGCGCAACTAAATTTCCCTTATTAATTATTGCTATTCTATCACACATCTCCTGTGCTTCTATTAAGTAATGCGTTGTTAATATTATCGTTACCCCTTCTTTATTCAAAGCTTTTACGTTTTCCCAAAGATTATTTCTAAGCTCTACATCAACACCGGCTGTAGGTTCATCCAAAATTAAAATTGGGGGTTGATGAACCATTGCTTTAGCTATAAGCAACCTTCTCTTCATCCCGCCCGATAAGCTTCTGGAGTATACATTAGCTTTATCTTGAAGAGAAACCATCTTTAATATTAAATCAGTTATACGGTTTTCTTTAGAAATGCCGTAAAGTCCTGCCTGAAGTTCTAGAAGTTTTTTTGGACTAAAAAAAGCATCTAAGTTTACTTCCTGGGGAACTATTCCCACAGACGCTCTAACTTGACGAGGATTTTGATCTAAATCAAAACCCCATACATTTACTTTCCCACTAGTCTTAATAACGGTGCCTCCTAGAATACTTAAAAATGTTGTCTTGCCGGCTCCATTCGGTCCTAATAATCCAAATATCTCACCTTGTCTGACTTCAAAACTTAATTCATTTAATGCTTTATTATGTTTTTTTGTTTTAGAATTTGAGTAAACCTTTGTTAGATTTTCAACAGCTAGGGCAAATTTATTCATACTTTTTTATAATTCATTAAGATTTCAATGTAATATGTATATATGAGTTCAATAAAAAAAACAGATCATTTTTATTTGGTCGACGGATCTGGATATATTTTTCGTGCTTATTATGCTCTACCTCCTCTTTCAAGAAAAAGTGACGGTCTTCCAACTGGAGCAGTTAGCGGATTCTGTTCTATGCTTTTTAAATTATTAGAAGACGCTAGATCAGACGATTCTAAAAATAAACCGACACATTTTGCAGTAATTTTCGACTCTGCAAGAAAAAATTTTAGAAATGAAATTTATAAAGAATATAAAGCCAATCGTGCAGAGGCACCAGATGACCTTGCTCCTCAATTTGAATATATAAGAAAATCAGTTGAAGCTTTTAACTTACCGTCTATTGAACTTTTAAATTATGAAGCAGATGATCTTATAGCCACTTATGCAAAAAAAATTACTGAAGCTGGAGCAAAGGTTACCGTGATATCGTCCGATAAAGATTTAATGCAGTTAGTATCAAATAAAGTCAGACTATTTGATCCTATGAAAAGTAAAGTTATAGACGAAAAAGATGTAATTGAAAAATTTGGAGTTAAACCAAGTCAAGTAATCGACGTGCAATCACTTGCTGGAGATAGTTCAGATAATGTGCCTGGAGTTCCTGGTATTGGAGTTAAAACAGCAGCAGAACTCATAAATAAATATAAAACCTTAGAAAATTTATTAAAGAAAGCATCAGAAATACCTCAGAACAAAAGACGGGAAACCCTATTATCTAACAAAGATAAAGCTATGATTAGTAAGCAATTAGTAACTTTAAAAAATGATGTTCCACTTAGAAATGATGCTGCTGACTTTATTATTAAAGATATTAATAAAGATAAACTATACAATTTTTTAAGAGACATGGAATTTAATAGATTGTTGAGCCAGGCAATTAGTTTTTATGGAGAACCTGGAAACAAAGATTTTAATGAGAAAAATTCTGTAAAAAAAAACAATAAGATTAATACAAAGTCCTACAAAACTATTTTCAAAGAGAAACAATTGGATGAATTAATAAAAAAAATAAATGAAAAATCAGTTATAGCAGTTGATACTGAAACCTCATCCTTAAATCCCCAAGAAGCAGATCTTGTTGGCATATCTTTATGTTATGAGGCTAACGAAGCTTTCTATATCCCGGTAGGTCATACAGAGAAAACGGAATTAAAAAGGGATATTGTTTTGAAGAAACTTAAACCACTTTTAGAAGACCCAAGCATAAAAAAAGTTGGCCAAAATATAAAATATGATTTTATAATATTTAAAAACCACGGCATCGAACTAAGCTCAGTGGAAGACACGATGTTACTTTCGTACACACTAGACGCGGGAAATAATAGACATAATATGGATACATTATCTGAATTACATCTTGGTCATAAAACTATATCTTATAAAGATTTGGTAGGAACTGGAAAAAAGCAGTTAAATTTTTCAGAAGTAGATCTTAAATCAGCCACTGAATATGCTGCTGAGGATGCAGATATAACGTTAAGATTATATGAAGTTTTATCTGAGAGAGTATCTAGGGAAAAGTTAGAAAAAATTTATGAGGAATTTGAAAAACCAATGATAAAAATTCTCTCAAAACTAGAGTCGAGTGGTGTAAAAGTTGATGATGCTTATCTTAAAAAACTTTCAAAAAAATTTGAGGAAAGATTAATAACTATTGAAAAAGAAATTTATAAAATATCAGGTAAAAAATTTAATATTGGATCACCAAAACAATTAGGAGAAATTATTTATAATGACTTAAAGATAGCAAAATTGAAAAAAACTAAGAAAGGAAGTTTAGCTACTAGCGCTAAAATTTTAGAGGACTTAGCATTAACTGGACATAAATTTCCTAATTTAGTTTTAGAATGGCGCCAAGTTTCAAAATTAAAAAGTACTTATACAGATGCTTTGCAAGACCATATAAGTAAAAAAACAAAAAGAGTGCATACTTCTTTTTTACTAGCTGCAACTAATACTGGTAGGTTAGCTTCGAGTGATCCTAATTTACAAAATATTCCTATAAAGACTTCAGACGGTAAAGAGATAAGAAAAGCCTTTATAGCAGATAAAAATAATTTATTAATTTCAGCAGATTATAACCAAATAGAAATGAGAATTCTTGCTGATATGGCTGATGTAAAAGAATTAAAAAAAGCTTTTAAAAATAAACAAGATATACATTCTTTAACAGCGAGCCAAGTTTTTGATGTTCCTATTGCAAAAGTGACAGATGATTTTAGAAGAAAAGCAAAGGCAATTAATTTTGGAATTATTTATGGAATTACACAATATGGATTGGCAAAACAAATATCAGTTTCAAATGAAGAGGCTTTAAGTTTCATTAATTCATATTTTAAAAAATTTCCTGAAATTAAAGATTATATGAACACGACAATAAAAATTTGCAGAAAGCAAGGCTTTGTTACAAATATTTTTGGAAGAAGAATTCATTTAAGAGGAATTAACGATAAAAATTTTAGCGTACGCGCATTCCAAGAAAGAGCAGCAATTAATGCTCCAATACAAGGATCGGCTGCAGATATTATAAGACTAGCAATGATTAAAATTGATAGAATCCTTGAAAAAAAAAAGAAAGCAAAAATGCTTTTACAAATACATGATGAACTTATTTTTGAATGTTTAAAAAAAGATGAAAGTGAAGTAAAAAAAATTGTTAAAGAAGTTATGACGTCAGTGTCACACTCAGACCATCACATGTTTTCAATACCTTTAGAAGTAAGTATTAACTCTGGAAACAATTGGGGAGAAGCCCATTAAACGCCTAAATTTTGACAATAAAATTAAGAGAATAAAAATATGAGTCAAACAATAGCTTTAGTAGATGACGATAGAAATATACTAACTAGTATAAGTATTGCTTTGGAAAGAGAAGGTTTTAAAGTTCAAACTTATATCGATGGAGAGTCTGCCTTAATAGGATTAACTAGAAATCCTCCTGACTTAGCTATTTTGGATATTAAAATGCCAAGGATGGACGGAGAAGAGTTATTAAAAAAACTTAAAAAAAAGATGTCAATTCCAATTATCTTTCTAACATCAAAAGATGATGAAGTTGATGAATTACTTGGTTTGAAGTTGGGTGCTGATGATTTTGTCAAAAAATCTGGAGGTTTTTCTACAAAAGTTTTAATAGAGAGAATAAGAGTTCAATTAAGGAAAAAAACTAATACTATCGATGACACAAAAAATATAATTAGTCATGGTAAATTAAAATTAGATCCTGCTCAATTGGAGTGTGAATGGAATGGTAGAGCTTTGCCAGATAAGCTAACCACTACAGAATTTCTAATTGTTAAAGAATTAGCCAAAAGACCAGGAGTTATAAAAGAAAGAGCACACTTAATGGACATAGCATACAAGGAAAATACAGAAATCGAGGATAGAACAATTGATAGCCACGTAAAGAGAATAAGAAAAAAATTTAAAAAGGTAGATGAGAAGTTTTCTGCAATTGAAACCAGATATGGAAGCGGGTATAGATGGAATGTTAGCTAATGAAACAAAAGAAATCAGCTTCTATTTTAAAGAAGTTTTTAATTATTAACCTTACAGTCTTTTCTGTTTTAGGGCTTTTTACAATCATATACCTTGAAGCAATCCAGCCAAATCTAGTAAAAGAAAGATCAGACAATCATAAAATAGTAATAAAAAATACCAAAGATAATCTTGAGAGACTAAATATAGAATACACTAAAGAGGGAATTAGAGATTTTTTGCTCTCTACAAGATTTTTGTTTCAAAGTCTAGACCGTGTCCAATTTTATGATTTATCAGGAAATCTAATTGGTGACACAAACATTTTAGATTTAGATCAAAGTGTTTTTACAGGATCAGATATAATTTTTGAGGAAGCTTTGGATGGTGAAACAATTAAGCCAAATATTGAAGAGAGATTTGAAGAAGAAGAAGTAGATGAAATTAAAGATATTATTACAAATAGATATAATGATGAAATAATGACCGTTACTAATAATAAAAAAAATAATTTTTTTGTAAGCACGTTAAGTAAAATTAAATTTCAAAACGATGATATCGGTTATATTGTAGTCTCAGAGCAAGCGAATGACATCACCACTGCTGTGAAAGAAAGAAAAGCATTTATAATAAGAACTATGATTGCTGTTGTGATTGTGATTTTAATCTTTTCTCTATTTTTGAATAAATATATCCTTAAGCCAATTGGACTTTTAGTTAAATTTAGTGAAGGAGTTAAAAAAAAATCTAATCAAACAATTGATATAAACAAAGTTTTCGTCAGAAATGATGAAATTGGTAAACTAACACAGTCTATTGATGAAATGACTAAAGAATTACAACAACGAACTAATAAAGCAGAAACATTTTCAAATGATTTAGCCCACGAAATAAGAAATCCACTCGCATCCTTAAAAAGTGCTTCAGAACTTTTAGATAAAACTACTGAAAAAAATGAGGCAGAAAAACTTCTTAAAATCATAAATCATGATGTAGAAAGAATAGAAAGATTAATCACGGATTACACACAAATGTTAAAAGACGAAGCATCTTTATCCCGAGAAAAAATGAGTAAAATTAATTTAGTTGAAATTGTTAATAGTGTAGTAGAAGACTTTAACCAGGATCTTATTAATCAAAATAAAAAAATTGTTATAAGTGTTATCAACAATATTAAAAGTAAAAATGGTCATTTTATATTCGGTATAAGTAATAGATTAGAGCAAGTAATCGCTAATTTGTTAGATAATTCAATTTCGTTTAGCAAAGATAACCAAAAAATTGAAATTGGTCTTGAAGAAACTTCTAGCAATTTATTAATTTCAGTAAAAGACGAGGGACCAGGTTTTGCTGAAACATCGCCTCAGAAAATTTTTAAGCGTTTTTATAGCAATAGACCTGCGAGTTTCGGGAAACACTCCGGCTTAGGTTTGAACATTGTAAAAAATATTGTTCAGTTGCATAAAGGTACAGTAGCAGCCTCAAATAGGCTTAACGCTAAAGGAGCACAGGTAGAGGTTTTGCTTCCTAAAGTTTCCTAACATTATTTCTTGCTAAGGTTTATTTATGTTGATAATAACATCTTCAATATGGCTCAAGATTATAAAGTAAAAGATATTAACGAAGCAGATTTTGGAAGAAAAGAAATTTCTTTAGCAGAAACAGAAATGCCAGGACTTATGGCTCTCCGGAAGGAGTACAAAGGTAAAAAACCTTTAAAGGGTGCAAAAATCCTAGGCTGTCTTCATATGACTATACAAACAGCGGTGTTAATTGAAACTTTAGTGGAATTGGGAGCAGAGGTTAGATGGTCTTCTTGTAATATTTTTTCAACACAAGATCATGCAGCTGCCGCAATAGCCAAAGCAGGTATTCCTGTCTTTGCATGGAAAGGTGAGACAGAAGAGGAATACTGGTGGTGCGTTAAGCAAACTGTTGAAGGAAAAAAAGACTGGAAACCAAATATGATCTTAGACGACGGCGGTGACCTTACTGCTTTAATGCATAAAGAATATAAAAATTTATTAAAAGATGTTAAGGGTGTATCAGAAGAAACTACAACAGGTGTTTTAGCACTTAAAAAAATGGAGGCTGCTAAAGAGCTGCTAATACCTGCCATAAATGTAAACGACTCAGTGACAAAATCTAAATTCGATAACCTTTATGGCTGTAGAGAAAGTTTAGTAGACGGAATTAAAAGAGCAACTGATATAATGATGTCAGGTAAAGTAGCTATTGTTGCTGGCTTTGGTGACGTTGGCAAAGGAAGTGCTGCTTCTTTACGTCAAGCAGGTGCAAGAGTTATGGTAACCGAGACAGACCCGATATGCGCGTTGCAAGCTGCTATGGAAGGTTACGAAGTTGTTGTTATGGATGAAGCTATCAAAGATGCTGATATTGTTGTTACTGCTACAGGAAATAAAGACATAGTTACAGCTGATCATATGAGAGATATGAAAGATAGAGCAATACTTTGCAACATAGGTCACTTTGATAATGAAATTCAAGTTGAGGCATTAAAAAATTATAAATGGGATGAAATAAAACCGCAAGTGCACGAAATAGAATTACCTAGTAAAAAAAGGATCATTCTTTTAGCTGAAGGAAGATTGGTAAACTTGGGATGTGCTACAGGGCACCCTAGTTTTGTTATGAGCGCTTCATTTACAAATCAAGTAATTGCTCAAATTGAACTATGGAACAACTCAGATAAGTATGAAAAGAAAGTTTATGTACTTCCAAAACATCTCGACGAAAAAGTTGCCATGCTTCATTTAGAAAAAGTAGGTGCAAAATTAACTAAAATGTCAAAAGAGCAAGCAGATTATATTAGCGTTAAACCATCAGGACCATTTAAACCAGATACTTACCGCTACTAAACAGTAGCTAATGATTGTAAAATCTTTAGAACATCTCAATTCCTTATCTCAAAAAGTTGCAGACAAGCTCAATAAGAATGATTGTATTTTTTTAATTGGTGAAATCGGTGTAGGAAAAACCACTTTTACAAGATATTTGATAAATCATTTGCAAGAAAAAAATGGAGAAAAGATTACAGAAGTACTAAGCCCTACTTTTAACCTACTTTATGAGTATGATTTAAAAACAATTAAGATTATGCACTATGATCTTTACAGAATAAAAGATGAACAAGAATTAAAGCATTTAGGTATTTTTTTAGATAAGAAAGACACTATTAAGATTATTGAATGGCCTCAACTGATTAATATTCCATTAACTGATAAGTTAGAAATACATTTAGATTATGTTAAAAATGAAAAAGAGAGAGAGATTAAATTTATAGGCTCAGATAGATGGAAATTTTTAAATGAATTATAAACTTAAAAAAATATCAGGAGACGCTTCATTTAGAGAATTTTATAGATTACAAAAAGGAAAGAATACATCAATTATAATTCAAGCCAAAAAAGAAAAATTTAAAAATTTAATTACCTATATTGTTGTAAACAAAATTTTAGTAAAATATAAGATATATGCACCTAAGCTAATCACTAATCACTATGAACATGATATTATTGAGATTACTGATTTGGGACAAAAGTCTTTTTATAATAAAATTATTAAAAAAAAAAATAAATTTAACGACTACAAAGATCTAATTAAGATTATCATAAAACTACAAAATATAAAATTACAACGAAATTATCGTTTAGGGAAATTCAAAATTAATTTTCAAAATTATTCGATTAAGAATCTTCATAATGAATCTGATTTATTTTTTGATTGGTATTTAAAGTATTGTTTCAAAAGTCCAAAACTAAAAAAAATTAAAGAAATTTTAAAAAATGAATTAACAAAAATATATAAAAAACTTTATTTTAAAAACAGTACTTTTGTACACAGAGATTTTCATGCATCAAATATAATGATAAATAATAATAAACTTGGTTTGATTGATAGTCAGGATGCTATAATTGGAAACCCATTATATGATGTAGCTTCATTAATTGATGATGTAAGAATAAAATTGCCTTCAAATTTACAAGAAAAATTATTAAATTTTTATTATTTAAAATCTAAACTTAAAAAAGAGGAATACAAAAATTTAAAAAATGATTTTGAGATATTATCTGTTCAAAGAAATTTAAAAATTCTGGGAATATTTGTTAGACTTTTTAAAAGGGATGGCAAACCTAATTACTTAAAATATTTACCTTATACCTGGAGTTTAATTGAAAGACGCCTAAAAAATCCTATCTTCAAAAACCTAAACTTATTATTTAAAAAACATCTAAAAATTAAAAAACTAAAAAAAATAAATAATTTATGAAAATAAAACACGGGATGATATTGACTGCTGGCTTAGGCAAGAGAATGCAACCTCTTACTAACAAAAAACCAAAACCATTATTGGAAATAGGAGGCAGCACTCTTCTTGAAAGAGCAATAAATCTTTTAATCAATCATGGTGTGGAAGAGATAACTCTAAATACTCATCATCTTGCTAATCAAATAGAAAAATTTATCTCAAATTTTAAATCTCAAGCTAAAATAAAAATATCAAGTGAAAAAGATTCATTATTAGATACTGGTGGTGGAGTAAAAAAAGGAACAAAAGAATTTGACGATAATCCTTTTTTTGTAATTAATCCAGATACACTTTGGAGTAATAAATATTCTGAAGAAGTTCAATCTTTAGAAAAAGAATATTTCACAAATAAAAGACCTTGTTTGTTACTGGTTAAAAAAGAATTATCTTTGGATAATTCTTTCAAAGGTGACTTCAATTTAAAGAATAATTTAATCTCTAAAGATGAACATAACCAATTCATTTTTACTGGCCTGCAAATAATGAAAAATGATCATTTAGCCTTTTTCAATAAAAATATTTTTTCTATGAATGAAGTTTGGAAAAAATTAATAAATGAAAACAATCTTGGTGGATTGGAAAGTAATCAAAAATTTTATCATTTAAATACCTTAGAAATGTTTGAAAAAATATCTTCTTTAAGTCCTATTGATTAAAAATAATATCTTTCGCCCTACTATCATCTAGATAATAATATTTTTGAATTTTTAATTGATTATCAAATTCGATAATAAGCGGATTTCCTGTTGGAATTTCTAGTTCATTAATCTTTGTGTCTGAAATCTTAAAGAGATATTTACACAATGCTCTTAATGAATTTCCATGAGCTGATATCAAAATATTTTTTCCGTTTTTCAAATTCTTATTTATCTCAATATCATAAAAAGGAATTACTCTTTCGTAAGTGTTCTTTAAAGACTCTGTCAAAGGAATTTTATTTTCAGGTATTCCACTGTTTAGAGGGCTGAAATTTTCAAGGTAATTACTATCTTTAGCCATGAGAGGAGGTGACACGTCCCAAGATCTTCTGTACTTTTTAAATTGTTCTTCACCAATTTTCTTTTTTGTTTCCTCCTTATTCAAACCTGTTAATGACCCATAATGTCTCTCATTTAATTCCCAAGCAGTATTGAACTTCATAGACAAATTTAAAGTTTTTAATATAATTGTGAGTGTTTCAATTGCTCTTTTAAGATAAGAAGTATAACTAATATCTATTTTAATATTCAATTCACTAATTAACTTACCTGACTTTTTAGCTTCTTTCTTACCTTGCTCTGAAAGATCAACATCTACCCATCCCGTAAATCTATTTTCAGCATTCCATGTACTTTGGCCATGTCTTGTTAAGATTAGTTTACTCATATAAGTTAATTAAGTTATTATGTACTATATAAAAATCTAAATGAAAATTACTATCTTCTCTACTTTAAAATATTTATTCTATTTTTCATTTATAACTCTATTAATTCTTTATTTATTCCCAGGTAGTTTAATGGGTTATTTTTTATACGGTAATTTAGGACAACAACCTGATTTTATTTCAAATCCAATTGGAACCTCTATTAATCATTTTGTATTCTTTTTCTATTTAAGTATTTTAGGTTTTATATTTCGTAGCAATCAAAAAAAATTTGTAAATAGCTTTTCTTTTCTATTTTTAATTTCTATAATTTTAGAATTATTACATTATTTAATACCTAATAGAGCATTTGAACTTATCGACGTATATGCAAATAGCTTAGGAGTATTGACGGCTTATTTCATGTTTACATTTTTAAAAAAAATTAAAAATTAAATGTTAATACGTATAATAATATTTTTGATTTGGTTTTCCGCTGCAATAGCAGAGGAAGTATCCGGAATTCCTAAAATTGTAGATGGAGATACTATTCATATAAACAATTATAAATTTAGATTAGAAGGTATAGATGCTCCAGAGATGAAACAAAAATGTAAAAAAGAGTCTTTTAAAATTTCATATATTATCGGTTTTATATTTTACAAAGACTACAACTGTGGAAAAATTTCAAAAAAGCGATTAATTGCTAAAATAAATGGATCAGATATTAAATGTATATCTACGTCTAAAGATAGATATAATAGATATATTGCTACTTGTTTTAAGGATAAAATAAACTTGAATCAATGGATGGTCAGAAATGGACTTGCAATAGCATATAGAAGATACTCAAAAAAATATGTGCCAGACGAAGATTTTGCTAAAAAAAACAAATTAGGATTATGGCAAGGAAAGTTTATGGAGCCAGAAAAATGGAGAAAGCTTAATTAATTTTTAGTATAAATTACTTAGTGATTCATTTTAAAAAAAAAATATTTATTTTAATTTTTTTAATTTTAAGTGCTTGCTCTTCGATTCCAAAAAACACACAAAATAGTTGCGCTATATTTGAGGAAAGATATTTATGGTACAAACATTCCAAGGCTTCTTATGAAAAATGGGGGGCACCTATTCATCTGCAGCTAGCTTTTGTTAAAAAAGAAAGCGATTTTAATTGGCTCGCAAAACCTCCAAGAAAGAAATTATTTAAAGTAATACCTTTTAAAAGACCTTCTTCCTCATTTGGATATTCACAAGCAGTAAAAGGTACTTGGGAACAATATAAAAGAGAAACAAATAATCCACTTGCTACAAGGGCAAGATTCAAAGACTCAGTAGATTTTATAGGTTGGTATATTTATAAAACTAATAAGATACTAAAAATCTCAAAAAAAGATCCTTATCGACAATATTTAGCTTATTATAAGGGATGGGGAGATTATAAAAACTATTCACAAGATAAAAAAGCTATAATATATGCAAAGTCTGTAAAGGACATGGCAAACAAATATAGAAAGCAATTAACACTCTGCAAAAAAAATCTAGATAAAAACAAATATATTATTTTTTAAGCTGCTTCTGTAACTCAATTTCGACAGCATCTATCCTCTTGGTACCTCTTCCAACAATTGTATAAACTGTAGGGATTACGTAGAGAGTAAAAAATGTGGAGAATAACATTCCACCAAATATTGTTATACCAACAGTCAGTCGACTTGCAGCACCAGGTCCAGTTCCAAGAATAAGCGGTAAAACGCCAATAATTGTTGAGATACTTGTCATGAGAATTGGTCTTAGCCTAATAGCGGCAGCTTCAAATACAGCAACTTCTAAATTTTTTCCTTCCTTCCTTAACTGGTTTGCAAATTCTACAATTAGGATTCCGTTTTTAGCTGAGAGACCGATCAAAATGATTAATGCGATCTGACTATAAACATTCAGTGAAGACCCAACTACTAGTAAACCAATTAATCCGCCAAGAATAGCCATAGGCACAGTTAACATAATTGTCAGTGGATGCCTCCAGCTTTCAAATTGAGCACTCATAGCCAGGTATGCAGTAATTAATGCTAAAGCGAATATTACATAAAGTTCAGTATTAGTTTTTTTATACTCTTCACTTTCACCTTTATAAGCAATTTTTGCTTGAGGTGTATTTTGGTCTACAACACCTACTAAAAACTTTAGGGCCTCATCAAGTGAATAGTCTCCTACAAGTCTTGCTGAAATAGTAACTGCTTTTTGTCTATTGTATCTTGCTAAGAATGGAGATTGTCCCTCTTCGTCGTATGCAACTAAATTTGACACAGATACTAGCTTTCCATTGTTTTTAGATCTTACAAAAACTTTACTTATACTATCTGGCTCTTGCCTATCTTTGATATCGCCTTGCAAAATTATAGAATATTCTTTTCCATCCCTCGTAAAGTTTGTGACTCTTTTAGAACCAAAAATTGTTTCTATAGTTTTTCCAATATCTTCTGTCGAAACTCCTAGATCAGCAGCTTTTTTTTGATCAATCTTTACGTTTAATTGAGGTTTGTTCAGATCAAAGTCATCTTGAATAGAAGTAAGACCAGGATTTTTTCTTGCTTCTTTTTTAATTATTTCCTTCCACTCAATCAATTGTTCATATGTGTTACCTAAAACAACAAATTGCACTGGACTTTCTATTCCACCAGTCCTTATTCCCTGAGGCATTATTGGAAAAGCCAAAACACCCGGCACTCTTGCAATTTTTCCAAATGATTCTCTCATTATCTCAACTCCATGACGATCTCTTTTAGCCCAAGGCTCTAAAAGAACAATTATAAAACCACTATTTACTTGTTTGGCCGACTTTCCAAAACCTGGGACTCGCATGATTAATTTTCTATATTCACCATTACCTACATTTGGTAGTAATAATTCTTCAATTTCTTCTGCTCGATCTTTGGTAAAATTAAAACCAGACCCTTGTGGAGCTTTTATAATTACAAAAAATGCCCCCCTATCTTCAGGAGCAATTAATTCTTTCTTGGCAAAATTAAAAAAGAATATTGTTAATGCAAGAGTACTCAATAAAAAAATAGTTATAGTTTTTCTTTTCTTAATCCAATTTAGTAGTGAAATTTTATAAAGATAAGTGAGATCTTTTAAAAATTTCTCAAATTTTAAAACAATTTTTGATTTTTGCATATCTTTTTGCAAAAATTTACTAGCCAACATTGGACTTAACGATAATGCAACAAAGCTAGAAATAATCACAGCCGATGCAAGAGTAATTGCTGTTTGAGTAAAAAGAACTCCTGTAATTCCTTTAATAAAAATTAGAGGAACAAATACTGCAACCAACACAACAGTTGTAGCTATTATTGCAAACGATACCTGCTTAGCGCCTTTATAAGCTGCAACTAAAGGTGTATCTCCTAACTCTATTCTTCTTACTATATTTTCAAGCATCACAATGGCATCATCAACAACAATACCAATAGCTAGCACTAAGGCCATTAAAGTAAAAAGATTAATTGAAAAATCAAAAACATAAATTGATAAAAAAGTTGAGATTAATGAAACAGGCAAAGCTATTAAAGGGACAACCAAAGCTCTAAGGTTACCTAAAAACAGATAAATTATAATAGTCACCAATATTAATGCAATTATCAGCGTTTTATAAACTTCTTTAATAGCAGATTTAATATAATTACTTCTATCAAATGAAACTTCTAAAGTAGTGCCTGGTGGTAAGCTTGGTTTTAGTTCTTTTATCTTTTTTTTGATCCCATTAGCTACAGCGATGGTGTTTGCATCAGACTGTTGATATATTCCTATACCAACAACTTGCTTTCCATTACCTTTAAAAAGAGTTCTTGTTGACTCAGCTCCTAATTCGATTCTTGAAACGTCCGATAAGGTAATGATTGAACCGTCCTGAGCTCTTTTAAGAGGTAGATTTTTATAATTCTCAACTTCCTTATAAGCTTTATCGAGTTTTATAGTTAGATCGATATCTTTTGACTCAATTCGCCCAGCTGGGAATTCTGTATTTTCTCTTCTGAGAACCGTCTCAACTTCTTGAGTAGTAAGATCTCTAGCAGCCAAAGCTATTGGATCCAACCAAACTCTTAGCGAAAGTTCTCTTTGACCACCGAGTCGTACCCTGCCTACTCCATCAACAGTAGAAAATGTATCGGTTAAATATCTATCAGCGTAATCTGTTAATTCTAAATCAGTCATTGTTTCAGAGTTGAAAGACAACCACATAGTAGTTCGCATCCCCGCACTTTGTTTAAATATTTCTGGTTGTTCAGCCCCATCAGGTAAATTATCTAGTACCCTAGATACAGAACTTCTTACGTCGTTAGCAACGTCATCTAAATCTAAACTCGTTTCAAATGTGAGTGTTATTCTTGAACTTTCATCTTCACTGAATGAGTCTATTGTTTCTAGACCAGGTGTTCCTCCAACAAAATCTTCAATTTTTTGAGTTATTTGAGTATCAACAATTTCTGCCGATGCACCTCTATACTCAGTTTGAATAGTTACTACAGGAGGCTGCACATCAGGCAGTTCATCAGTTGGAATTTCTTGAAAAGTTACAAGACCAAATATCACTAACACCAAACTCATTACTGAGGCTACGACAGGTCTTTTAATAGATAAGTCTGTTAGAAACATTTAATTTTTTGGATTTATAATTTTAATTTTCGCATTATTTCTTACTTTTGAGACACCCTCACTAATAACAAGATCACCTTCATTTATTCCTGATATAACAGAAACTTTCCCAAAATTTCTTTTACCAATTTCGATGTTCTTTTTTTCAGCAGTTTCGTCTCTTACTGTGTAAACAAATGTTGTACTACCTTGAATCGTGACAGCACTTTCAGGAACACCAATTTGATTAATTTCATCATATATTATTTTTACCGTCATTAGCTGCCCTGGAATGATTTTAAAATTAGAATTATCAACTAAAACTCTGGATAAAATTGATCTCGTAGAAGGATCTATTCTTGAGCTAATAGTTTGAATTTTTCCCTTAAAAGTTTCCTTAAATGATGAACTCGAGATTTCTGCTTTTAATCCTGGTTTAAGTATACTTACATAATTCTCTGGAACTTTAATGTCTATTACTATTCTTTTTAGATCATCCAAAGTTACTATTAAACTTTCTGAACCCAAAACTCCTTGGGCGATTTCTCTTTTACCCAATTTACCTTCAAAATCAGCAATAATCTCTTCTCCGCTTGTAAGTCTTAAGATTATTTCACCTTTTTTTACAAATCTATTATCAATATTTAATTTTCCAGCAACTTCACTAGTTTTTATTCTATAAGTTTTTGAATTTTGCGCAATTGCTGTACCAAAAGTTTCAATACTTTTATAAAATAAAGATCTTTCAACTTTTTCAACTATTACACCCGGTGCAGGCCGTACACTGAATTTTTTTTTGAAATGCAAACCAATAAAATGTCTAGCAGCAATAATTGCAAAAATAGCAATAAAAAAAATAATTAAAAAAACTTTTAATTTTGATGATGTTTTCATTTTTTATTCTAATCCGTACTCTGACCATGAGCCATCATAGATAGTAGGTTTTTTACCACTTATGATAGAATTAGCTAGTCCTAAAATACATGCAGTGACTCCAGATCCGCATGTAAAAGCAATATCTTTATCTTTATCTATTTCATTCTGATTAAAAATCTTTATTAAATCTTCTTTTTTTTTGAAGGTTCGATCTTCATTTAAAAGCAATTGAAAAGGTATATTAATTGATCCTTCGATATGACCACTTTTCAATCCCTTACGTGGTTCAGGCACCAAACCCAAAAATCTTTCTTTACTTCTAGCATCTATCAACTGAAATTTTTTACTAGATATATTTTCTTTCACTTGGGCTCTATTTATTACTATAGATGTATTTTCTTCAGCTTTATAATTAGTTTCTTGAATTTTACTTATCTCTTTTGATACAGCTCTTTTTTCCCTTAACCATTTTGTAAAATTACCGTCTAGAACTGATACATGATCTGGGTCATGACCAAAATAAATAAATGAATACCAGACTCTGCATGAACTAAAAACATCTGAATTATCATAAATAACTACATGATCAGAATTATTTATCCCTAAATTAGATACAATATTTTCCCATTCTTTATTTGAAGGGAGCATATGGGGCAATGAAGAATTTTTTTTTGAATTTTTATCGATGTCAAAGAAAATTGAATTTTTAATATGATTTTGTTTAAATTCCTCCTCAGCATTTCTACCTGAGTTAGGCAAACACCAAGTAGCATCTAATATTTTTACTCTATCGATATTTTTTTCTAGCCAATCTGAGGTAACTAGCTGTTTCATTATCTATTTTTTTCTAAGTATTTCTGGTGATACTCTTCCGCTTTACAATAATTTTTAATTTGAGAAATATTTGTTTGGATTTTTCCATTAAGCTCCTTATTAAAGATTTCTAAAATTTCTTTAGCTTCAGCTTTTTGAATGTCATCTTCATAAAATATTTCACTCCGATATTGAGTTCCGACATCTGGATATTGCATATCTTTTTGAGTAGGATCATGCATTTTAAAAAATAAATCTAAAATTTTTTTAAATGAAATTATTTTTTCATCAAAGGTTAGTCTTACTACTTCTGCATGACCGGTGTCACCTCTACATACTTCCTCATAAGTAACTTTATCGGATAATCCACCAGCATAGCCGACTTCTGTTTCAATTATACCTGGCTTATTTTTGAAGTTTTCCTCAGGTTTCCAAAAACAGCCAAGAGCAAGTGTACATTTCTTCATAAAGTAATTATATAGAGTTGTGAGGATATTAAATTGCTAGCACGAAATCAATTGGGCGTATTGTACGGTATAGCATCTGTGGCCTGTTTTGCGATGATGGATGCTTGTGTTAAATGGTTAGATCAGTTTCCTGTAGGTGAAGTATTATTTGCAAGATTCTTTTTTGGTTTGATACCTATATTAATGCTTGTACCTAAGAATGAATTTAAAACTTTTTATAAAACTACCAGACCAAAACTACATGCTTTCAGAGCTGTGACTGGGACACTAGCAATAGTTGCACTTTTTATTGCTCTAAGAGAGATACCCTTAGCAGATGTTGTAAGTTTGACTTTTGGAGGGCCAATTTTCGTTACCTTAGGTTCAATATTTTTTTTATCAGAAAAAGTGGGTATTAGAAGATGGTCTGCAGTTTTCATTGGGTTTATTGGAATGTTAATGATTGTTAAACCAGCTTATGAAGAATTAAATATTTATTACTTATTTCCA
The DNA here is from genome assembly GCA_902617025.1 of uncultured Pelagibacteraceae bacterium. Taxonomy (GTDB): domain Bacteria; phylum Pseudomonadota; class Alphaproteobacteria; order Pelagibacterales; family Pelagibacteraceae; genus Pelagilacustribacter. The sequence continues at coordinate 170,237 of CACMVB010000002.1, read as the reverse complement.
ATAATTTTTTGTATTTTCTTTGCATGCGTAGCTCTAAGCATAAGAAGCTTATCATCTACTGAACCTAATTATAGAATTGCTTTATACTTTTCTTTACTAAGCATGGTAGTTGGTTTAGCAACCCTTCCTTTTGGCTGGATCATGCCATCAAAATTTGAACTCTTTCTTCTTATTTTTACAGGAATAATTGGTTCAGTAGCTAATATTTTACTTACCGTATCACTAAGAATCGCAGAAGCATCACTAGTGACACCAACAAAATATTTAAATTTAGTATTTGCAATTTTATTAGGATACTTCATTTGGGGTGAAATACCAAAATTGCTCACTCTTTTGGGAGCTGGTTTAATTATTGCAAGTTCTGTAATTATTTTTATGAGAGAGTCACAACTTAAAAAACAAGTTGTAAGCCCGAGGCCGTGAGTAAATATCCGAGTTATTGGTTAAAAGCAGTTAAAACTTTGTCTAAAAGAGATAAAGTTTTAAAAAGACTTATCATTAAATATAATGATAAATTTTTGACAACTAGAAAAGATATTTTTTACTCTTTATGCAAAAGTATAGTCGGTCAGCAGATAAGTGTATCAGCTGCTAACTCAGTATTTAAAAAATTTCAAAAAAAAACTAAAAGAATTAGTCCCTTAAAAGTATCGAAATTATCAATAACACAACTTAAATCCTGTGGTTTAAGTAGACAAAAAGCTTTGGGAATTAAAGAATTATCAATAAAATTTGTAAAGAAAGAATTTGATCCTAAATTAATCAAAAACATGAATGACGAGGAAGCCATTCAATACTTATCAACTTTAAGACAAATAGGCAGATGGAGTTCAGAAATGATTTTATTATTCACTTACAATCGATCCAATATTTGGCCTTTGCAAGATATTGGTCTATTAAGAGCAATATCAAATAATTATAAGAAAAAATATTTTCCTCCAAAAAGTTTTTTAAATAAACTTTATAAAAAATTTACTCCTTATTGTTCGGTTGCCACGTGGTATCTCTGGCGCAGTATTGATGATGAACCAATTCAATATTAAGCGCCTTCAATCGTTTGATGCTGACGTTCTGCGTAGCCTTCAAGAATAGAATGAGCATCTTGATACTCTTTTGAATTATAAAAGTTATTAGCTTCATTATATGATGGAAACTCAATTACAACTGTTCTTGGAGATCTATCGCCCTCATTAGATGTAGATTTTCCGCCTCTAATTAAAAATTTTCCCTTATATTTTTCAACTGCTGCTCTAGCTTTGATAGCGTATTCTTTTAACTTTGCCTCATTACTTATACTTTTATAAACACAGACTACGTATCCTTTCATTTACAACTCCTTTAAAATAAATTAACTTTTTTCATGGCAGATAAACTTATTATAGATTGGAAAGAGTATAATCTAATCGTTGAAAAATTAGCAATACAAATTTATGAAAGTGGCTTCAAACCAAATTTACTCATCGGTATTATGCGGGGTGGAGCACCAATTATTGATGTTTTAAGTCGTGTTTTTAAATTAAAATGCGCTTACTTAGCAGTCGAGTCCTATTCAGGGGAGGGTACAGAAGATCAACAAGGTGATTTAGTTTTTTCGAGAGAAATGAGTTCTACGGTTCAGGATATGAAAGGAAATATTTTATTATGTGATGATTTATCTGATACTGGCATCACTTTAAACAAAAGTATTGATTGGTTGAAAAAATATCCACCCCTCAAAAATAATATAAAAGAAATAAAGACTGCTGTACTTTGGAAAAAAAAAGACTCAACTTTTGAACCAGATTTTTGCGCACAAAGGCTAAAGAGCAATCCATGGATAGTTCAACCATTTGAGCATTATGAAGAAATAAAAGTTCAGGACTTAATCAACAAACATCAGAAGAATTAAGGGCCAGAGTTAACTGGCCCTAGAATCTTTAAGCTACGTAAAAACTAATTACGCTAAATACTGCGATTACCCAAATAGCAGGAGAAGTTTTGCCAAATTTACCCGTAAATATTTGAATTAATGCATATGAAATAAATGCAAGAGCAATACCATTACTGATACTATACGTTAACGGCATTGTTATCATTGCAACTACTGCAGGACCTGACTCAGCTATATCATTCCACTCAATATCAGTGATATTTCTTACGAATAATATTGCTACGTACAACAACGCTGCACCATCTATTTCTTTTGGTAAACTTGTAGCGAGCGGCGAAAAGAATAAACAAGCTAGGAATAAAACTCCAATTACAAGCGAAGTCATTCCAGTTCTACCTCCGGCTTTTACACCCGCACCTGACTCAACATAACTAGTTACAGTTGTTGTCCCCATCATTGCTCCAGCAACTGTTCCCACACTATCAGATAACATAGCTTTGTTGATGTCTTGCACTTTACCTTTTTTATCAACTTTACCCGCTACGTTAGCAACAGATGTTAATGTTCCTGCTGTATCGAAAAAGTCTATAAACAATAATGTAAAAACTATTGAAGCCATACCTGCTGTAAGTGCTGCTTTAAGATCAAAATCAAATAAGTATGTCATTGGTGGTATTGAACCAACAACACCATTAAATTTTGCTAAACCAGTAGCCCAAGCTATTATACTAAATAGAATAATACCAATTATAATGTTACCTCTTATTTTCATCTTTTCTAAAACAATCATAAAGACAAAAGTTAAACAACCAAGAAGCACTAAAGGATTCTTAATGTCACCTAAAGTAACTAATGTGACTGGATGATCTCCTACTACTCCCATAATTTCTAAACCAATAATAGCTAAAAATAATCCTATCCCAGCACCTATTCCTAGTTTTAAACTTTTTGGAATCGAATTAATCAACCACGCTCTTAAAGGTGTGAGTGATATAGCTAAGAAAATAATTCCAGCAACCAATACTGCACCCAATGCTGCTTGTGGTGTGTAACCCATTCCTGCAACTACTCCGTATGCAACAAATGCATTTATACCCATGCCTGGCGCCAAACCTATAGGCCAAGTTTTTCCGTAAAATGCCATGATGAAACACGCTAGCGCTGTAGCCAATATTGTTGCAGTAAATACTGCTCCAAAATCAAAAAAACCTTTTTCTGTTCCGGCAAATTCGCCAGATAAGATAAAGGGATTTAAAAACATAATGTATGCCATTGTAAGAAAAGTAGTTACACCAGCTATTACCTCAGTTTTAAAATTTGTTTTATGTTTTCTATACTCAAAATATTTATCCATCATAAAATAAAACCTCCGTTAAAAGTTTATTACTCTAAATAATCGCTAAAATCTTAACTAAATCCCTCATATCTCCATTGATTCAACCAAGAGTAAATATATCTGTTTATAACTTTTCGTTATAAAATAAGGATAAGAATGAAAAGATTTTATTTTACGATTTTATACACATTATTTTTAATTTCATTAATTGGTTGCCAAACTGTCTCAAAGAAAATTGAAGATACGACAACTAAAGAAGAGCAAGAATTAAGTAAATGGTTAAATAAACCTGAAGAAGATCTTAAAAGTTTTTATGGCCAACCTGATAAAGTTGAATTTTTAAAAACAAGAAATAGAAATTACGTCTATATAACTGAAAAATATAAAATTAAGTGTGAACGTAAGTTTGAGGTAAACCCAAGGAATATTGTGGTTGGTTTCAGTAGCAAAAATTGCTTTTAATTACCTGCGGAGTAAATACTCCGCAAGTAAGGTAAACTTATTTAATTTCAATAAGTCTTTTTTTCTTAATTTCAGGGATAATTTTTTCACAAGAAATAGTTAGTAAACCATCTTTAAGCTCAGCACCATTCACTTTTACATCATCTGCAATTGTAAATGATCTAGCAAAAGATCTTTGTGATATTCCTCTATGAATAACTTCATCTCCTTCTTTTTCTTCAGTTCTTTTAACGTCTTTTGTTTTTACAGTTAAAAGATTATCTTCATATTCAACTTCAACATCATCTTTGTTAAAGCCAGCAACCGCTACTTCAATAGCATACTTATCTTTGCCTGCCTTTCGGATGTTGTATGGTGGATAATTGGTTTGTACACCAAGACTACCATTCCCTAACATAGATTCGAATTGATCAAACATGTCGTCGAATCCAATGCTAAAAGGTCTAAGTGAATTAAAGATCGATAGATCCTTACTTGTCATATGTCCTCCTTTGTTAGCAAGGTTGATGTCAGCCCCACTTGGCAACCGACAAATAAGATATGGGGATTACTTTTATTTTTTCAAGATTGCTATTTTAAAATTTTTGCAGATTTTAAAATAAAAGAATACTCTTCTGCTAGTTCTGTGATCGCATTGTCGCGTCCAGACATTCCTCCATGACCTGCTGCTTCCATTTTGCATTTTAATAATTGAGGATTGTTATCAGTTTTTGTCTCTCTAAGTTTTGCAATATATTTAACTGGCTCAGAGTAAAGAACTCTGTTGTCAAACAAAGATGTTGTAATAAGCATCGGCGGGTAATCTTTTTTATTAATATTGTTATAAGGTGCATAGGATAAGATGTATTCAAAGTACTCTTTACTTTTTATCGGGTTTCCCCACATCTCCCATTCGCCTGGTGTTAAGGGTAATTTCTCATTTAACATAGTTGTCATTGTGTCTACAAATGGAACTAACAAAAGCATTCCAAAAAATAAATCGGGAGCCATATTAGCCACAGCTCCACCTGTAAGACCTCCAGCAGATCCGCCATAAAAACAAATTCCACCTTTGTATGTATATCTTTGTTCTATAAGATGTTCGGCGCAAGCTATATAATCTAAAAAAGTATTTTTCTTAAATTTTTTTTTACCTTTTTCATGATGTCTATCTCCTAAATCTCCTCCACCTCTAACATGAGCTATCGCAAAAGTAATTCCTCTATCAATTAAACAAAATCTTGAGGTACTAAAAGACGGAGATATACTATGTTTGTATGCCCCGTAGGCATATAAAAGAATTTTTGATTTTCCATCTTGTTTTGCTGTTTTCAATCTAACCAAACTAATAGGTATCATTTGACCGTCATGAGACTCAGCCTTTATTCTTTCAACAACATAATTACCGGAGTCATGCCCAGATGGAACTTCTGTTTGTTTTACTAATTTTTTTTGCTTTGAGACGATGTCATACTCATATACTTGTCCTGGAGTTGCCATACTTTCCCATCCAACTCTTATCATTGTAGTATTTGTATCTCTTTGCATTAAAGAAACACTAGGAACGCCTATTGGTTCATCTGAAATTTTAATTTCTTCTTCTTTGTTAGTTTGAATATTTCTTACAAACAGTTTTGGTATAGCATCAGACTTTTCTGATCTAATAATATAATCATCTAAAAATTCAAACCCACCGATAACAGTCTCTTTTTTTGCTGGGATAAAAACTTCTAATTTATCTATCTGACTAGTCTTACATCTGAGTACCTTATAATCTCTAGCCTCCTCATTAGTGTGAACATAAAAATAACCTTGCCAAGAGTCTATTGAATAACGAATATCATTTTTTCTTTTTTGAAAAAGAGTGGGTTTAATTTCTTTAGCATAAGTAGAAAAAAAATATTCTTCAGTTGTTATGTGATCAGAAGTCCCAATAATGAAATATTTTTCATCAGAGGTAATACCAATACCACAAGTAAAAGTTTCATCCTTTTCCTCAAATATAAGTTGATCTTGATCGGTCGATGTTCCAATGACATGTTTGAAAATTTGTCTTGGTCTATGATATTGATCTAATTTCGAGTAGAAAAAGCTTTTATTATCTAAAGCCCAAGTGACGCTTCCGCTTGTATTTTCAATTACATCTTTTTCATTTTTTCCTGTTCTAAGATCTCTTAAATAAATTGTATAATATTCTGATCCTTTTAAATCTAGAGAATAAGCAATAAAATTATCACAATAAGAAGTGCTTACAGTGCCGACTCCAAAATACTCTGAACCAGACTTCTTCTTTTCCAAATCACCATCAAAATAAACTTCTTCAGATTTAGAGCCATCAATCAGTTGCCTCATTCTTTTACCGTAATTACCCTTAGCTTCTGTTTTTGACCAATAATAATATCTTTTATCTTTATATTTCAATCCAGTGTCATCTAATTTAATTTTTCCTTTGATTTCGTTAAATAAATTTTTCTGTAATTCTTTAACGTCTGAGAAGTAGCCTTCAGTTATTTTGTTGTTAGCTTCTATGTAATCCTTGACTTGAGAATTTAACTTTTTTGGATCCTTTAAAACTTCAAGGATATTTGGCTGATCAACCCATGAATAATCATCTTCTAGTGGAATTCCGTGATAATTTTTCGTAGTCTTTATTTTTTTAAGTTTTGGTATATTCATACTAAGAAATTATATGAATTTGTTTTTGTTGGGAATTATCATTTTCGTCGTAATCTACCTTTTTCTAAATTGGTTCGCTAGGGCTAGTTCAAAAAAGATAGCTACAACTATAAAAAAAATTGCAATTTATATATCGTTGATTCTAGCTGTACTATTTACAATTGGCGGTAAATTCATCTTCAGTCTTCCAATGTGGTTGATCTTGCTCTCTGGGCTCAAGATTAAAGGGTTTACTGCTCTGCAAATGTATCAATTATGGAGACTAATCCAATTCATGAAAAATAACGCAGGAAGATTTTCTCAAGGTCAGTTTGGCCAAACTCCAGGATCTTCAAGCCTTACATCAGAAGAAGCTTATAAATTGCTAGGATTAAAAAAGGGTGCGAGCAAAGAAGAAGTTTTAAAAGCAGCTAATCAATTACAAAAAAAAATTCATCCTGATATGAACCGTAATGTAGACAGTTCTAGATTGAGTCAATTAGTAAATGAAGCAAAAGAAAAAATATTAAAAACTGATTTTAGTTAGTTAAAAGCTCAATACATTTGTTATAAACTTTATCAAAAGAGATCTTGTCTGCACCCAAAGTATCATGGGTTGTTGTCTCTTCAGTCTCACCTTCTGGTATTATTACATTAATATTTTTTGAATACTTTCCATAAGCCAGGACTGGACTATCCATAAACAAAGCTACAGTTTTTACATTAAGAGCCGCACTGATATGCATAAAACCTGTATCATTTCCGCAGTATAAGTTACAATTTGCTATAATTGGAAGCATTTCATTTATCTTTAAGTTATTTAAAGATATACAATTAGATCCTATATTTGAATTCGATATTTCATTTATCAAAGACTGGTCATTTTTTCCAGCTGCTAAATAAAATTTCGATGGAAATTTTTGATTTATTTTTTCACTTAATTTAATAAAATTTTTTATTTCCCAGCGTTTAGTTGGTCCGGATGCACTAATACCTAATACAATACATTTATAATTTAATGACATTTTTTTTTGAGCTTTTAATATCTTATCTTGATTTACAAAGAGTTTTGGTTGAGTTGATACAATTTTATCAATTTCACTCTCAGTGAAAATTTTTGCTGTATTAACAACATGCTGCCCCTTTTTTTTAAATAGAGGATATTGAGCAATTTTTTTTATTCCTGCAAATTTACAAACTAAAAAATATCTTACTGAACTATTAAATATGAATACTTTATCAAATTTTTTTTCTTTAATATCTTTTATCAACTTTATAAATCCATTTAAACCATCGTGGCTACCAGTTTCATCTTCTAAGCGATCTAATGTTATGATTTCTTTGATATGAGGATCGTCTTGAAAAAGATCTTTTGCCCTAGTATTTTCTTTAGCTAATATAGAAACTGGTTTTTCATATTTTTTCGAGATTTCATGTATATAATTCAGGTGAATTATACAGTCTCCTAGCCCAACTTTATTTATTAGAATCAGAACTTTCATTTTTGAAACTTATATTATAATTTATTTCAATAAATTGGGACAATAAGATGTTGAAACGAGGCGTATACGCAGCAAGTTTAAGTGTTTTAAATAAAGACTTAACGTTAAATGTTGAGGCTACTATTTCTCATGCTGAGAACTTAATCAAAAATGGATTACATGGTTGCTTCTTTTTTGGAAGCACTGGAATGTCACAACTGATTTCTAAAAATGAAAAAATGGAGCTCATTTCAAAAATTTCTACACACAAACAAAGAAAACACTTTTATTTAGGCACAGGCTGCAACAGTCTTAATGAAAATATTGAGTTAATAAAATATGCCAGCGAGTTTAATTTTAATACGATTTTGTTAATGCCAAGCGCATACTATGTTGGAAATTCTGATGAGGGAGTGTTTGAGTTTTACAAAAAAATAATTTTAGCATGCCCAAAAATTAAAATTGTAATTTATAATTTTCAAAAATTATCTGGTTATATTTTTTCAATTGATGCAATTACAAAATTAGTTAAGTCATTCCCTAAAAATATAATTGGAGTTAAAGATTCATCTTATAATTTGTATGAAAATTTGAAAATTAAGAATTTTTTAATATTTCCTGGTAGCGAGGCTAAACTACTTAAAGGATTAGAAAAAGGATCTAGCGGTGTTATAAGTGCAGTTACTAACTCAACGCACTTCTTAGCCAGAAAAGTATTTGATGATTTTGAAAATAAGATACCGCAAACAAAAAATGATCAATTAATAAGTGTTCGTGAAACCTTCGATGGCTATAATTTAATATCAGCTTTGCACAGTTTTCATTCGATAAAAGATGAAAATTATAAGAATATATTACCTCCACTTACTTTGTTAAGTGAGCAAAAACTGAAAAAACTTATTGAAAAATTAAACAAACTAAAATTTATTAGTGAAAAAACCCTAGCAGCATAATTTATGATTTTAGCAAAATTATTTACAAAAATTTTCAAAAAAGGTGGAATAATACTAATTGACTCTGAAAATCAAAAATATATTTGTGGTTCACCAAGACAGTTCAACCCTATAACTTTAAAACTTCTAAAAAAAGATTTAAATTGGAAAATTTTGCTCAATCCTGAACTTGAATTTCCTGAAGGTTTTATGAGAGGAGATATAGTCATTGAAAATGCTTCATTGAAGGAATTTTTAATGGAAGTTCTAAAAAATCTAGGAAGAAGTGAAGTTAGCACAGCAAGTATTTTTTTTAAAAAAGTTTATCAAGCATTGAGATTTATTACTAATTTCAATTTTCCAGGTAAATCAAAAAAAAATGTTGAGGCCCACTATGATATTGGTGGAAGAAAAGGTGAAATTCTTTATGATGTGATGCTTGATAAGCACCATCGTCAATATAGCTGTGGTTACTGGAAAGATGAAACTAAAACTTTAGAAGAGGCACAAGAAAATAAAATCCAACATATAATAAAAAAACTTGATATTAAAAAAAATCAAAGAGTTTTAGATATTGGTTGTGGGTGGGGCGGTCTTTGTTTTGAGATAGCAAAACAGTATGACTGTGAAGTAATTGGAATTTCATTAAGCACTAATCAAATAAATTACTGTAAAGAGAAGGCCAAGAAGTTAGGTTTGGAAAATCAAGTTAAATTCGAATTAATAGATTATAGATTAGTAAATGGAAACTACGATCGTATTGTGTCGGTAGGTTTTGGGGAACACTTAGGAGTAAAGTTCTACAACACTTTTTTTAAGAAAATTAACAGTCTTTTAAATGAAAATGGAAATTTCCTATTTCATCTAATTGGTGTTGTGGACAAACCTTCTGCTCCAAATCAATTCATAAATAAATATATTTTTCCAGGTGGTGTATGTCCCTCACTGAGTCAGCTTATAAAACCAATAGAGAAAACTGGCCTTATCGTTGCTGACACAGAAACTTTAATTAGACATTACGATAAAACACTTGAGGCTTGGCTAGAAAGATTTTTAGCAAAAAGGAATGAGATAAAAGATTTGTTTGATGAAAAATTTTGTAAAATGTGGGAATTTTATTTAGCAAGCTGTGCGGCAGCTTTCAGATACCGCGATCTTGTTGTTTTTCAATTACAAATTGTCAAGAACTTTCATTCTGCTCATAGAACAAGAGACTATATATATTCATAAAAACTGTTATTAAATTAAATAGCAGTATGAAAAGAAAAAAAAAGAAACTTAAAAAGATTAAGTCAATAAAATCAAAAAAATTCAAATCAAAAAAAAGTACTAAAAGAAGAAAAAAAATTACCAAAAGAAAATCAAGAATAAAAAGAAATATTAAAAAAAAAGGAAAAACTAAGTCACGAAAAAAGAGAACTGTTCCGTCTAAATTTAAAAATAAAAAAACACAAAAAACAAGAGCGGTTGTATCAGGAATTTTAAGCTTAAGCGATAAATTGAGATCAATGCTCAGATTTAATTTTAATCTAGATAAATCTCTGCAGAAATTCTTTCAAAGTATTTCTAATCGAGTTTCAAATATAAAAAAAGTTATTCAAGAAGAAAGAGAAAAACAAAAAAAAATTAAAATTCAAGCAATGCAAAGAGAGAAAATAGAAGCGCAAAAACGTTTTAAACAACAAGAAGAGCTTGCAATTAAAGCTAAAGCACTTGAACTTAGAGAAGAAGAAAAATTAGGCCGTGAGAGAAAGATAGAATTGCAGAAATTTATAAGATTGGAGCAAGCTGAACTTAGAAAAGAGCAAGCAGAGAAACAGAGAAAATTTTTAGAACAAATTGCTTTAGAAAAAAAGATAGAACAATTTAGAAAAAGAGAGGCTTTAGAAATAAAAAATTTGGAGAAATATGTACTAAGTCAACAAAGAGAGTCCTACGAAGAAGTTCAACAACGCATAGAGAAAATTAAAGTAAAATATAGATTTTTAAGAGAACAAAAAGTTAATGAAGCAATCAGAGAAAGAGTTGCTCAATTAGGAATTAAAATTGAAGATACAGATAATAAGGAAACTTTATTAGAAAAAGAGAGAATTTATAATCAGGAACGAGAAAAAATTGAGTATGCTTTAGAAAGCTTTTACAGATCTGCCCATAGTTTATGCTTTCAAATAAACAAAAGATATATTCCAAAATACTTAAGTATTATGAGGGTTGTTGATCGAAGATTTGAGACTGGTGAAATATTTATAAAATGGGATGATACCGCAGAGGATGATTGGTTGATTTTAATATACATCAAAGATAATTCACCTGATGAAGGAATTATAATTGAAGATAAATCAAATCCAGAAAAACATAACTCTTATGAATTTAAACCAACGGAAATATTTAGAGCTTCAGATCTTATGGTAGACTCGCTTACTAAATTGCTTGATAGAGAAAGAAATAAAAAAAAAGTTAGTTGATAAGGTCCTTTAATTTTTTAATCTCACCAATTTTGAATATAATTGCTTCGTCTTTTTCATAGCCGAACTTTTCAGCGTTTTCTTTAAACCTTACGGGTGGCTCCCAGATCGGCTCTAAACTTAATATTGCTGTTCCCCAATGCATTCCTATAACTTTTTTTACCTCTAAGTCTTTCATTAAAGATAAAAGTTCTTCAGGATTTGCGTGAGCTGTAGATTTATCCTTAACTGGAACTAATGGATAGAAATTATAAGCGCCTAAATTTCCAAAACCCAAATCGATAGGACCAAATTTTTTTCCTAATTCTTTGTAAAATGGAGCTGGTCCAGTATCACAAGCAAAAAAGATTTTTTTATCTTTGTATTCAATTAAAAAGCTCCCCCAAAGTGATCTATTTGTATTTCCATCTCCCCAAATCCATCGTTTGGACCAATGTTGACTTGGAAGCATCGTTACTGTGATTTCATCATTAATTTTAATTTTATCAAACCAATCCATTTCTTTAACAGTATCTTTTTTATATCCATTTTTTGTGAAATATTTTCCAAGCTTTAGAGGCACAAGAACTTTAGTATTCTTATAAGGAAAGTTTTTTATCGTACGGATACTCATATGATCATAATGATTATGTGTTAGTAAAAATAAATCTATTTTCGGAAGTTCTTTAAGAGTTAAAGGAGAATCTATGTATTTTTTGGGCCCAAATACCATAGGCCCATAATTCTTTTCAAAAACTGGATCAGTAATAATTGTAGTGTTTCCAAGTTTAATTATAAAGCTCGCGTGATCAAGCCACATCACATATGAGTCGGATTTATGTTTCTCAAGATTTTTTAAAACTATTTTTTTATCAATTACATGTTCAGGTGGATAATCAATCTTAAGTTTCTTTTTTTCCTCCCTAAAAACTTTCCAATCCCATTTAAAATTAGGATCCCTTTTAGGACCTCCCTCAAGGTTTCTAAAAGCAAATAATTTTCCGTCTTTATAAACATGATGATAAGGTTTTTTTTCCATAGCATTTAAATTAGTACTTAATGAAAATAATATACACAGAATAAGGGGTATTCGCATACCCCTTATTAGCACAGACAATTAAATTTAAAAGGAAATTAAATATCCGAACAATTAGATTTATTTATTCTCTTATCAAATGTTTTAAGTGCTTCTTTTGAAATGACCCAAACATACGAGCTTTCTTTAAAACCATTTTCATCGGTAGCTGTACATCTTTTGCCAAATTTTACTTTGGCCATGTTGCCTCCAGCACAATTAGTCAACATAAGCAACAATATAAAAGTAGATAATATTTTCATGATTAAAATTTAAAGTTAAAGTCTGTGCTTTGCTTGGCATAATTTGGACCAAAAAAAGAAATTGAAACTTTATTGAATAAGATAAACTTTAGCCTTATGATTGAAATTATGTCTAAAAGCCACATTTATGAATTGAAAGTTTATGTTGAAGATGTTGACTTTGGTCGAGTATTTTACTCTAGATATCTTCAGTATATCGAGAGAGCTAGAACGGAGCTAATACACGAAAAATTTGGTCTTAGTTTAACTCAACTTATGAACGAGCACGACACAATGTTTGTCGTTAGGAAATGCAACATTAAATATCTAAAATCAGCAGTTTTTGAAGACAATCTAAGTGTCGAAACAGTTGTTTTAAAAAAAACCAACGTCAGACTAAACTTGCTTCAAGAGGTTAAAAGAGGTGGGGAAGTTCTAGTTAGCGCAGAAGTGGAACTAGCAGTGTTAAATCGAAGTGGGTCAATAAAAAAACTTTCTAAAGATTTTTTTGCAAAAATTTAAATTTGGCTAAGAAACGCCTAATATCTGCCTAAATTTACGTTATAAACTATATTCAACTCAAGTTTGCAAATTCAGCAATACTCATAGAGTTAAAAATAAATTACAAGATATTATGAGAATCAAACAAGCAAAAAAAAACAAGTTAAAGACTAACGTTGATAAGAAATTCAAAAAAATCTCTCTATTCGAACTTCAAAATAGTCCCAAATTTTTAAATTTTAGAGTTCGAGCATAATCTTTCCTCCTAAATAAATCAGTGGCTTAATCTAATTAGGCCATTGTTTTTATACAAATAATTGTTAAATTAATCTGTGAAGCGTAATAAACTGAATAATAAAGTAGCAATTATTATGGGATCTCAATCGGATCTTTCCGTAATGAAAGAATGCGCGAAAATTTTAAACACTCTCAAAATTAAATATCAAATTTCAATAGTAAGTGCGCATAGAACACCAAAAAGAATGTTTGAATTTGCAGAGTCAGCCTCAAAAAACGGTTTTGGTGTTATTGTGGCTGGAGCTGGAGGTTCAGCACATTTGCCTGGCATGGTGGCATCTTTATCTTCCTTGCCAGTTATTGGAGTTCCGATAGAAACAAAAAAACTTAAGGGTTTAGATAGTTTGTTATCAATAGTACAAATGCCGCGAGGTTGTCCCGTAGCCACAATGGCTATAAATGGATCAATGAATGCTGGTTTACTCGCAGCTTCAATTATTGGAAATTTTGATGAAAAAATTAAATCAAATTTAGATAAATGGAAACGTCTGCAAACTAAATCTATTAAAAAAAAACCTTAATTCGATGACAATAAGCACCCTAGGGATCATTGGTTCAGGTCAACTTGGTTCATTGTTATGCCAGGCTGCAAAAAAACTTAATATAAAGACTATAGTAATATCAGACGATGAAAATGGTCCTGCCCAAAATTATTCGGGTGAATTTATCTACTCACAATACGACAACAAAGAAAAGATAAAAGAGTTTGTGAGCAAAGTCGATATTATCACTTATGAGTTTGAAAATATTCCAATAAATATTTTAAATGAGATCGATAAAGAAAAAAAAATCTTACCTAAACCTGAAATAAATAAAATAATTCAAAATAGAAAATTAGAAAAAACTTTCGTCAATGATTTAGGTATTAAAACTACAGACTGGGCCTTTATCAAACAAGCTGCAGACGTCGAAAAGAATAAAAACTTATTACCCGGAATTTTAAAATCAAATACACTTGGTTATGACGGACATGGACAATATATTTTAAATTCTCTTGATGATGTAAAAAAAAATTGGTGTTTTACTGCTGATTATATTTTAGAAAAAAAGGTAAATTTAAAAAAAGAGATATCAGTTGTAATAACAAGATATTTAAATGGTGAAACTTATATTTATGAACCTATAGAAAATATTCATAAAGACCAAATCTTAAATCATTCAAAAATCCCTGCAGATATAAATAAAGAAATTTTTTTAAAAGCACAGAGTTATGCAAAGCTTATTTCAGAAAAATTAGATTATGTTGGCACGATGTGTGTTGAATATTTCATTGATCAAGATGATAATTTGTTAGTCAATGAAATTGCTCCAAGAGTCCATAATTCAGGTCACCTAACAATAAATGCGTTTTCCATAAGTCAATTTTCTGGACATGTTGCAGCTGTGTGTAATCTTGGTGTAAAAAAAGTTGAAAAAATTTCTAACGCTGAAATGTTTAATGTCTTGGGTAAAGATATCGAGACTTATAGGTCCAAAACATTTAGTAAAAATGAATTTTTTTATGATTACGGGAAAAAATCAATTAAAGATAAAAGAAAAATGGGACACCTTACGGTTTTAAAAAAATAGTTATTTAATTGTTATTCTATGCATAACTCTTCTGCAGTTCTTAATTTCACTAGCCATATGCAGAATACTTAAATTATCCCAAAGACAGATATCACCTTTTGTCCATTCGTATGAAAATATAAAATCTTCTTTGTTGACGTGATCTACTAAATAATTTTTTAAATATTCAGCTTCATCTTCTTTTACATTTTTAATCTTCATTAAATGTCCTGGAGATACATAAAGAGTTTTCTTCCCATCTACAGTAATAACTATTGGATGTTCGGCTTCCATACTTTCTGAAGATTTTATTCCCATTTCTTTTTCTCGTTCGAGTCTGGTTATTGCTATCGGACCTGCCGATGAAAAAACTCCAGTAGCGTCTTTAATTTTTTCTTTAATGTCGTCTGGTAATTTATCGTAAGCATTAAAGCCAGATGAGAATATCGTATTACCTTGGCCAACTGGTATTTCTATACCCATTAACATTGTGTATCTAGGTCTATCATTAGCTAAATAACTTGTATCCTGATGAAGCCAGCTAGAACCAAAACTTAAATTTTTATCATCAGGTTTCCTCTCGATTACATTTATAAATGGAAATTTTTCATCTAAACCTTTAAGTCTTGGATACACTACGGGTTGACCTATATTCTTTGCAAAATTTTGATAGGTTTCAGGATCAAGATTTTGTTCTTTTATAAATATAACTCCGTACTTATTTAAAATCTTTTTTATTTCTGTTGCCTGATCTTGATCTAGGGATTTCAAATTAATGTCGTTGATGTAAGCTCCAACATTATTTTTTCCTGGTGAGATAGATAAATTCATTTAGTTCAAAGGTTTAATTAAAGCAGGGTCATTATTTACTGGATTATTAACATCTTTTGATATCTCATGAAACTTTAAATTGGGTGGTTTAATAGAGTTTAATATTTCCATAGCGTCTTTTTTAATGTTCAAATAATTATTAATCTGGCTTTGATTAATAATCGTTGGTTCTCTGTGATGGATGGTACTAATTTTTTCAGTTGCTTCTCTTGTAATTATACAAAATTGATTATTCTGATATATCCCGGCAAAATACATCAATTCATCATCCTCTTTTGAAAAATAATAGGGAGTTTTTGTTTTATCTTCTCTTTTCCATTCATAATAGCCATCAGCTGGAATAATACACCTTGAAGTCTGGATAAGATTCTTAAAAGTAACTTTTTCCATAAGGGTTTCTCTTCTTGCATTGATAAGAGGAGAGAACTTGTCTAATTTTTTAGACCAACTCGGTACTAATCCCCACTCATAAAGCTCAAGAGCCTTACCATTTGAATAGGATTTTATTACAGGCAACTTTTGAGTTGGGTGTGCATTATAATTATCTGTGTCTTCAACCTTTATGTTTTTTTTTACCAAATCAACGGTTTTAGTTACTGGTTTTCGAATACTGTATCTTCCACACATTATTTATTTTTTTTCTCTCTTTTAAGCTTTCTCTTTTCTTTTAAAGATAACTTTGCTTTTTTCATAAAGTTTCTATCTTTTTGACTTTTACCCGAATATCTTTTTGACATACTTATTCATCTATTATTTCATGAAATTGTTCACCCAGTCCATCTACTTTTAAGTGAATTTTGTCACCTGCCTTTAGAAATTCAGGTTTTTCCATTTCCATTGCTGTACCCGCAGGCGTTCCGGTAGTGATAATTGTCCCAGGATATAAAGTCATAAATTGACTTAAATGAGAAATTAAAAAATTGAAATTGAAAATCATTCTTTTTGTATTTCCAGTTTGTCTTCTGTTGCCATTTAAGTCTAACGCTAAATTAATGTTATTTAAGTTTTTTATTTCATCTTTGGTTACAAGATAAGGCCCTGTTGGTCCTGCTATAGATTTACCTTTAATCCATTGACCACCTCTTTCTTTTTGCCAAGATCTTTCAGATATGTCATTAACGATACAATAGCCAAATACATAATCTTGAGCATTTTCCTCCTTAATATATTTTCCTTTCCGACCAATAATCATGCCAACTTCAACCTCATAATCCATTTTGCTAGCAGATTTAGGTTTTACTATTTGATCATTAGGCCCCTGAATACATCCAGAGCTTTTATTGAAAACAATTGGTTCAGTAGGTAATTTTGATTTGGTGCCTTCTGCATGTGCTTTATAGTTTAAACCTATCGCTAAAAAATCTACAGGATTTGAGATGCAAGCGCCAATTCTAATATTTGGGTTGATTTTCTTTAGCTCAGATAATTTTATGCTTTTTAATTTATTGAATGTTTCTTCATTAATTGTCTGTGGATTTAAGTCTTTAATGTGATCTGATAAATCCCTAACGATATTGTTACTATCTAAGGCAGCAACAGTCTCAGCTCCTAACTCACCAACTCTTAATAATTTCATTAGTTAATTTTAGTCTTGGAAACGCTATTTTACAAATCTTTTGATTCTTTCTTCAGTAGTCGTTTCAGGACCAGAGTACGGAGTTTCGTAACTATTAGTCCTTGTTAAGACATCAATTCCTTTAGTAAAAATAAAGATAAAAAAAACAATAAAAAAGACAGCAAATATTTTTGCAGGGTTATAATTTCCGGATTGAAAAACACTGACTGGTTGTTCTTGTTTTTTGTGAAAAAATTTAAATGTTAAGTAAACTGCTATGATTAATCCAATATGCGCCATAACTACTCCAGCCCATCCAAAAACAAAAGAGGTTACGCTAAATACATAAAGGCTAAACACAGTGGACCAAACAAAAGACAAAACAATTAAAATTTGAAGTCTTACAGATTTTGGCAAGCTTCTTAAGTCGTTTTTACTATCATCAAACATGATGTTAGCTGCTTCAGTCATCCAATTTTTAAAACTTTCCATATCTGCCTTATATACTTTTTAAATTAAAATTTAAATTATTATAAATTTCGCACTAGTTTTCTTACTTTTTCCATATGTGAATTAAATTTTTCTTGTGTCATACCTGGTAAAACCTCATAAAATCTTATGTAGGTTGTTTCCATTCCACCAAGCTTTAAAACCCCTGCTTTAATTCTCCTAAATGGAATATTTTGAAACCAGGTTTGAATTGAAAACCAATTTCCACCGTAAGACATTGACATTATAGCCTTTCTACCTTTCATCGCACCTGCAACAGGGTAACCCCAATTGCCAACAAGTCTTTTAAAAGAGAAAAACCATTTAGGAGCTAAAGTTAAATCAATCCAATTTTCTAAAATTGCAGTTGCTCTCAGATTATAACAAGGTGAAATCATAAATAATACATCACTAGCTTCTAGTCTTTTTCTATAATTTAAAATTTGATCATTAGGGCCAGAACCATCAAAAAAAGGAATCGGTTTTTCCTCATGTAAATTAATTAAATCAATTTGATAACCTAATTTTTTTGCTTCTTCGATAAAAGTATCTCTTACGGAAGCATTAAATGATTTTTTTATGTCGTGATGGCCGTATACAATGAAAATTTTTTTAGACATCTTTATTTGTCTATATCATTTTTTTCATTTTTTCGTATTAGAAATCCCGAACCTATCCCCACTGCAATGGCTGATATAACCCACGAGTATTCTTGTTCGCTGAAAAGAACTAATAGACCAAAACCTATAATGATTACTCCTAAAAGCTTATTATCCATTGACAAATATAAACCTTATATTAAAGTTTACTCACCCATCTGTCATGGGAAAAAAGACTCGGCATTCGACATGCCGGACCTATTAAAGGTTGCAAAGTCGGTAGAAATGAAAGGAGTTGCTATGAATAGATTTAGCAAACTGTATGGAAATTCTGCCGTAAAAAAAGCTGAGCAGAAACTCTCAATGCAGTTAAGTAAAAACCAAAAAGCCCCCGAGGCAAATGCCAATGGAACGGCTGGTTATTTGGTTAAGAACGGAAAAAATTCCGGAAAAATTTTGAAGCATTTAAAAACTGATAAAAATCAGCTTTAAACTTTTATAGGGTGGGGACTTTAAAATCCCCACTTAACTCTTTAATATCCTCTCAATGGAAAAACAAAATTTTTATGACCTTAATTTTGATCAACTAAAAGCTTTTTTAATTGAAAAAGGAGAAGTTGAGCCAAAAAAAGCAAAGATGAGGTCTCAACAACTTTTTAACGCAGTTTATAAAAAAAATATTAAAAGTTTTGACGAGCTTACAACATTTGGAGCTGAACTAAGAGGCAAGATCAAAAATTTGATTAGTTTAGAAAAACCAAAAATTATAGACGTTCAAAAATCTAAGGATGGAACTATTAAATTTCTTTTAGAGCTTAAAGATAAAAGAAATGTTGAGACAGTTCTTATTCCGGATAAATCTCAAAGCAGATATACAATTTGTTTATCTGTATCAGTGGGTTGTTATCTATCTTGCGAATTTTGCGCAACAGCTCAAATTTCAAAAAAATTAGTAAGGAATTTATCACCAGGAGAAATAATTTCGCAAATAATTTTAAGTAAAGATTATATTAATGATTGGTCAACACAGAAAAAAATAACCAATCAAGTATTGATGGGTGAAGGCTCGCCTTTTCTGAATTTAGATAATGTAAAAGTTGCCATAGACAATTCAAAAAATAAAGATGGCTTGGAGTATGGAAGAACTAGAATTACAGTAAGTACAGTAGGAGTAGGAACTAAAAAAGATAATTTAGATGCGATAGTGTGGGCTGCAAATGAGTTAGATGTTTATCTTGCATGGAGCCTACATAGTTCTATACCAAAACATAGATCAGAATTAATGCCAATAAATGATAAATATTCAATTAATTCATTATTACCGAAACTAAAAAAATATTATGAAAAAACAAAATTACCTATTTTTATTGAATGGATATGTTTAGAAGAGAATTTAACAGATAAACACGCTAAAGAACTAATAAAGATTATGAAAAAAGTTCCTTCAAAATTAAATTTGATTGAGTTTAATCCTTTATCAAATAAGGATTTCAAACCAGCAACTCAAGAAAATATTGATAAGTTTTCAAAGATAATTCAAGATGCAGGTTTTCTTTCTCTATTTAGAAGAAGTAGAGGTAGAGACATAAATGCATCTTGTGGATCCCTAGCTAATAGTAAAGCTACACTAAATGGATAATTTACATATTTTTTTAGGTGCAACAGTTGCGGACGCAGCGACTAGACCTCTACATTGGGTATATGACCCAAAAAAGTTAAAGAAATATATTAAGGGAAAAAAAGAAATAGCTTTTTTAAAAAAAAATAGAAGTCCTTTTTACAATATAAAAACTGGAAATGTCTCAGGATATAATGATGTTGGACAGGTAATGTTTAGGACTTTGCTTTATTCAAAATCAGAAGTTCTTAAAAATTTCAAAAAAAATGTAATTAAAAACTTTGGTCCAGGCTCAGGTTACTGGAAAAATTTAAAATTAAGAAAAAAATATAAAAAAGTTAAATGGAAAAAACCCATGAATGGTCCTTGGATCCATCAGAATATCTTAGAGACTATTCAAAATATTAAATCTAAGAAAAATATTACCGGTGGCACAAAAGTGAACGAGTCCGATGGTTTTTGCGCTGTTCTGCCTTATTTTCTTTATAATAATAAAGAAAAAGAACTTAAAAAAGTTATTAAATCTGTAGCTAATTCAAGAATAAATGAAAAATATGCTTTATCTAAATTAAAGATTATAGAATTAGCTAATAAAAAAGAGAAAAATCCTGTTCAATCTTTTGTTAAAAAATACAAAAAAAACAAATATTTCAAAGATGTAATTAACAATATTAAAAAAGTTTTAAGACTAAAAAACCAAAATCATATAATGACTGTAAGAAAATTTGGTAAAGCTTGTAGTTATCCAGGCACATTTATGGGATCAATTCATGCGATTATAACATCTAACAGCTATAAGTCTGCTATTACAAAAACGATTAAAGCTGGCGGTTGCAATTGTTCAAGAGCAAACTTTGTTGGAGCATATTTCGCAGCACTAAAACCAGAGAGTATTCCAAGACACTGGGTTAGGAGAACTTTGCCAGCAAAAAATATTTTGAAATATATTAATTCTTAATGTGGTATATTGATTCATGGATTCGTTAATCACAGTATTAGTGGTATTATTACTCATTATTAATCTTGGAGTTATTTTCTTTTTAGTAAGAAATAGGCCTGAAAAACAAATAAATCCAGAACAAGCCTTCAAAGATGAATTTAACTCATTTAAGGAAACCTTCGGCCAATCTTTTGGATCTATGAGCAAAGAAATTGCTAAGGATATGACAGGAGCTTTAACTAAGGTTGATGAAAAAGTTTCAGTTTTTAACCAGCAAGTAAGTGAGCTAAATAAAAGCCAAGATAATTTTAGTAGAATTTTAAGCGGAGTAAAAACATATGGAACACTTGCAGAATTTGGATTAGGTGCTCTCCTTAAAGATTTATTGCCAGCATCTCAATTTATTGCAAATGCAAAAATGAAAGATGATACGTCCGAGACAGTTGAATTTGCTATTAAGCTTCAAGACGTTTTATTACCTATCGACAGTCATTGGCCAGTTGAGAAATATAAAGCAATTGATGACGCGTACAATGCTAATAATAAAGAGGCACAAGCTGAGGCAAGAAAAGATTTAGCTGCTGCATTTAGATTAAAGGCTAAAACAGTAAATTCAAAATATATAGCTCCACCTAAAAGTACAGATTTTGCAATAGTTTATGTTCCAACTGAAGGATTATTTTCAGAACTTTCAAGTTATAGAGATCCAAAGTCAAAAGAATTATTATTACAAGAACTTAGAACAAAATATAAAGTAACAGTTTCTGGCCCTAATACTTTATCAGCTTTGTTGCAATCCTATCATTTAGGATTTCAAACACTAAAAGTTCAACAACACGCAACTCAAATTTATAGTGACCTAAGAAACATAAGCTCTAGGTTTGAAAAACATTTTGATGGGATTAAAGACCTAAGAAAGAAATTAGAGCAGGCCATGGCTGCAACCGATGGTTTTGGTAGGGACGCTAGATCCATAATGAATACACTTGGGAATATTAAAGATCCAGAGCAAGTAACAGATTCCTTGAAAGAAAATCCAGAAAAGATAAAAGTTCTTAAGTAAAAATAAATTATGTCTAATTTTGTCTTTTACGATTTTGAGACCAGTTCATCTAATAAATTTTGGGGCCAAATAATTCAAATTGGAGCTGTACTAACTAATGACAATTTAGATGAACTAGATCGTTTTGATGCTAGGTGTAGATTAAGTCCTGGAATAATTCCGGAGGCCATGGCGCTGATCGTGAATAAGACCTCACCATCAATGCTAAAAAAGTCCAACCTCTCTCATTATGAAATGATCAGGCAGTTTGTTGAAACACTTAAAAGATGGGGCAAGGCTACTTACATTGGGTTCAATAGTATTGAGTTTGATGAGGAATTTTTAAGGTGCACTTTATTTCAAACATTAGAATATCCTTACATTACCAGCACAAACGGAAATAATAGAGGAGATATTTTAAGTTTGGCAAGAGCTGCTAACTTGTATTACCCAAATACACTTAAAAATTCTGTAAACGAAAAAGGGAACGATGTTTACAAATTAGATCAAATGGCACCTTTAAACGGTATTGAACATGGAGATGCACATAGTGCAATCGGCGATGTAATAGCTACTATTGGGATAGCGAAATTAATTTCTAAAAAAGCGCCAAATGTTTGGAAAGCAAGCATGTTAACAATGGATAAAAATCAGTCCTTAGAGTTAATAAAAAAAGAATTACTTTTTTGTACGAATGAATATTTTTATGGAAGAAGCAGACCATATGTTCAAACGTTCATTTGTCAGCATCCTCAATATCAATGGCCATTATGTTTTGATTTAAGACATGATCCTTCTCCATATTTGGACATGTCAATTAAAGAATTAACTACAGCAATGAAAAAACAACCAAAATTCATAAGAACTGTTAGACACAATAAACATCCAGTTATTATGAATCCATCTTATGGAAATCAATTTGATGAGTACAAACTTATTGGTTCAAAAAAATTAGAGGAAAGAGCTAAAATAATAAAAAATAATGAAGCTTTTGCGGAAAAGGTTTCCTCGGTAAAACGATCTGAAATTGATGAAAAAGAACAGACAAAGTCACAAGAAGATTTATATAATGAGGAAAGTATTTACGCTAAATTTACTTCAACAGAAGATAATAAAATAATGCCAGAGTTTCACAGAGTCGACTGGGATAAAAAACTTCAAGTCATCTCTAAATTCAAAGATGAGAGGTTACAGTACTTTGGAAAAAAATTGCTTTACATGGAAAAACCTGAGGTTTTAAATAAATCTGATTTTAATTTCATTCATAAAGATATTTCAAAAAAACTTTTAAGCACTAATAATGAAAACTGGAATACGATTCCAAGAACTTATTCAGAGATAGATACTTTAAGAGCAAAATTTGAAAAAGAAAACCAACCAGAAAAACTAAAAATATTAGATGATATTAACGCATACGTTGAAGATTTAGAAAAATATTATTCATCTGCATAGTTGACAAAAAATGAAAAATACTTAATTAAAGGTTATGGCATTCAAAGATTCTACAGACGAAAAATTTAGTGAGCAAATTGGTGGAAGCAAACTTTCACTAATTCAATTTTCAGCCTCATGGTGTGGACCATGTCAACAGCTTAAACCAATAGTAGAAAAAATTTCAAATGACATGTCAGATAAGATTGATTGTTATTATCACGATATTGAAAGTCAGCCTAATGAGCCAACTAAGTATTCAGTGAGAGGTGTACCAACAATTCTTTTATTTAAAGAGGGTAAGCTTTTAGGTACAAAAGTAGGTGCTTCAAGCGAAAAAGACATGCTTGAATTTATTAAACCACATATTTAATTTTTATTTAAAATATTTCCACAGTTATACAGACTGCCAAAACAAACAATAAGTTTTTTTTCTTTACTACTTATCTTCTTTAATGCTTGGGCAAAATTATCGCTTTTTTCTACATTAAATTTATTTTCAGTTGCTACTTTATACAATTCTTGAGCTGAGACAGAATTGACCTCATTATCAATTGGCATTGTAATAATTTTTTTGAATACTCCCTTAAGTTGTCTAATAAACAAATCTGGATCTTTATTTTTAGTCATGGCCCAAATTCCATATTTAGGAATTTTAATTTTTTTTAAATATGATGCTAAGTTTTGCGCATCAGCAGTAGCATGCGCTCCATCGATCATGATTAATTCATTTCTATTTAGTTTGTTTTTAATTTTACCTTTATTTAAGTATTGAAATCGACCTTCAAAAGATAGAAAAGGCAAAGCTTTTTGAATGACTTTTTTATCTATATTAAGATCAAGAGCTACTTTTATAGCAAGACAAACATTTTCAAACATTCCTTTAGAATAAATATTTTTAGTATTAAGTTTAATTTTAAATTTTCTATCTTGATAGTAGTAATGGTTACCCGTTTTAATAAGTTTCCATGCATTTGGATAAATAACTTTACTCTTGTTTTTTTTTAAAAGTGTCTTAATTTTTCTTAAAACATATGGCGTTTGTTTACCTATATAAATATTTGTAAAATTACTAAGAAACCCAACATCTTCTCTAATAACCTCATCCAAAGTTTTTCGTTTTAAAAAATTTAAATGTTGTTTATTGATATTTGTACAAATCTGAAGTCTAGGAAAATCATTTATATTATTAGAGTCCAGTCTCCAGAGAGCACCTGTTTCTTGTATATTATAGTCAGCGTTTATCTTTGAAGCATTTATAATATAAACTAAAGTAAGACATTCAAAAACTGTTAAAGGGATATTTAATTTTTCTATCTTTTTTATAGTTTTTTTAATTTCTTTATGATCTAAATATTTATCACCTATGTAAAATCTTTCCTTTATGTCTCTAAGAGAAGGCGAAACATGAGTCGTTACCTTTTGATTATTAGCTTCGATAAATGATTTTAAAGAAAATAAAGTTGTAAATTTGCCAGACTCTCCAATGACTGAAATTACATTTTTAAGTTTTTTTTCTGGATGCCCTAACAAGCCTAAGGCTAATTTTATTCTTTTTAAACCAAAATTTATAGATTTACTAAATAGTTTATGACTAGCTAGCTGATTGTAAAGATTGATCGACTGTGACATTAGACTCTTGTTTAGCCTTAGCCTCTGCCTTTTTCAATAGAACATTTAATAATGTTCCAATAGTTGAATTTAAATACTGTCTTTCTACAATTAGATCTATTCCACCGTGGTCTTTTACATATTCTGCTGTTTGAAAATCATCAGGTAAAGTCTCTCTAACTGTATCTTGAATAACCCTACGTCCTGCAAAACCTATTACACTTTTTGGTTCACTAATTAAAATATCCCCGAGCATAGCCCAAGATGCTGTTACTCCACCAGTTGTTGGATTGGTTAAAACAACAATAAAAGGAACATTTTTTTTCTTTAATTCGTTAACCGCTAAAGCCGTTCTTGACATTTGCATCAAAGCTATAGAACTTTCATGCATCCTTTGTCCTCCTGAACAGCTAAAGAAAATGTAAGGTAAATTATTTTCAATTGCGTATTGAGCTCCGGCTATAAAAGCTTCACCCGAGGCAGCTCCAAATGACCCACCAATAAATCGAAAGTCCTGTGCACCAGCTACGACTTCTATATTTTGGATTTTACCTTTGGAGATTAACACTGCATCGTCTTGACCAGTGAGTTTTCTTGCAGCTTGTAAACGATCTGTATATTTTTTCTTATCTACAAAATTTAATGGATCATCTTTTGGTAAAGGTGTTTTGATTAATTCAAATTCTTTATTATCAAAAAACGTTTTGAATCTTTCTGCACAAGTAAGCTTATGATGTTCACCGCATTTAGGACATACCTTTTGGTTAGAGTCCATATCTTCTGAGTAAATAAGATTTTTACAACTACATGTAGTCCATAAGTTTTCTGTTACATTTGAAGACCTTTTTTTAAAAAGAGACTTAATTTTTGGTTTGATAAATTTAGTTATCCAATTCATAAAATTTTATTTTTTAGATTGTACACAACTTTATCTAAATTTGTGACAGGATTTTGTCCCATTTTGAGGGAATTAGTAATAGTTTTACACAACATACTGCCTACAACGAGTCCATCAGCAGATTTTAGGCCTGAAATAGTCTTATCTGTTATTCCAAAGCCTATTACGATATTCTTTTTGGAGTTGATTCTTTTAATTTTTGAATATTTTTTTAAGATATTTTTTGGCGAAACTTTAAGCCTACCGCCTGTAGTTGACAGCATAGAAATGTAATAAACCATATCGTGTGAGTCTCTAATAATTTTTTTCATTCTATTTACTGGAGTTGTGGGAGATATAAGTTGAATAAAATTAATAGATTTTTTTTTGCATTTGTTAGCAAATTTTTTATTTTCTGGGTAAGGAAGATCAACAATAATACATCCATCAACTCCAGCAGTTTTACAATTTTTTAAAAAATTATTTTCGCCGTTTTGATAAATAAGATTAAAATAACCCATTAAAATTAAAGGTTTATTAGGATTGTTTTTTTTAAACTTTTTAACTATTTGAAAAACATCTTTTAGTTTAAATCCATTCCTAAGAGCTCTATGTGAACTACCTTGTATCTGACCTCCGTCTGCTATTGGAGTATTATGAGGGAAACCAAGTTCTAAAATATCTGCATGTTTTGAAATTTTATTTAACATTTTAAGTGAGTTAAGTTTCGTGTTATCTCCCGCAACAGTATAAGTTAATAAGGCTGGTCTCTTTTCTTTTTTACATTTTTCAAAAGTTAGATTAATTTTTGATTTCATCTAATATATGACCCTAATTTTTGTTTAATAATATCTTTATCTTTAAGGCTATCACCACATGAATTTACAATAATTATTTCTGACGATTTTAATTTTGGTGCAAGTTTAATCGCTTCAGCAAAAGCGTGTGAGGGCTCAAGGGAAGGAGAAATATTTTCTAATTTTGAAACTAACCTATATGCTTTTAGAGCGTCCTCATCACTTGCTGAAGTATATCTAGCTCTTTTTGTATCTTTAAGGAAACAATGTAATGGAGAAATGCCAGGATAATCCAAACCTGCTGAAATGGACTCAGTAGAGCCGATTTGTCCATCTTCGTCCTGAATAACATATTGTGCAGCACCATGAAGAATTCCTATCTTTGATCCACTGGATAATGGAGCTGCGTGTAGTTTACTATTTTTTGGTCCACCAGCCTCTATACCTATAAGTTCAGCGTCAGTGTCTATGAACTCATTCCAAAAACCCATCGCTGAACTTCCTCCACCTACGCAGTTTAATAGCTTTATTTTTCTTGGAATTTTTCCAAATTCTTCTTTTAATTGCGTAACTAGTTCTCGAGAAATTTGTGCTGTACTCCATGCACAAATTTTTACAAAGATATTAGGTCCTACTGTTGAGCCTACGCACAAATTCGTCGTATCATTATTAGCAACCCAGTAGCGCATGCACTCACTAACGGCATCAACTAATGTTTGACTTCCAGATGTGACAGGAACGATAGTAGCTCCATTTTTTTTAATTGCTTCAACGTTAGGTCTCTGTCTTTTTATATCTTTTGCACCCATAAAAATTTTACATCTCAAACCAAATTTTTTTGCAGCCATAGAGAGCATTTTTCCTGCATAGCCGGCACCTGTATCACCTACTATAAATTTTTTACCTGCTCTTTTAGCAATTAAACAGTGTACAGTAGCATTATAAATTTTATGAGCTCCACCATTTGCTTCAGAAACGACTTTTGCGTATATCTGAGCTCCTCCGAGGTGATTTGTTAAGTTTTCTAGTTTTATAAATGGAGTTGGCGCTCCAATATAACTTTCAAAATGATAATCTCTTTCTTTAAGGAATTTTTTATCTTTTCTTAATTTTGAAAAAAGTTTTGTTAAATCGTCTATTGGCTTCTTCAGAGTTTCCGGAATGAAATTTCCTCCAAATTTACCCCCATACATGAAATTTTTATCATGCTGATCGATTAGAGGTACACCTTTTTTAATTTTTAAGGTCATTTATTTTATTCATAAATCTTTTTATTTTTTGATGATCTTTGTATCCTATTTCTGTATCTCTTTCCAAACTACTTGACAAATCACAAAAGTTCACTCCCAAATTCTTAATATTTTCAATGTTATATTGAGATATTGAACCTGCAAGGGCATACCGTTCTCCTTTTGGAAGTTCTGAGATTAAATCTTTTGGAAACTCAATTGACTTTTCCATTCCTGGGGTATCAAACAAAATAATATCTGACTCATTAAATTTTTTATAATCATATATGTCTGACTTTTTTTTAATTTTTATAGTTTTGATAATTTTTAAGCCCGTTGATTTTATTTCTTTAATTCTCT
The DNA here is from genome assembly GCA_902617025.1 of uncultured Pelagibacteraceae bacterium. Lineage (GTDB taxonomy): Bacteria > Pseudomonadota > Alphaproteobacteria > Pelagibacterales > Pelagibacteraceae > Pelagilacustribacter. The sequence goes on along the minus strand of CACMVB010000002.1, from coordinate 142,036 downwards.
CATTCTCTTCTGATCCATGAAGTTGAATGAAGTCAAAATGATTTAAAACTACACTTTTGATAAATTCGTCACTAGGATTGACTGTTACAGCCACAAATTTTGAACTTAACCTATCATAGGTTTTTAATTTTCCGATTTCGCTTAAGTTAACATTCCTAGGAGATTTTTGATAAAATACAAAACCTAAGAAATTTACTCCTAAATCAATACAAAACTGGACATCTCTGGCTGGGTGTAAGCCGCAAATTTTAACTTTCATTTAATTTAATTCTTTAATAAGTTTCTTAATATTGTTTTTTATATTACCAACGATAATACTTCTTCCCATCACCAAGGCAGTTGCACCGTTTTGAATAGCTTGTTTTGGTGACATTACTCTCTTTTGATCTCCCTTTTTTTCATTTGCAAATCTTATTCCAGGTGTGATGATTTCTTTTTTAAAAACCTTTCTTACTATTTTTATTTCATGGGGACTACAGACGATTGCATCAAGTTTTGCTCTGGCTGCCAATTTAGCTTGATGAAGAACTAATTTTTTTATTTCTTTATTAAATCCAATCTCTTTTAAAGATTTTTTATCAAGTGAAGTAAGTATTGTGACACCTATTAACTTTATTGAGCCAGCGACTTTTTTAGCTGCCTGAATAGCTTTTAAACCTGAACTAATATGAATTGTAATATAATTTAATTTTAAATCTTTAACTGCTTTTATAGTAGAAGCGCAAGTGTTAGGTATATCTGCTAATTTATAATCCCCGAACGTAATTTTATTTTTCAGACTATATATAAATTTTCTTCCATTTTTTGAGTTTAAAAATTCTAGTCCAAACTTATAACCAAATTTTATTTTTGAATTTTGAGATTCTTTAATAATTTTTCTCACTTTTTTTGTACTTGTTGTATCGCATGCGATAAAGATGATAGGTTTACTCATTTATTAATAACCTCTTTAAGATTTTTTGTAGGTCTAAATCTTACCTTATTTTTTTCAGGAACATAAATTGTTTCTCCCGTCCTAGGATTTCTTGCTGAGAATTTTTCTTTAATTCTTTTTAGAAAAAATGTTCCAAAACCTCTCAATTCAACGTTTTTATTATTTTTCAAAGCATTCTCTATACTTTCATTGAATGTATCTAATATGTTTTGTAATTCTAATTTATTTAAGTCGGGAAATTTCTCTTTAAGCTTTTTAATTAAGTACGGTCGTGACAATTATTTTTCTTTTTTTCCTTTTTTTCCAATAGCCTTCTCAAAAATACCTTTTAAAGTAGCTCCAGATTTAGTAGCTCCCTCACCAAATTTTGCTATAAGCGATTTTTCTTCATCAATCTGAGCAGCTTTAACGCTTAATTTTATTTTTCTTTGCTTTAAGTCCAAGTCAGTTATTTTAGCGTCTAAAACATTACCCCGAGAAAACACCTCAGGCCTTGCATCAGCTGTGTCTTTCGCTAAATCTGCCTTTCTAATTGTCACAATTAATTTTTTATCTTTATCAATAGATACTTTTACCCCAGTTTTTAATACTTCGTGAATTCTGGTAGTGATTACATCACCAATTTTTTTGTTATTCTCTCTAAACCAGTCTAATGGATCTTTATCTAAAGCTCTCTTAGAAAATCTTATTTTGTCATCCTTTATTTCAATTATTTTTACTGTCAGTTTGTCATTTTTTTTAAATTTTTTTAAGTCTTCAATATTTTCATCAAAAGATATTTCTTTGTAGTGAAGCATTCCTGCTAAACCTGAGTCTATTAGCTCTCCAAATATAGCTTTATCTGTAATATTATTAATTTTTATTTTAACCTCTTTATTAATCTTATCTTTAATTTTTTCCCATGGATTATCTAAAGTAGCTTTATACGACAAAGAAACCCTTTTAGTATCTTTATCTATGTTGACGATTTTAAATTTAATATTTTGAGAGACTGATAAAACTTTACTAGGTTTTACATTCCTATTCGTCCAATCAAGCTCTGAATTATGGATTAATCCTTCAACACCATCTTCAATTTTAACAAAGCAACCATAATCCATAATTTTCGTTACAACACCCTCATAAAATTCCCCAACTTTATATTTCTTTTCAATATTTGCGTATGGGTCCTCTGTTAAAGCTTTAACTGAAGCTGAAACCCTATTAGTCTTTGGATCTATTTTTGTTATTTTAACTTTTAATTTTTGGCCTATAGTTACTAAGTCGGATGGTTTCTTTACTCTACCATGACTTAAGTCTGACACGTGTAAAAGTGCATCGATCCCGTTTATATCCAAAAAAATTCCCCAATCTGTAGTTGCTTTTACAATAGCATCATCAATTACATCGTTTTCTTTTATATTTTTAAGCGCTTCGGTAATTTCTGCATTTTTGCTTTTTTCTAAAACAGCTCTTCTTGAAACACAAACGTTTCCTCTAGTTTTATCTATTCTAGTTGCAATAACTTTGACAGGTGTATTCATTAAATGATCGACCTTTTTTAAAGGTCTCACATCTATCTGCGAAGACGGCATAAAACAAGGTAAGCCCTCTACATTTGCTATAAATCCGCCTTTAACTTTTCCTGTTATATAACCAGTCATTTCCTCTTGAGTCTCGAAGACTTTTTCCATTTTTTTCCATGCCTTCATTTTTCTTGCTTTATCTCTAGATATAATTATTTCACCCTTAAAACTTTCAATTCTCTCTAAATACACATCTATTTGAGAACCCACTTTTAATTTCTTTAGTTCATCATCATTTTTGAATTCCTCAATAGGTATCATGCCTTCCATTTTTGCTTTACAATCAACAACTATAAAACTTTTTGTAATCTCAGTTACAGTGGCTTTTATTATTTCGTTTTCCTTTAATTTTCTATCTTTGAAGTCTTGATCTAGTAGATTTTGAAACTCTTTTTTTAATGAATTGTTATTCTTAATTTCTTGCTCAGTTGACATTTATTTTTTAAGCACTTCCTCAACGTGTTTAGACATTTTTAATAACATTGTTTGTTTATTCATTTTTCCGGTGTCGATTTCTATCGAATCTCTATGTTTAAGTAAAGGGGAGTTTTTTCTTTTAATGTCTAATAAATTTCTTATTTTAAGGGCCTTTTTTACGTCAATTAATTTTATTTTTTTATTAAATTTTTTAAGTTCTTTGTATCTTCTATTTGCTGCAATTTTTAAATTGCATTTAAAAAAAAATTTAATATTAGAATTTGGAAGAATTTTTGTAGAAATATCTCTACCTTCAATGCAACATCTTTTATGTTTTTTTGAAAAATTAATTTGAAATTTTTTCAAAATGTTTCTTATATTCTTTTCTTTAGCAATAATAGCGCTGTTTTCTGATATTTTTGGAGTATGTAAATTAATTTTTTTTAGTTTTTCGTATTTTAACTTTTCAAATTTTTTTTTCAAAAAACCAATTTTATTTTTTGGATTATACATAATAATCAAATAACTTGCATATCTATAAAGAAGTCCTGAAGATAAAAAATTCAAGTTATATTTTTTTGAGATCATCCTCGCGCCAGTAGATTTCCCAGTAGCTGCTCCACCGTCACATGAAATTTGAAATTTTTTAATTTTGTATTTCAAATTTTGCTCCTAGAGATTTCATTATTTTTAGAAAGGATGGCGAAGAAGTAAAGACAGTATCAAAATTTTTTATGGTAGTTTTAGCACCCGTCAAAATCGATAAAATGAACGCAGACATACATATACGGTGATCACCCAAGTTCGATATTTTGATTTTTCTTTCACTGGCATCAATTAACCCTTTCCCAAAAATTTTTAACTGGTCATTACCAGCTTTAGTTTTGATACCAATTTGATTTAATAAATTTTGCATTTCCTTAATACGATTACTTTCCTTATTAGCCAAATCTTTAATACCTTTAAATACAGAAATTCCTTTTGTTAAAGCAGCTATAACGAATAAGATCGGATACTCATCAGTAGAATTTACATAGTATTCTTTTGAAGCTTTGATGGGTTTTAGATTACAACTTTTCACAACAATATTTCCTCTTGGCTCCTTATCTTTAATTTTTAGATTTTTAAACTTAATATTCGCACCATACTTTTTCAGTAACCTATAAAAACCAGTTCTTGTTGAATTTAAACCAACGTTTTTAATTATTAAATTTGATTTTGAATTAAGTAAAGTTAACGCTGTAAAAAATGCTGCTGAAGAAGGATCACCTGGAACGTTTATACTTAATGGATTTAAGAATTTTTTTCCAAAAATTTTAATTATTTTTTTTCTATTCTGGTAAATTTTAATTGCTTGAGAATTTTTTGAAAGCATATTCTCAGTATGATTTCTGCTTCGCTCATTCTCAATAATTTCAGTATTTCCGTAAGAATTGAGTCCCGCTAGTATTACCGCGCTTTTCAATTGAGCTGAAATGCCTGCTTCATATTGAATTCCAATAGGCATTTGAGTTGAAATTAATTTTAAAGGAAAATTGAATTTATTCTTAGGTAAAAAAGTTGCCCCAAATTCTGACATTAATAAAATTAATTTTTTCATACTTCTTTTATTCAAAGATTTGTCACCTTTAATCTTAGCTTTAATATTAGGTGTAGTTGATAAAATTCCAATTAAAAGTCTAGCTAATGTCCCAGAGTTTCCAAAGAATAATTGAGCATTATTTTTGGTTGTTAACGAACCCAACCCTTTACCATAAATCTGATAGTTTTTTGATTTTTTTTTTTTAATTTTAACTCCCAATTTTTTAAGACAATTTATAGTAGATAATACATCTTCAGACTCTAAGACGTTTGTAGTTGACGTAATATTCCTACTTATCGCACCAATCAAAAAACTTCTAATGGATATGGACTTGTCTGAGTCAACGTTAATTGTTTTTGAAAATGGAGGTATTTTTTTATTAATATTTAAATTAAAACTTTTTGATGGCATTATTTAAGAAAACTGAGAACCAAAATAATGCTCAATTGCTTTAGAAGATTTTAGCAACTCTCTAGAAGTCCCTTCAGCTATAATTGTATTTTCACCTAAAACGTAACTTCTATCTGTAATATCAAATAAATTTTTAACATTATGATCAGTTACTAATATTGCAGTTCCATTTGATTGAATTTTTAAAATATATTTTTGAATATCTTGAATGACTAAAGGATCTAAAGCTGCCAAAGGTTCATCTAATAAAACAATTTTTGGTTTGTTGATCATTACTCTAGCCATCATTAGTCTCCTAATTTCACCACCAGACAAAACTGAAGCATTTAAAGTTCTCAAGTGTTGCAAATTAAACTCATCAAGAAGTTTCTCAGTTATAGCTTTTTGATTTTCTGTGCCTTTTATAGAAATTTGTGCGATTCCTAACACATTGTCGTAAACAGACATATTAAATACACTTCTTTGTTGAGGTAGGTAACCTAAACCTTCTTTTGACCTAAGATGAATCGGTATTTGTTCTATAGATTTACTATTTAAAAAAATTTTTCCGTTGTCAACATTTTGCTCACCTATACACATTGAAAATAGAGTTGTTTTTCCGCAGCCGTTAGGGCCAAGCACACCAACACATTCCCCTGGATAAACTTTAAGCGAGAGCTTCTTTAAAATAGGTCTACCGTCAAACGACTTACTTATATCTTTTACCTCAAATATTGGTTTGTCTTTTTTGAACTTTAAAATTCTAAAACCTTTTTTCATTTTAAATTTACTTTTGCGTTTACCTTTTTATCATTAAATGACTCAATATTTAATTTTTGTTTTTTTATATCAAATAAGAGCTTATCTGCAACTATTGTCCCTCTGATATCTTTAATTTTAACACTTTCAGTAATCGTTAAAAAACCATTTGAGTTTGAGTAGTTTGCATTTTGTGCTAGAAGCTCACTTCCATCATAATTTGCTCTAATATTTCCTACAAAATTCATATCAAGCGTTTTATTATTATAAATTCCTTTATCAGATTTAACTTCTAGAAAAGTGCCATCTTTAAAATAAAAGAAAGCCTTAACTAATTTCATATTAACTACTTCTGGGTTATCTTTATCATTGTATGCTTCCTCAGATTTTAAAACATACCTATTACCAGCTAAATCTAAACCTGAATACTCAATGTTATAAAATATATCGCTATTTTCAGTTTGATTGGAAAATTGTTTATCTATTTTTTTTTTTGTTTCTTCAGAGATAATTATTTCTTTAGTTTTGTTTTGTTTATCTGTATTTAAATAAGTATAAAAAATTATTATACTTCCAAGTATTAACAATGTAATCTGAGTTATCCTTAATTTCTTTTTTCTATCTATCATTTTATTCCAGTTTGTAACAAAAAATGAATATGAATAATTCCTTTGAGTATCTTATTAGATTTATTAAGGTGTTTGTCTGAAACCACCAACAAACTTGTTATTTTTTTTTCATTCATTATAGCCAATGCTTTAGAAGCAGGCATATTTTCATTAACAACTAAAGGGTTTTTGGTCATAAATTTACTTAACTTTTTATTCGTAGAATAATTTTTTAATTCTCGTCTTAAATCTCCATCAGTAACTAAACCGTAAATGTGTTTGTTTTTTAACAATACTAGTATACCTAAGTTTTTCTGATTCATAGTTTTCAAAGCCTCTTTGAAATTTTTTTTATGGTTAATCACTGGCATTTTTTTACCGGATATCATTATATCTTTTGCTAATAATAAAGAGTTTCCAATATTTCCCCCGGGGTGAAAAACTTTAAATTTTTCCTTTGAAAATCTTTTTTGACTCATAATTGTTGTTGCCAAACAATCTCCTAAAACTAAACTCATTGTAGTGCTAGTTGTTGGAACCATACCTGTAACATCAGCCTCTTTTACTTTTGGAAGAATTAATTTTATATCACTCGCTTTTAAAAGAATACTGTCAGGTTTTGATGCAACTCCGATTATTTTAATCCCAAACCTATTTGCATATCTTAACATTTTTGTTAACTCAGCAGTATTTCCAGAATAAGAAAATATAATTAAAATATCTTTTTTTTCTATTTGTCCCATATCACCATGTAAAGCTTGTGCAGGGTCACAAAAAAAACTTGGTATACCAACACTTGAAAAAGTTGCAGATATTTTTCTAGCAATAAGACCTGATTTACCTATTCCAGCAAATATGATTTTTCCTTTACAATTCGAGATAAGATCAACAGCTTTTACAAAAGAATTATTAAAAACTTTTTTTATCTTTTTTAACTCATTGATTTGAATATTAGCCGAGTTTTTGGCTTTAGATATGTAATTTTTGTTTTTCATCAGTGTTCAAAGATATCCTCTTTAAATCCTTTTTGATCTAATTCTACTCTGGTATCTAAAAAAGCTAAACATCTTTTGAATATTTCCATTCTTTTTTCTCTAAGAAGCATTTTTTCAAGTTCTAATTTTATTCTATGTAAATAAATTACATCATTAGCAGCGTATTCTAATTGTTTATCAGATAAATCATTGATATCTTTATTCCAATCGCTGCTTCCTTGTCTTTTATCTAAAGATTTATTACAAAATTCTTGAACTAAATTTTTTAATCCGTGTGTATCTGTATAAGTTCTTACTATTTTAGATGCGATTTTAGTATCAAAAATATTTTTTATTTTACACTTAAGAAAATATTCTAAAGCATTTTTATCGAATCTTAAAAAATGACCGATTTTTAAAACCTTTTCATTTTCTAAAACTGAAACTAAATTTGGAGCTTTAAAATCGTTTTTATTTGGCTGAATAATAAATACGTTTAATTTCTCATCACAAATTTGAATTAAACTTAATTTGTCACGTTCTGGTATTTGAAGGCCAGTAGCCTCAGTATCGATCGCGATACTATCTTTGAATGAGCTTGCGACGTCTGATGTTATGTCCCCTTTAATCTTAATAATTTTCATATATAAGTCTAAATACCATGAAAAATCGAATTTGCACAATTTTAGGTGGCGGGGGTTTTATAGGTAGATATCTTGTTCGAAATTTGACCAAGAAAAACTTTAGATGTATCGTAACAACACGAAAACCCTTTCAGAAAGGTTATTTAAAGACTCAAGCTACTCCCGGGGCTATAGAGTTACTAGATTGGAATCCAAATAATTTCAAAGATTTAAAAGAGGCTATTAAGAACTCTGATGTAGTAATAAATTTGATTGGTATTCTTTTTGAGACAAGAAAACAAAAATTTTTTAATATTCACTCAAAAATTCCTGAAGCTATATCTAAGATTTGTTCAGAGACAGATGTCAAAAAATTTATCCATGTTAGTGCTATTGGAGCTAATGATAAATCAAAATCTCTATATCAAAAATCAAAATTTTTTGGAGAGCAAAAAGCAATAGAGAATTTTAAAAAAACAGTAATTATTAGACCAAGTGTAGTATGTGGCCCCGAAGATAATTTTACCAATCTTTTTTCAAAATTAAGTATATTGCCTGTAATTCCAGTTGTTGGAAAAAATTATAAGTTTCAACCAATATTAGTTTCAGATGTCGTAAGCTCTATTTTAAAAGCAATTGAAATTAAAAATAACGAAGGTAAAATTTATGAAATTGGAGGACCAAAAGTAATTAGTTTTGGGGATATGGTTAAGTCAATTTTATCAACTATTAACAAAAAAAGGTTCGTTGTTGAAATGCCAATGCCTATTGCAAAAATACAGAGCACTATAACGGATTTACTTCCATTCCCTCCGATTTTAACAAGAGACCAATGCGAAATTTTATCTGAAGCAGATAATGTTGTTTCCAATAATCATCTAAAATTAAAAGATCTTGATATAGATCCAACAGATGTTGAAGAGGAGATGAAAAAATGGTTATGGAGATATAAAGACGGCGGCCAGTTCGCTAAAGCACAATGAAAAGTATAAGTTTATTTAGTGGATATATTTATTTAATTTTAGCTATCATTACAGGCATTGCCACTAACGGTTTTTTAAAAACTACAGAAAGTTTTACCAAGCTCACACCAACAATTTTTTGCATCACAAGTATTGTTGTTTGTATTTTTTGTTTATCTAGAGCAATGACTATAATACCTGTTGGATTTACTTATGCGACTTATGGAGCGTTAACGATAACTGCAGTTACATTATTTGGAATATTTAAATACAATCAGACTCCTAATCTTTATGGAATTGTTGGATTAATTTTGATTATTTCAGGAGTAATACTTTTAAACCTTTTTGGTAAATTAAAGTAAACCCCTGATATTTTTAAATCAGGGGCATTTAATTTCTTTATAAACTAATTATTTAAAGATGCTGTGATAGGTTCTTTATTTTTGTTAGCTCTTTTTTCAGCGATTTTTTTCTCGATACTAGCTATCTTTAGATCAATCTTTGATAGTTTTTTTTGTTTAGTGCTTATCTTATTTTTAAGCTTATCGATTGATTTTAGTATTTTTTTCTTTTTCTTTTCGTTTTTTTTTAACTTTTTTTTCATATTGTTCCTCCAAAAAAGAAAAATCTAAAACAATCTAAAAAATTTTTCAAATTAAATTAAGAAAAATCTTTTAAACTAAAAGTTGAAAAAATTTAGAAAATCCTACGGAACTAATAAATTTATAAATCTGTCTGTTTTTTGGATTTCAAGACTGTTTACGTAACCACAATTTTCACCATCAACCTGTGATAGAACTTTATTGTTTACACCATTTATTTTTAATCTGTTCAATTCTTTTTTAATTACACTTTTTGCAGGAGTTAAGTCACCTTTGGTTAAAATCAACCAAACATAATAAAGTAATTTTATTCTAGTCAGGTCTTTAAATATGTAAGCCACTATCCTGTTTTCAAATATATTGGTATCATTTGTTATAGAATGGGGACCAGCATAGTATTTTGAATTAGTACATAAAATCCAATCAGCCATAATTTTTTCATTATCTACCTCAACCTCCATTTTATTATTTTTTAAAAATAAAAAATGCTGAAAACCTTTTAAAGCGAAAATTACTTTTCCAAGATACTTTTTAATATTAATATTTATGGACTCAACAATTCGAGAGTCAAAACCTACACCAGCCATCAAGAAAAAGTACTTATCATTTATTTTTGCTAATGAAATTTTCTTATGATTATCTGATACGAGGACGTTGTAAATCTCCTCTGCCTTTTTCTTAATTTGAGTTTCTATTTGTAAAATATTTGCAGTGCCAGCAGGTATGTAACCTACTAATTTGTCTTTTAGATTATCACTTTTAAACATTTCATTAATACCAAAACATACGCTCCCGTCACCGCCAGCAAATACTAACCGATCAAATTTTTTATTAGATAATTCTTTAAAAACTTTTCTTGCATGATCTTCGCTTTCGGTTTTAAAAAGATCTACAAGGTGATTTTTTTCTAAAAGATAAATAACCTTATTAATTAATTTAAGTTTTCTACCACCTGCTGCATTAGCATTAAATATAACGGCAAAATTCAATTTTTTATCCATATTTTAACAATTCTGTAACATATTTATGATTCTACTTATACTAGAGATTCGTTTTATAAAAAATATGGAAACAATTCAAACTAAATCTAAAGGAAAGATTTTAAATTACAAAAGCATCTTTATTTCTGACTTGCACCTTGGGCATAGAAAAAGTGCAGCAAACAAATTATTAGAATTTTACAAACATTCAAGGTCAGAGAATTTATATCTTGTTGGTGATATCATTGATGTTTGGGCTTTAAAAACAAAATTTTACTGGCCTCAAGAACATAATGATGTGATTCAAAAAACATTAAGAAAAGCAAGACATGGAACAAAAGTAAAATATATTGTGGGAAATCATGATGATGTCTTCAGAAAATTTTTACCATTACATTTTGGCGATATTGAAGTGGTAAATAGAGCCATACATATAAGTTCAGATAATAAAAAGTATATTGTTGTTCATGGTGATGCTTGGGATGGAGTGATGAAATATGCTCCATGGTTATCAAAAGTAGGAGCTATCGCTTATAGTTTTTTACTTGAGTTTAATGTTGTTATCAATTTTTTTAGAAGATTATTTAAAAAGGGTAATTGGTCTTTAGCAAAATATTTAAAACACAAAGTAAAGAACGCTGTAAAATATATAGGCGATTATGAAAAAACTTTAGCAACTTATGCTAAAAGAAAAAATGTTGATGGCATAATTTGCGGCCATATTCATCATTCTGCCGATCAAGTCTTAGATGGTGTGAGATATTTAAATTGTGGTGATTGGGTAGAAGGTGCAACTTTCTTGGTAGAACATTTTGATGGTCGCATGGAAGTTATTGACTGGGATAAAATCAGAGGTGACGTTGTTGATTACGAGCCGTATTTAAAAGTAGTAAATAAATAAATGAAAATTTTAATCGTTACTGATGCCTGGTATCCGCAAGTGAACGGTGTTTGTAGAACTTTAAAAAATCTTGGCGATGAATTAAAAAAAATTGGACATCAGGTTGAATATATTGAACCTAATCAATTTTTTACTGTGCCAATGCCAAAATATAATGAAATAAAACTTTCTCTTAATGTTTGGCCTAGAGTAGGTAGATTAATTTCTAAAGCCGATGCTGATATAATTCACATAGCTACAGAAGGCCCGATAGGAATATTTGCAAAAAGATATTGTGTAAAAAATAAGCTTAAGTTTACTACGTCTTACCATACTCAATTTGATAAATATTTGAAGCTATACTATCCTTATTTGCCAATTAAGCTTGCTCAAAAGTTCCTTAAAGGATTTCACTCAAAGGCTGAAAAAATTTTAGTAACAACTCAGTCAATGAAAGATGAACTTCAAGATATTGGTTTTGATAAGGATAAGATGGTTGTTTGGACTAGAGGGGCAAACCACGGGGCATTTCAAAAGCCTAAAAAGATTAATTTAGAGTATAAAAGACCAATTTATCTTTATGTGGGAAGGGTATCTATTGAGAAGAATATAAGAGCATTTCTGGATTTAGAGTTAGAAGGCACGAAACTAGTTGTTGGTAAAGGACCTGATTTAGATAAACTTAAAAAAGAATACCCTGAAGCGATATTTAAAGGAGAGAGAACAAATGGTGAGCTTGCAAGTTACTTTGCTTCTTCTGATGTTTTTGTTTTCCCGAGCAAAACAGATACTTTTGGAATTGTAATTATAGAAGCTTTAAAATGTGGATTGCCAGTAGCTGCTTACCCAGTAGCAGGACCAAAAGATATTTTTAACGGAACAAACATTGGCTCGTTAAACAACGATCTTAAAAAAGCAGCACTTGAAGCTCTTAAGTCAGATAGAAGCGCTTGCATTGAGCATGCAAAAAAATATACCTGGGAAAATTGCGCAAAAATCTTTTTAAATAGTGCGGTATCAAACCGCTAAAAAATATTTCTTTAGTCTATATCTTTAAAGTATAATCAAATCATGGAATTATTATTTTATTCTCTTGCTGGGATAATTGTGATCGTAGTAATTGCAGTATCCAGAAAATCCATTGTAGCAGGCATGGAGGCAAGATCCGATGTTAAGAGAGAGAACAAACCAAGTAATAATGAAGAGGGGATAGAAGACATCACCAATGAAAATATTGAAAAAACTAATGAGCAAGTAAAGATTATAAATCAAATCGATGATCTAATTCTAATTGTAGATAAATTTAAAAATATCAAATTTTTTAATAATAGTGCAAAAAAGAAATTTGGAGAAAATAATTTAAATAAGCACGTGGCTACTTTATTAAGAGTTCCTGATTTACTCCAAAATATTGATTTAGTGCTTTTAAAAAAAGAGACAATTACTATGGATTTAGAATTATCCTCTCCCTCATTTCAGTTCTTTAAGGTACATCTATTCTCTGGGCCGACCTCATATGTCGATGATCCTGACTCAGTTGTTTTATTTCTAAAAGATTTAACTGATATTATAAAAGCGCAAAGGTTCAAATCTGACTTTGTAGCCAATGTTAGCCATGAACTTAAAACGCCTTTAGTTTCTATTAAAGGATTTCTAGAAACTATAAGCGGACATGCGAAAGATGATTTAGAAGCGCAAAAAAAATTCATACCGATAATGCTTGAGCAAGCTGATAGGATGGAAAGCTTAATTAAAGATTTACTTTCATTAAGTAGAATTGAGTTAGAGGAACATATACAGCCTCAAGATAAAGTAAATTTAAAAGAAATTTTAAGTAACGTTGAAGACATCCATCAAAAAAATTTAAAATCTTTTGAATTTAAAAATAATATAAAAGATGATTTCTTTATTAAAGGCGATCATGAAAAATTAATTGAAGTTTTTTCAAATATTATTGATAACAGTATAAAATATTCAGAAAAAAATAAAAAGATCGAGGTTAATTGTGGGCAAGGTAACGGAAAAGTAATAGGAGACTCTTACACCGTGTCCATTAAAGATAATGGTATTGGAATTCCAACTGAACAACTTCCGAGAATTACAGAAAGATTTTTTAGAGTTGATGCAGCTAAAAGTAAAAAAGTTGGTGGCACTGGACTTGGAATGGCGATCGTGAAGCACATTGTTAATCAGCATAGAGGTGAGTTAGAAATAAAAAGTGAGACTCAAAGGGGCACCGAAATAAAGGTTCACTTTTCTAAATTTTAGCAAATATCACAATTTTATTAAATTATGTCTTGAGATAGACAGCAAAATAGTTAAAATTCTAGTATGACTAGAATAACAAATTATATAATTCTGGTTTTATTAACTTTAACTTTTACAACTGTTAAGGCAGATGTAAACTTAATTGAGAAAACTTTACGTTCTCAACCTCTTACAGTTTTTGATCTTGGACTTTTAAGACTTAAAAACGATCTTAGGCAAGCTAAAAACGATTTAGTTCTTGAAGTAGATAATAAAAATGTATCTACAATTTATACTGAAGCTTTATTTTCTAGAAGAGACGATGGAATTCAATTAATTGTGTCAGCACCGATGAGCACTCATTTAAATGCTAACTCGTACATGGTGGACTCAATTAAATGTAGAAAAATTTTTGAAAAAGTTAAAAATAATCTTTTAAAAGGACAAAACGAGAGCAATATGATTCACTCAAAAGCTGCATCTTATTTAAGTGAAGTATTCACCGCTCCAACACAATGGAATGCTTGGAGATATGATAAAGGTTTTACACAAAAATTAGTTAACTTTGTACAACTAGAAGTTACATTAAAGCCAACTCAATCCTACGCAGTTAAAAATAAAGTAAGACCTTTTAGTTGCGGAGGGTCTTTAGCCTCTGATTATCAACAAATCGAGATAACTAGAAAGTTCAACTAAAAAGTTATCATTTTAATAAATTTGTAACACATCTGTAATATTTAAGAGTCCTCTTAATTCTATGAATCCAATGTTTGTTAATTAATTAATAAATGAAAGGATAAACAATGAGAAAACTATCAATCGCTTTGGCTTCATTAGTTGCAATGTTAGTTGTAACTTCTGCTCAAGCTAGAGATCAGATTAAAATCGTAGGTTCTTCAACTGTATTCCCGTACGCAACAATCGTTGCTGAAAGGTTTGGTTCGTCTGGTAAATTTAAAACACCAGTAATCGAGTCAACAGGAACAGGTGGTGGAGCTAAATTATTCTGTGCCGGTGTTGGTACAGAGCACCCAGACGTAACAAATGCATCTAGAGCCATGAAGGCTAAAGAGTACGCGCTATGTCAAAAAAATGGTGTTGAAGAAATCGTAGAGATTACAGTTGGTAATGATGGAATAACGTTAGCTTATTCTAAAGATGCTAAACCAGTAAACTTTACAAAAAAACAATTATGGGCAGCATTAGCAAAAGAAGTTGCTAAAGATGGTAAGTTAGTACCGAATCCATATAAAAAATGGAGCGATATTGACTCTTCATTACCAAACTACCCAATTAAAGTGATGGTACCTCCAGGAACATCAGGAACAAGAGATGCCTGGAATTCATTAGTAATGAAAAAAGGTATCGATAAAGCTTCAAAAGATGCTGGTGCTAAATATAAAGCACTAAGAGAAGACGGTGCGGTAATTGAAGTTGGTGAAAACGACTCACTAATTATTCAAAAACTAGCTGCTGATAAAGAAATGTTTGGTTTCTTTGGTTTCAGTTATTTCTTAGCTGCAAAAGACAAATTGCAAGCAGCGAGCATTGAAGGTGGTCAACCAAGCTTAAAATCTATTCAAGATTATAGCTATGCAGTTGCAAGACCTTTATTCTTCTACGTGAAAAAAGCTCACGTGGGCGTTGTACCAGGCTTACATGAATTCGTAAAAGAGTTCACAAGTAAAAAAGCTATGGGTAAAAAAGGTTATTTAACTGATATCGGGCTAGTACCCCTAGATGGCAAGTTATACAAAACATCTAGAACTAACGCTACGAAGTTAGTTAACATGCCTGCTAAGAAGTAGTAGTATCAATTAAACAAAAAGGGGGTATTTTACCCCCTTTTTATCTCTGGAAGCTCAATATGAATTTAATACTTGTAACTTTTATTATTCTCTTAGCTTTCACAAGTTATTATTTCGGTAGAAAAAAAGCTCTAGTTATTCAATCATCACAAAGACTTACGGCATTACCAAAATTTTATGGATATTATTTAGCTGCTTGGTGTGCTGCACCAGCATTAATAATTTTTGCTCTTTGGTCAGTTTTTGAACCATCAATAGTTAAAACATTTATTTTACAAGATTACACTGATCAGAACTTAACCAAAAACGAGCTTCAGCTTATTTACACAAAGGTTAAAGCATTAGCCGCAGGAACTTACACGGGAAATATTACTAATTTTCTAGATGAGTCTGCTAATAAGTACATTCAATTAAAAGGAATAGCTAACAGCGCTAAAGTAGCAATTATTTTAGCAATTTTAATTTTCTCTCTGAGTTTTGCATATAGATCTGTTCAGAAAAATGATCGCATGAGAGAACCAGTAGAAATTTTTCTTAAATGGGTGTTATTTGTTGCATCATTAGGTGCAGTTTTAGTTACAATTGGAATAGTTTTTTCACTTTTATTCGAAGCGATTAGGTTTTTTCAAGCAGTAAAAATCTTTGACTTTATATTCGGAACTCATTGGTATCCTGCTAAAACTTTTGTAAGAGATGGTCAACCAGATCCTGAATTAATGAAGGATGCTTTCGGAGCTGTACCTTTATTTGCTGGAACTTTTTTTATTGCTTTTATTGCAATGTGTGTTGCCATCCCCATAGGTTTGCTGAGTGGGATATATCTATCTGAGTATGCTGGAAGAGGTGTAAGAAAATATGCTAAACCTATTATTGAGATTTTAGCTGGTATTCCAACAGTAGTATATGGTTTTTTTGCAGCTTTAACCGTCGGTCCTTTTGTTAAAGAAATAGGTAATGCTATGGGCTTAGAAGTTTCAGCGGAGAGCGCTTTAGCTGCAGGAGCAGTTATGGGAGTAATGATAATTCCTTTTATTTCAAGTCTAAGCGATGACGTTATAACAGCAGTACCGCAAAATTTAAGAGATGGAAGTTACGCAATGGGTGCAACAAAATCTGAAACTGTAAAAAAAGTAATTTTTCCAGCAGCCTTACCTGGTATCGTAGGTTCGATACTTTTAGCAGTATCAAGAGCGGTGGGAGAAACAATGATCGTTGTAATGGCCTCAGGACTAGCGGCTAATCTTACAATGAATCCACTCGAATCAACTTCAACCATTACAGCACAAATTGTAGTAATTTTAATTGGAGACCAACAATTTGGAGATCCAAAAACTCAATCAGCTTTTGCCTTAGGAATATCTTTATTTATAGTAACTTTATTTTTAAATGTAATCGCTCTTTCAGTTGTTAAAAAATATAGGGAAAAATATGAATAGTTTTAAGAAAAATTTATTAAAAAAAAGATATAACGCTGAAAGAAGATTTCAATGGTATGGCAAAATAGCTATAGGATTAGCTTTAAGCTTTTTAGCAGTTTTTATGTTTCAGATATTTTCAAAAGGTTACTCAGCTTTCCAAAAAACTTGGATAGTAACAGAAGTTCATTATGATAAAGAATTACTTTTAATCGATGCAGAAAGTCCATCAAAAGATGATTTAGAAAATGCAGACTATTATGATGTTGCTTACAAAGCTATGACCTCATTAGATCCTGGACTTCCTGAAGAAGAGGATCGTCAATTAATTCAAATGGTTTCATATAAATATGAGACTGAAGTTAAAGATCTACTTTTAAAAAATCCAGACTTTCTGGGTAAAATAGTACCCATAAAATTAACAGCTTCTGATGATGTTGATCAAGTTCATAAAGGAAATTATCCAAGAGATATCCCTGAAAAGAATAGAAGAGTAAATGATTATCAGCTGCAGATTTACGATATGCTTAATGAAAGAGGGGATATTTTATCAGAGTTTAACATTAGTTTTTTTACAAGCCCTGATTCAAGAGAGGCAGAACTAGCAGGTATAGCTAGCTCGTTTATGGGAACAGTTTTTAGTATACTAGTATGTTTAGCGTTTTCATTTCCTGTTGCAGTGTTAGCTGCAATTTATCTCGAGGAATTTGCACCAAAAAATAAATTTACAGATTTTATAGAAGTAAACATTAATAATTTAGCAGCTGTTCCATCGATAGTATTTGGTTTGCTAGGTCTTGGTGTTTTATTAGCAGTTTTTAATTTACCAAGATCGACACCACTTGTTGGAGGAATTACTTTGTCTCTTATGACATTACCAACAATAATTATTGCTGCAAGAGCCTCTTTAAAAGCTGTACCACCAAGTATAAGAGAAGCTGCATTAGCGATGGGTGCAAGTAATATGCAAACGACCATGCATCATACTGTGCCACTATCAATGCCTGGAACTTTATCTGGAACGATAATTGGCTTAGCTCAAGCCTTAGGGGAAACAGCCCCTTTAATTTTAATAGGAATGGTTGCTTTTGTGAACACAATACCTGGAACGCCAGTTGATCCTGCTGCAAGTTTACCAGTTCAGATATATATATGGTCAGAAAGTGCTGAGAGGGGTTTCGTTGAAAAAGTATCTGCATGTATTATGGTGCTTCTAGCTTTTTTAATTTTAATGAACTTGGCAGCTCAAATCGTTAGACACAAATTTGAAAAGAAATGGAGTTAAATGAGTAAAATCAAAGCGGAAAATGTAAATGTATATTACGGATCCAAACAGGCATTATTTGATGTCTCTATAGATATTGCAGAAAAAGAAGTTACAGCTCTAATTGGACCATCTGGGTGTGGAAAGTCTACTTTCTTAAGATGCTTGAACAGGATGAACGACGTCATAGAAATTTGTAGAGTTGAAGGCAGTATTAAAATGGACAACCTAGAACTGAACTCAAGAAAGTTAGATGTTGTGAGACTTAGGGAGAATGTTGGTATGGTTTTTCAAAAACCCAATCCGTTCCCTAAAACAATTTATGAAAATGTAGCTTATGGGCCTACTATTCACGGTATTGCACAGAGCAAAGAAGAAATGGATCAAATAGTTGAAACAAGTCTGAAAAAAGCTGCCCTGTGGAACGAAGTTAAAGATAGACTTGATGAAATCGGAACTGGTTTATCAGGCGGTCAACAGCAACGACTATGTATTGCTAGAGCTATATCTGTAAGTCCAGAAGTGATTCTCATGGACGAACCATGTTCAGCGCTTGACCCAATAGCAACAGCTCAAATCGAAGAACTTATAGATGATCTTAAAAAAGAGGTTACAATTGTAATAGTTACCCACTCAATGTCACAAGCAGCCAGGGTATCTCAAAAAACAGGTTTCTTTCATTTGGGAAAACTTATAGAATTTGGACCAACAGATAAAATATTTAAAAATCCTGACAACCAGCAAACTCAGGATTATATTACAGGAAGGTTTGGTTAATGAGTGAAAAACCGCACATTGTAAAATCTTACGAAGAGCAACTTCATTTATTAAAAGATACAATAGTGAAAATGGGAACTGGAGTTGAGAAACAGCTTGAAAATACTATTCAATCTTTAGTTAAAAAAGACATTAACTTAGCAGAAAAATCTATCAAAGATGACGAATTGACTGATAAGTATGAAATAAATATAGAAGAGCAAGTTGTAAATTTGATTGCCTTAAGGCAACCTATGGCAATAGATTTAAGAGAAACAGTTGTTGCTTTAAAAGTTTCTTCAGATTTAGAGAGAATTGGTGATTTAGCAAAAAATATCTCAAAACGATTAACTAAAATTGGAACTGATTTACCCAATGATATAACTAAAAATTTCGAAATAGCTGGTTTAAAAGCATCAAAACAAGTCAATGCAGTTTTAAACTCGTATTTACATAGAGATAAAGATACAGCAGAAAATGTTTGGAATTCTGATGAAGAAATAGATCAAATGACTAATAGTAATATGGAAGCTGCAGTAAAACATTTAGAAAAAAATAAAAACGATATACAAAAAGTAACTCAACTACTTTTCATGCTTAAAAATATTGAGAGGATTGGAGATCATGCAACCAATATTGCAGAGCAAGTTTATTTTCTGGTTACAGGAGATTATTTAGAGGGAGACCGACCAAAAGGATAATGAGGGCAAATTTATTCATTGTCGAAGATGAAATGCCCATCGTAACTTTGCTTAAATACAATTTAGAAAAAGAGGGTCACAAAGTTGATTATGCAGTCAATGGAGAAGACGCTATTAGAAATATAAAGGAAAAAAATCCTGATTTAATTTTATTAGATTGGATGTTGCCGGATATTTCAGGTGTTGAAGTCTGTAAAAATTTGAAAAGAAGCAATCTTCACAAAAATATCCCAATCATTATGTTAACAGCCAAAGGTGAAGAAGAAGACAAGCTGAAAGGATTTGAAACAGGAGCAGATGACTACGTAACTAAGCCATTCAGCCAAAAAGAACTTATTGCAAGAGTTAACGCTTTATTAAAGAGATCTAAACCAAGTGTTGCCGCTGATGTTGTAGTATTTGAGGATCTTAAAGTAGATAGAGTTCAACGAAGAGTTTATAGAGCAGATAAACAAGTTATAGTCGGCCCAACCGAATTTAAACTAATTGATTTTTTAATAAAGAATCCAAAAAGAGTATATTCGCGTGAGCAACTTCTAAATTCTGTATGGGGAGATGATATTTATGTTGAGTCTAGAACTATAGATGTTCATATAAGAAGACTAAGAAAAGCAATAAATATTGATGGCAAGAAAGATCTTATCAGAACAGTAAGATCTGCTGGCTATTCCTTAGATGTTTGAAGATCTTTTGGCTTTATAAATGATATTAATTTTCCTTTAACTTTTGATAACTTTCCCCAATCATTGAAATTAAAACTTACTTCAGCAACGGCTGCAGTAGGAAATTTTCTTTTTAAATTTTCAAATTGTTCAGAGTTTTCTTTAAGACAGATTCGATTTATGAGTTCACTAATTGAAGGTTCATGATTGATTAAAAGTAAAGTTTTATAATTATCAACTGTTTGTTTTAAGATATGAATAATTTCATCCTCACTAGCATGATAAAGCGCTTTTTTTTTAATAATTTTCTTAAAACTGATTTTTTCTGACAATATATTTAATGTTTGTATTGTCCTTTTAGAGGATGAGCAATAAACTAAATCAAATTTTAATTTCTTTTTAATAAAAAATTCACAAATTAATTTTGCTGAATTTACCCCTCTTTTATTCAATGGCCTGTCATGATCATCTAAATCTGGAAAATCCCAACTAGATTTAGCATGTCTCATCGCATATAATTTAAACATATTTTTAATTTAACATTTAAATATGTCGAAAGCATCATTTTCAGAAAACGCTAATATTAGCAATCAACTCATAAACAGAGAATTATCTTGGCTTCAGTTTAATGATCGTGTTTTAGAAGAGTCAAAAGATAAAACAAATCCTCTATTTGAAAGAGTAAAATTTTTATCAATCGCAGGTACAAATTTAGATGAATTTTTTATGGTAAGAGTCGCTGGACTTTTTAATCAAATTAAAGATGGTTTTGACGAATTAAGCGCAGATGGATTAACTGCAGAGGATCAATTGAATAGGGTCGTATTAAAAACTAAAGATCTATTAAAGAAGCAAAACGAAGCATTCCTAGATTTGAAAAAAGAGCTATCGAAAGAAAAAATTTTCATTCGAAAAATGTCAGAACTAAATAAGAAGGATCTTATGTATCTAAGAGAATATTTTCAGGAAACAATTTATCCTATAATAACACCTACAGCCATTGACCCATCACATCCCTTTCCTTTTATACCAAATAAAGGCCAAGCAATTTTACTAAGAATGACTAGAATAAAAAAAAAAAGAGAACTAAATGCAATTATAGTTATACCAAGAGCACTTCCAAAATTTATATCGCTAAATAATTCTGAAACAATAAATGAATTTGTCACAATTGATGACGTAATTTGTAAATTTGCTAATGAAATATTTCCAGACCATAATATCGAGGCAAGTTTGCAGTTTAAAATAATTAGAGACAGTGAAATTGAAATAGATGATGAAGCTGCTGATCTTGTGAGATATTTTGAAAAAGCAATTAAGAAAAGAAGAAGGGGAAACGTAGTTAAACTCGAAGTACTCACTAATTCAAACAAAAAACTTTTAAATTTTATTTCAAAAAAATTTAAAATGGATGAAGATCATATTTATGAGGTTGAAGGATTGGTTGGAATACAAGATATAGATGAAATTTGTAAAAAGAAAGATCCAAAGCTGAGATTTAAAAAGTTTAATCCTAGAGAAGTTGAAAGATTGAAGGAATTTGATGATAAATTTTTTTCAGCTATAAGAAGTAAAGATTTTGTTGTACACCATCCTTTTGAAACTTTTGATGTAGTAATTCAATTTTTAGAAGCTGCAGCAAAAGATCCCAAAGTTATCGGTATCAAACAAACTTTATATCGAACCACACCTGACTCTCCTATCGTAAAAGCACTAAGTAGAGCAGCAGAAAACGGAAAAGTTGTTACAGCCGTAATAGAAATAAAAGCTCGATTTGATGAGGAAGCTAATATTGAATTATCTAGGAAACTAGAGAAAGCTGGCGTTCAAATTGTTTACGGATTCGCAAAATACAAAACGCATGCAAAGGCAAGTTTAGTTTTAAGAAAAGAAGGAGCTAAAACGCGAAGCTATGTTCACTTAGGTACAGGAAACTATCATCCAATTAACGCAAAAATTTATACTGACTTATCACTGTTTAGCTCTAATCAAGACTTGGCCAAAGATGTCGAAAAATTTTTCAATTATGTAACTGGTTATGCAAAACCAAAAAAATTGAATAAAATTTTTATGTCTCCATTAAATAGCAGGAATTTTTTTGAAGAAAAAATTGAAAATGAAATTGTAAATGCAAATAAAGGAAAACCTGCAGAAATATGGGCAAAAATGAATTCTCTTGTAGACCCTGGAATTATTAAGAAATTTTACGAAGCTTCAAACGCAGGGGTAAAAATAAATTTATCAGTAAGAGGAGTATGTTGCTTAAGACCTGGAATTAAAGGTCAATCTGAAAATATAAAAGTAAAAAGCCTTATTGGCAGATTTTTAGAACACTCAAGAATTTATTGTTTTGCAAATGGTAGTTCTATGCCCTCTCGAGAGAATCAGGTATATATTTCATCTGCAGATTTAATGCCTAGAAATTTAGATAGAAGAATTGAAATTATAATCCCGATAGAAAACAATACTGTGCATGAACAAATTTTAGATCAAATTATGTTAGCCAACTTTAAAGATAAATCAGAAACATGGTATTTAGATAGCTTAGGAAACTATCATAAAGAACAAGAGAAAGGCTTTTCCGCACATTCCTATTTCATGAAGAACCCAAGTTTATCAGGTCGTGGTAAGTCAATTTTAAGAGCTAAACCTCAAAATTTAAGATTAGTAAAATGAAACCAGAATTAAAAAATCTTTTTAAATTTCAGTCTAATAAAAAGTCTAAGCAAGCCATAATAGATCTTGGATCAAATTCAGTAAGAATGCTCATATACGATAATTTTAAAATTTCTCCAATTCCAGTCTTTAATGAAAAAGCAGTTTGCAAACTTGGAAAAAATTTAGATAAATCTAAAAAACTAAACCCTGATGGAATTAAAAGTTCTTTAAAAGTTTTAAATAGATTTAAAGAAATTTTAGATATTTCAGACGTTCAAGATTTAGAAATTATTGCAACAGCGGCTTTTAGAGAGGCCACTGATGCAAGTGAATTTTTAAGAGAAATTGAAAAAATATTTAATAAAAAACCACTAGTATTATCTGGCGAGGAAGAAGCAAGAACATCAGCAAACGGTGTAATGGTAGGATTTGATGAAGTAGATGGACTAGTTGCAGATTTAGGAGGTGGAAGTTTAGAACTTGCCAGAGTTTCCAAAAATCAAATTTTTGAAACAACCTCTTTACCTCTTGGTGTACTAAGACTTGAAAATAACCCTATTGTAAAAAAAAGAAATTTGGGAAAATATGTTAGAAAACTTTTAAGAGATGAAAAATGGCTTTCTAAAAAGAAATTCAAAAATATTTATTTGGTAGGAGGGACTTGGAGATCATTATTTAAATATCATCTCTTTAAAGAAAAACACCCATTACATATTTTGCATCAATATAAGCTCTCAAAAGATGTAGCAGTTAAATACTTAAATAGGATTTCAAAATTTAATAAATCATCTTTGAAATCAATGGAGTATATAACTAAATCTAGAACTCCCTATTTACCGTTTAGCTCTATAATACTTAACGAAATAATTGAAGCAGCAAGCCCCTCAAAAGTTATTTGCTCAATCAGTGGACTGAGAGAGGGACATATGAATACAATTATAAACCAAGGAATGAGCGAGGATGAAATTTTCAAATTAAAAACTGACGGTATATCTTTTAAAAAAGGGGACTATGGAAAGAGTTTTGAGAAATATTTTAATTTTATTTCACCATTATTTGAAGACAACGAATATTTTAATCGAAGATTACTAACCTTGGCTTGTATCTTAAGTAAAATGGATTGGGGCTTAGGAGCTTTTCAAAAAGCAGAATTAGTTTTTATGGAAGTGTTAAATACTCCATTACTAAAACTAGAACATAGAGATAGAGTAAAAGTTGCATCAGCAAGTTTTTGGAGACATTGTGGTTTAAAATATAATCCGAATTATGAATTTTTATCCTTATTAAATAACAACGAAATTTTATCCTCAAAGCAAGTGGGATCTGCTTTAAGATTAGCAGAATCACTTACAAGCATGTCTTCGTTATTGTTAGATGAATTTAAAATTTATAAAAGAAATAAGACTATTTTTTTGAAAATACCTAACAATCATAGTGATATAGTCTCAAAACAAGTAACTAAAAGACTTAAAAACCTGGCAAGAGAGATGAATGTCGACTCTAATATCATTTATTCTTGAAAATTAATAAATCTTTAACTTAATTTAAATATTTTTTTAGCATTTGTATATTATTAATAGATTATCAGTCTCCCATCTGTGTTGTTAATTAATTAGCCCAAGGTATCAATATTACCTTGGGCTACCCTCCAACTATAAAATAATTTTTCTAATTAAATAGACAGCTAGTATTCCGCCAACAATTTCAGCAATGATATAGCTAGGAGTATTTAAGTAATTAATTCCAGTAAATGTGTCTGTAAAAGTTCTTGCTATTGCTACCGCTGGATTTGCAAATGAAGTTGAAGAGGTAAACCAATACCCCGCTGAAATAAAAGTAGCTACTGATGAAGCGACCGCAAGTTTGCCACTCTTTAAAGATCCAAATATTACAAAAATTAATCCAAAAGTTGCAATGATCTCAGCTGTAAAAATATTTATTCCAGGTCTAATCTTCTGTGAAAGCTGCAACAAAGGAAGATCAAACATAAAATTTGCTAACATTACTCCTAACATGCAACCTAAGATTTGAGCAGAGATATAAGTGATAATTAAATTTTTTTTAATCTTGTTGGTGAAATACATTGCTAAAGTAACGACAGGATTGAAATGTGCGCCGGAGATATCACCGATTGAAGTAATCAGAACAAATAATCCTGCACCTGTAGCTAAAGTATTCGCTATTAACATTACAGCGATATCATCAGTTAGATTTTGAGCCATAATACCTGAACCAACAATAATCATAACTAAAAAACAACTTCCTATAAATTCACCAATAAATATCTTTTTACTTTTCATTTTTTACCCAATGTTTAATTTTTTCATTAATTATATTATAAGTTTCTTCAGCTATTAAATTTATTTTATCTTTATTTTTAGTTTTTTTAATTTTTTCAACAGGGTCCGCGATGTCCCAGTGCGTAATGGTCTTTTTTTTGGGCCATACAGGACAAACTTCTTTATTGGCGTTATTACAAACTGTAATCACGTAATCAATATCAATATCATTTTTTAAAAATTCATCAAAATTTTTCGAATAATACGTGGCTAAATTAAATTTTTTTCCTTCAAGATACTCTTTAATGTAGGGATTGATTTTTCCTGAAGGATTACTTCCAGCGCTAAATGCGATGAATTGATTTCGGAAATTATTGTTTACAATACTTTCCGCTATTATGCTTCTCGCAGAGTTTCCAGTACAAACAAATAATATTGTTTTTATTTTCCTCATAAAAAATGTATTGAAGTGTCCCGAACTTACGGAACCAAAATTTGATAAAAACCAATAATAAATAATGGAATCTGTAACCCAAAATTGGTTAATATTGCTTTATCCTTAGAAATAAAACCTGCAATTGTCCAACCAACAACTCCCGCTCCATGAAACATTATATTTACTGGATACATATTCAAATTTGTTAATAAAATACCTGTAAGAACTAAAAAAGTACTTAACCATTTAAGGTATTTTTTAATAAACTTCATAGCCAATTATATGATTGTAATGTTAAAGTTTTGTTAACCAGACGAGGCTTTAACTTTTTTCTCGATAAATTCTGGTATCTCATCACCAAGATCGTCGTCTTTTTGATTTTTAGGTTGAAAGGCATACAAAACATGAAGTTTGCAATAAGGAAAATCTCCTTCAGGCTTTCTACCGCAAAAATAGAATTTCTCCTCATTAGGATGACCTATAGGCCACTTGCACGTTTCATCTGTAAGTTCTTCAAGAGATTTAGGGTTTTCTGGCTCGAAGTTTTTATCTAATAAAATTGATTGAAATTTAGCTTTTCTTGATGTTGGCGCTGGACCTCTTCTAATCTGCTTATTATCATTGGTTCGAGGTGAATTAGATTGCTTGGAAGGGGCTCTAGCTTCTAAATTTAACCTATGAGCTTTTCCAATTACTGCGTTTCTAGTAGTGTCACCTAATGCTTCAGCGATCTGACTTGCAGTATGCCCTTTTGACCAGAGTTCTTTTAATTTAGCGACTTTTTCTTCTGTCCAACTCATAGTATATAATTACAATATTTAGTAATTATTAAAAACTTAGGGCATAATATTGGGGTTTAAAACATTAAAACGCATCAAAGCTGTGAGTAGATTTAGTTTTGCACAGTTTTTTTAATAACAGGTTATAAGACTATCAATGGTTGAAATTTCGAAAAAATATAAAATTGGAAAAAGAAGATTTGGATTAATTAATTGGTACGGAACATGGACTTTATATAAAAAAGAAGTTCTTAGATTCTTAATTGTGTGGATACAAACTATTTTTTCTCCACTAATTTCATCTTTACTCTTTTTACTTGTTTTATCTTTAGCCATTGGTTCTGATAGAGGAGATGTTCTTGGTGTACCTTTTATTACTTTTTTAGCGCCAGGGTTGATTTCAATGCAGGTAATTCAACAATCTTTTTCTCATTCTTCTTCATCTTTTATGATTAAAAAAATTGATGGAACTATAGTTGATTTATTATTCGCTCCTCTATCTGCTGGAGAAGTTACAATTTCTGTTTCTCTTGCGGCTGTAACAAGAAGTGTATTAATCGGAATAGTTTCAATTATTGTATTTAAATTAATTATAGATATCGAAATCAAAAACTATTTAACACTTATAGCATTTACTTTGCTCTCTTCTTTTGTTTTAGGAAACATCGGAATAATTGCTGGATTATGGGCTGAAAAATTTGATCATATGGCGACAGTTACTAATTTTGTAATAGTGCCATTATCTTTCTTATCAGGTACTTTTTATTCAATAGAGAGACTCCCTGACTTTTTGCAAGCAGTAAGTAAAGTTAATCCTTTTTTTTATATGATTGATGGTTTTAGATATAGTTTTATTGGCACTTCAGACGGTTCAATCTCTATTGGTTTGGTATATTTAACTGCTTTAAGCTTTGTTAGCTGGCTTGTTTGTTATTTATTGTATAAAAAAGGCTATAAAATAAAATCATGAGTAAAATTTTAAATACTTATAACAGAAAGAATATCTCTTTTTCTAAAGGAAAAGGAAGTTTTTTGTATGCAACGAATGGAAAGAAATATTTAGATTTCGTTCAAGGAATTGCTGTAAATTGCCTTGGTCATGCTAACGACTATTTAATAAGATCTATCAATAGACAATCTAAAAAATTATGGCACGTTTCAAACGTTTTCACTATCCCTGAGCAAGAAAGATTGGCAAAAAGATTAGCCCAAAAAACATTTGCAGATTATGTAACTTTTCAAAATTCTGGGGCAGAAGCAACAGAAGCAGCTATAAAATTTGCTAGAAGATATTTTTATTCAAAAGGTCAACCAAGAAAAAATAGAGTTCTTTGTATTAATAATAGCTTCCATGGAAGAACTATCGCAGCTATATTCGCAAGCAATAGTAAAAAAGCAATTGAAGGTTTTAAACCTAAAGTAGATGGTTTTGATCATTTCAACTTCGGTGATCACAAAGGTTTAGAAAAAGCTATAACCAGCAGAACAGCAGCAATCATGGTCGAGACAATCATGGGAGAAGGGGGCATTAAAGTTATTCCAGATTTTTGTCTCAAAGGCTTAAGAAAACTATGTAATAAGAAAAAAATTTTATTAATCCTTGATGAAGTTCAATGTGGAATTGGAAGAAGCGGTAAATTTTTTGCTTTTGAATATGCAAAAATAAAACCTGATATTGTCCCAATAGCAAAAGGTATTGGCGGTGGCTTTCCGATAGGTGCGGTTTTAGTAAATAAAAAAGTAGCATCAGGGATGAAGCCGGGAACTCATGGATCAACATTTGGTGGAAACCCACTAGCAATGAGCGCTGGAAATGCGGTTATGGATATAATGTTTAAAAAAGGTTTTTTAAACAATGTAAGTAAAAATGGAAAATATTTTATAAATCAACTCGATAAAATTAAAAATAAGTATCCCAAAGTTATTAAAGAAGTTAGAGGTAAAGGACTGCTCGTTGGACTTTGTCTTCATGTAAATCAAGCTAAATTTATTCAAAAACTTTTAGACAATAATTTATTGACAGTAAGAGCTGCTGAAAACGTTGTCAGACTTTTGCCTCCTTTGAATGTAACAAAGAGCGAAATAAACTTAGGTTTAAAAATAATAGAGAAAGTTTGCAAAAAATTTTAGATGAAAAACTTTATAAATATCTCTGACTGTTCTTCAGTAGAGCTTAGAGCGATTATTGAAGAAGCAAAGAAGAGAAAACAAAATAGATCTGGATTAAATAAATCTGCGCCTGATGAAGATAAGCCCTTTGAAGGTAAGTCGATGGCTATGATTTTTGAAAAACCCTCAACAAGAACAAGAATGTCATTTGATATTGCTGTTAAACAATTAGGTGGATCATCAATTATTTTAAATCCAGATGGCATACATTACGGCAAGGGAGAGGAAACTTTAAAAGATACAGCAAAAGTTCTATCGGAATATGTCGATATCGTTATGTTGAGAACTTCATCTCACAAAAATTTAGAGGAATTCGGAAAGCATTTAGATATCCCTATTATCAATGGCCTTTCAGATGCGAGCCATCCATGTCAAATCATGTCTGATATTCTTACTTACGAAGAAAGTAATGGTTCTATTGAGGGTAAAACTGTTTCTTGGATTGGAGATGGTAATAATAATATGTCAAATTCTTTAATTGAAGCTGCAGGGAAATTTAATTTCAAACTTAATATTGGTTGTCCAAAAAAATATTCTCCAAATAAGAGTATATTGAAGCTTGCGAAAAAGGAGAAAGTAAAATTAACAATTACGTCAAAACCATTAGAAGCGGCTGCAGGCGCTGATTGTGTAATGACTGACAAATGGGTTTCAATGAATGATAAAGTAAATAAAGTTTCTAAAAAGAAAACTTTAAAACCTTATCAAGTTAATAAGAAATTAATGAGCAAAGCTAATTCAGATGCTATTTTTATGCACTGCCTTCCAGTAGGAAGAGGAGAAGAGGTTACAAATGAAGTAATAGATGGAAAGCAATCAGTAGTTTGGAGACAAGCACTAAATAGAGTGCATGCTCAAAAAAGTATTATTAAATGGTGTATCGATTAGGGTAAAGGTTTTGGATTATCACCTTTTGAATTCATATATAAAATAACGGACGCTCTGTCTTTTTCTTTTCTAAGTCCGGCAAAAGCCATTTTAGTTCCTTTAATATATGCTTGCGGTTTAATTAAGTAACTATTCATTTCTTCAAAAGACCATTCTTTCGCGTAAGCAACCATTGCTTTGGAATATTTATAATCACTAACTGAACCGGCTGTTCTTCCAATCACATTCCATAAATTTGGACCTATCATGTTTTTTCCACCAGCTGCAATCATGTGACAAGCGCTACATTTTTTAAAAACTTTTTCTCCATGTGCTAAGTCTCCCATAGCCAATAAAGCTTTTATATCTACTAATTCTGGAACTTTTTCTGAAGTCTCAGTCGTACTGCTAGTTGAGGCAACTTCTAATCCTTCAACTTTATAGGCTGTTTGCTCAGGTTTTTCTACGTGGAATAAAATGTCTGTGAATTTTCCAATTCCAATAACAATTAGGGCTGTTAGAAGGACTGCTGCTATTATTTTATTTATTTCAAAACTATCCATAATTTTGGTAAGTATTAATCAGACATATAACACGAGTTTTAAAAAAAAAACTTAAAATTACCAAATTTTTTTGCGTCTCTAGGACGCATAATTATGAATAAAACTGCAATAATAATACCTTCAAGATTGGATGCTATGCGATTACCCAATAAACCTCTTAAACTTATAAACAACAAAGAGATGATTCTTCATGTTTATGAGGCGGCTATGAAGTCTAACGCTGGGGAAGTTTATGTAGCAACTCCTGACAAAAAAATAATTGATACTGTAAAAAAAATTGGAGGAAATGCAATTTTAACAGCAGAAAATCATCAAACGGGAACCGATAGGGTATTTGAAGTTTTTAAAAAAAATTTAAATGCAAATCCAAAAATAATTGTCAATTTACAAGGTGACATGCCAAATATACTACCTGAGACTATAAATAATTTAGTTGATTATATGAACAAAGGCACTTGTGAAATAGGAACTTTAGCAAGTAAATTTAGATCAAATGATGAATTAGTGGATCAAAACGTCGTTAAGGTCTTAGTAAAAGAAAAGTTAAAAACAGGCATGTACGTTGAAGCTCTAGATTTTATAAGACATAACAATAAACATGAACATCAAGCTTACCACCATATTGGTATTTATGCCTTTACTAATAAAGCTTTATCAAGTTATGTAGGTCTTAAAAGATCAAAGCTTGAAATTGAAAGAAAATTAGAACAATTAAGAGCGATGGAAAACGGGATGTCTATACACGTTGGTTATGTAAATTCATCACCATTAAGTGTAGACACTGAGCAAGATTTAGAGGAAATTAAAAAGATAATGAAAAAAAATGAGTAAAAAAAAAATTGCTATACAGGGAGAACTTGGAGCTTACTCACATATTGCTGCAGAAAATCTTTATAAAGACTCTGAAATAAAAACTTGCACAACGTTTGAAGAAACTTTTAAACAAGCTTACAACGATGCTAGTTACAAAATAGTGATACCAATTGAAAACTCTTTGGCGGGAAGAGTTGCCGATATTCACTACCTGCTTCCAAAATATAAATTACAAATTCACGGAGAACATTTTCAAGCAGTTGAACATAACTTATTATGTAAGCCAGATGCAAACATAAGTGATATAAAATTTGTTAGAAGCCATGCACAGGCTTTAGGACAATGTCAAAATTTAATAAATAAAAAAAAATTTAAACCAATAATCTCAGCAGATACTGCTGGGTCTGCAAAAGATTTAGCAGAAGGGAAAGATAAGACGATAGCCGCAATAGCATCTGAATTATCTGCTAAAATATATAATTTAAAAATTCTAGAGAAAAATATTGAGGATGAAAAAGGTAATGTTACTCGTTTTTTAATTATGGGTAAAAATATTGAGCAACCTGAATTTAAGAAAGAAAAAAAATTTATCACGAGTTGTATATTTAGAGTAAAAAGTGAACCCTCAGCGCTTTACAAGTGTCTTGGAGGATTTGCGACAAACCAAGTTAATTTAACTAAGTTAGAAAGTTTTTCTGTCAAAAATACTTTTGACCAAGCAAACTTTTACCTAGATCTCGAGGGTCACTTGGAACAACCTGGAGTAAAAAAGGCTCTTGAGGAACTGGGTTTTCATACAGAAACTTTAGATATTTTGGGAGTTTACGAGGCTTCTCCATTCAGGCAAAAATAGTCCACAAAATTTAAATCTTCGCTTGTAGTATTTAAATTGATCTTGATATACTCATAATGAGGTTGGCATCAGGTGGATGTTTCATAAACCCGGTCAGGTCTGAAAAGAAGCAGCCGTAGTGAAAATTTTTCAGGTTGTTGCCTGCCTCTTTTAAAATGACAAACAAAATTCTAGCACTTAAATATAGACCACAAGAGTTTAAAGATTTGATTGGCCAAGAGGTCATGGCTCAAACCATTACCAATGCAATCAAACTTGGAAAAACTCCAAACGCATATTTGTTAACTGGAATTAGAGGTGTCGGTAAAACTACAACAGCTCGTTTAATTGCAAAAGCTTTAAATTGTACAAAAAATTTTTCTATAGGAGAAAAGTGTAGCGCAAGCGAAAATTGTCATTGTAAAGAAATTGTCGACTCTAATCATATGGATGTTTTAGAAATGGATGCTGCATCTAAGACCGGTATTGATGACATAAGAGAGCTAATAGAAAGTTCAAAGTATAGCCCTACTAGTGCTAAATTTAAAATTTTTATTATCGATGAAGTGCACATGCTATCTAAACAAGCTTTTAATGGTTTACTTAAAACTTTAGAGGAGCCACCGCAAAGCTTAAAATTTATTTTGGCAACAACTGAAGTTAGGAAAATACCTGTAACAATTTTATCAAGGTGTCAAAGATTTGATTTAAAAAGAGTAAACGTAGATGAAATATGTGCACACTTGAAAAAAATCGCATCTAAAGAAAAAGGTAATATAACTGATGATGCTTTAAGATTAATTGCTAGAACTTCTGAGGGTTCAGTAAGAGACTCAATTTCGTTGTTAGATAGATCTCTAATATCCCAAACAACTCAAAACGATAAGACTATTCAAGAGCAGGATGTAAGAGAGATGCTTGGCCTTGCAGATAAAAGTAAAATTATCTCCTTATTTAAAGACGTTTTATCTGGAAATGAAAAAGATGCTTTAAAAATTCTCAAAAGTCTTATTAATGATGGCTTAGATGCTAAAAATTTTCTAAATGATATCTTAGAAGTTCTATATCTTTTTAGCAGAAGAATTAATCTTGGACCCATTGAAAAAGATGTTTCTATTTCTGAGTCAGAGATGAAAATGATTGATCAATACTCAAAAAACATTGATATGCAAGATTTAGGATTATTTTGGCAGCTCACAATTAAAACTATCGATGATTTAAGAATAGTATCTAATGAGAATCTAACTCTAGAAATGTATATTATGCAATTGATACATTTAAAAAATTTGGATGAGATCAAAAATGAAACTAATGAAAATTTTGTTCCCCAAGATGAAAAAGACAGTCTTTTAGGAAAAAAAATTGATGACAAAAAAATAGACAAAAGTAAAAATAGTCCAATTAAAAACCAACTTAAAAATACAAATCAAATTAGAACAAGTCCTATTGAAAATTTAAGCAACATTGGTGAAAATTCAAAAATTGAGGTAACAAGTTTTCAAGACTTATTGGATAAATCAGAGAAAGAAAAAGAAATTGAACTAAAGTACGATTTAGAAAGAAATGTTAAATTAGTAAGTTTTAATAAAGGCAAAATTGACATCTGTTTTAATGAGAAACTTAATAAAAATTTTATTAAAAATTTAACTGAAAAATTGCTTATGTGGACAGGTGAAAGATGGATTATATCTTTAAGTAAAAATAAAGAAGCAAAGAGTGTTTATGAAAAAAACCTGGAAAGCAAAAATAAAGAAATAGAAGAGTATAAAAATAGTAAAGAGGCAAAAGAGTTTCAGGCGGCATTTCCAGACGCAAAACTATTAGAAATAAAAGAGGAATAATTTATGACTAATTTTTCAGATATGCTATCCAAAGCTAAAGCTATGCAAGAAAAGATGAAAGACGTTCAGTCTAAAATTAAAAAAATCGAAGTTGAAGGTTTGTCTGGAGGCAATCTTGTTAAAGTAATTTTGACTGGGGATTATGAAATTAAATCAATTGAAATATCTGAAGCTGCAAAAAAAGAGAGTCAAGAAATAATAAATGATCTTATAATTGCCGCTTATAATAATGCAAAAGAAAATTTAAAGAAAAAATCTGCGGAAGAACTTTCCAAAGTTACTGGTGGATTAAATCTACCACTAGACTTTAAACTACCATTTTAATGGATAACAATATTCCAGAAATTGATGAATTAATTAAGCAGTTCTCAAAATTGCCTGGTTTAGGACCGAAGTCTGCAAAAAGAATAATTTTAAAGTTAATAAACAACAAAGAGAGCATGGTAAAACCATTAGCGAAATCTTTGGCTCAAGTTTATAAAAAAGTAGTCCGGTGCGTTGACTGCGGAAATTTAAAAATTATTGATAGAGTTTGTGTTTGTTCTACTGATAACTCCTATGATAAAATATGTGTAGTAGAAAATTTAGCAGATATGTGGGTCATAGACTCTGCTAAAATTTACAAAGGACATTATCATATATTAGGCGGCACACTAAATTCTAATGAAAATTATGAACAAAAAAACTTATTAATAGACTCGCTTGTCAAAAGAATAAAAAAGAATAATCTAAAAGAAGTAATTATCGCTACTAGCGCGACTATTGAAGGTCAGACAACCGCACATTATATCGAAGATACAATTAAGAATGATAAAATAAAAATAACCAAGTTAGCTCAGGGATTGCCGGTAGGAGGAGAAATTGAACAACTCGATGATGGAACTTTATTTTCAGCTTTTAAAAATAGACTACCAGTCACTGATAATTAGGTAGAAGCTTTTTTTTCTAATCTTTTTTGATGTAACAAAGGCTCTGTGTAACCTGAGGGCTGAACTCTTCCCTTAAATACGAGATCACATGCAGCTGAAAATGCTTTTGAATTTTCAAAATTTTCTGACATTTTTTTGTACAAGGGGTCATCTTTATTTTGCTCATCGACTGTTTTTGCCATCTTTTTCATTATTTTCATTACATGGTCCTTGCTACAAATGCCATGATGAATCCAGTTTGCAATATGTTGTGATGATATTCTTAGAGTTGCTCTATCTTCCATCAATCCAATATTATTAATATCAGGAACCTTTGAACAGCCAACACCCTGGTCAACCCACCTAACGACATAACCCAAAATTCCTTGTGCGTTATTTTCTAATTCACGATTTATATCTTCCATTGACCAATTAGGCCTATCTGCTTTTGGTATTTCTAAAATATTTTCTACCTTGGCTTTGTTTCTTAATTTTATCTTTTTTTGTTCATTGAAAACATCGACCTCATGGTAGTGTAGAGAATGTAAAGTTGCTGCTGTTGGAGATGGCACCCATGCACAGTTAGCGCCAGATTTTGGATGACTAATTTTTTGTTCCATCATATTTGCCATTTGATCTGGCATTGCCCACATACCCTTTCCTATTTGCGCTTTTCCTGAAAAACCACAATTTAAACCAATGTCAACATTCCAGTTTTCATAAGTATTTAACCAAGTAGATTTCTTCATATCACCTTTAAAGATCATAGGTCCTGCTTCAAAAGATGTGTGCATCTCATCACCAGTTCTGTCTAGAAAACCTGTATTTATAAAAACTATTCTATTTTTTACTTTTCTTATACACTCTTTTAGATTCACAGTTGTTCTTCTTTCTTCATCCATTATTCCAACCTTAATTGAATATTTTTTTATACCCAGAACTTGTTCGACTTTGCCAAATAAAGCATTAGTAAATTCGACTTCTTCAGGTCCGTGCATTTTAGGTTTAACAATATAAACAGAACCAGTCCTTGAATTTTTATTATTCTTAAAATCATGAATTGCGCATAAAGTGGATATAAAAGCGTCCATAATTCCTTCTGGGATCTCAGATCCGTCTTTTAATAGAATTGATGGATTAGTCATTAAATGACCTACGTTTCTATTCAACAACAAAGCTCTTCCGTGAAGGCTAATTTTTTTTCCTTCTTTAGAAGTATAATTTCTATCTGAATTCAGTTTTCTGACGATTTCCTTTCCATTTTTTTCAAATCTAGATGTAAGGTCTCCTTTCATTAAACCTAACCAATTTCGATAACATTTTACTTTATCTTCTGCATCAACTGCAGCGACAGAGTCTTCATTATCTATGATTGTTGACAAAGCTGACTCAACAATCACATCTGAAATAGATGCCTTGTCTATTTTTCCAACCATTGTGTCTGGATTTATAACAATCTCAAAATGAAGATTATTATTTTTTAATAAAATTGAGCTAGGATTTTTTTCATCCCCATTAAAAGCTACAAATTGATTATCATTTTTGAGAAAATCATTATTTGAGCCATTTGTAAGAATTAAATTACTCTTCTCTAATTGAATTTTTTGAACATCTCTCCAACTTGTTTTTTTTAAAGGAATATTTCGATCCATGAAATCTTTTACAAATTCTATAACTTTTTTAGCTCTTTCTTTATCCCAACTTTTATTAATTTTACCCTTAATTACATCAGTGCCATATAAAGCGTTGTACAAGCTTCCCCAACGTGCATTTGCTGCATTAAGAGCGTATCTAGCATTGTCTACTGGAACCACGAGTTGTGGCCCAGCTATTGAAGAAATTTCTTTATCAACATTTACTGTTTCAATAGCAAAGTCCTCTTTTTCTTCAATTAAATACCCAATAGACTTTAAAAAATTTATATATTCGGTTTTATCAAAATCTTTTTGATTATTTAATTTATGCCAATCATCTATTTTTTTTTGTATAATTTCTCTTTTTTCAATTAAGCTTTTATTTAAAGGAGCTAATTCATGAACGACATTAGAGAAGCCTTTCCAAAAATGGTCAGACTCAATATCAGTTCCAGGAATAGCCTCATTATTAATAAAATCAAAGAGAACAGAACTAATTTTTAAGCTATTTTTTTCAACAATTTTCATAGTGTCGATCTTTACATTATTTCGTAGTATAATAATACATACATAATTGTATCATTTTTATGAAAAATTATTTAGATTTTGAAAAAGAAATTAAAGCCCTTGAACAAGAAGTAGATAATCTAAAAAGCCCTTTTGGCTCAGAGGGAATATCAGAGGTAGATACTAATAA
The DNA here is from genome assembly GCA_902617025.1 of uncultured Pelagibacteraceae bacterium. Taxonomy (GTDB): domain Bacteria; phylum Pseudomonadota; class Alphaproteobacteria; order Pelagibacterales; family Pelagibacteraceae; genus Pelagilacustribacter. The sequence goes on along the minus strand of CACMVB010000002.1, from coordinate 105,431 downwards.
AATTAAAAATACTCAGCAAGAAATTAATCAAAAATTACAAGATATATATTCAAATTTGAATAGTTGGCAGCGAACTCAAGTCGCTAGACATGAAGATAGACCAAAGGCAAATTTTTATATAAGAAAAATTTTCTCTCAATTTACTCTGCTCTCAGGTGATAGATATTTTGGTGATGATAAATCTGTTATTGCTGGATTTGGTCTAATAGATAATAAATCTGTTTTAATTATTGGTCAGGAAAAAGGAGAAGATTTAAACAGTAGAATAGAAAGAAATTTTGGAATGATGCGTCCTGAGGGTTATAGAAAATGTATTCGATTAATGAAATTAGCTGATAGATTTCAAATACCAGTAGTAAGTTTTATTGATACTCCTGGCGCTTATCCAGGACTAGGAGCTGAGCAAAGAGGGCAAGCATCTGCGATAGCAAACTCAATAGAATGTTGTATGTCATTAACTGTACCTAATATATCTGTAATTATAGGCGAAGGTGGATCCGGTGGAGCAATTGCTTTAGCATCTTCTAATAAGGTGATCATGTTAGAGAATTCGATCTACTCAGTTATCTCGCCAGAGGGATGTGCATCAATTCTTTGGAGAGATCCAAGTAAATCTTTGCAAGCTGCAGAAGCAATGAAGTTAACTGCAAAAGATCTTTTAAAGTTAAAAATTATAGATGAAATAATACCTGAGCCTTTAGGAGGAGCACATAGAGATCCAGAAGTAATTGCAGCTGATATTAAACATGCAATAATAAAAAATTTAAAAAGTTTCGAAGGTTATTCAAAAAATGAAGTTTATGATCATAGAAAATCAAAGTTTCTTCAAATTGGGAGAGATCAAGGTTTTAGTAAATCAACTGAGTCAATTGATAGCGGATTAAGCTACAGAGGGTCTAGTGTAAATAAAATAGTATCGCATTTGGATAGAAATAAATATCTGTATGTCGGGGCAATATTAGTTGCAATAGCAGGCCTAATTACACTGTTATCTTAGCATTGTTGCAAAAAAACAATTGCGGCAAATAATATTTTTATACTATTGACTTCCTTCATTTAAATCTATTAAAGGATTGCAAGATTAACTTTTAGTTAGTCGAAGTAAATAATAATAAGGAAATAAGTAAATATGAGTACACTAAAAGGTAAAGTAAAGTGGTTCAATGGCACTAAAGGATATGGTTTCATTGAAAGAGAAGACAAAGAAAAAGACGTGTTCGTCCATTCTTCTGCGGTAAGAGAAGCTGGTTTAAAGTATTTAAACGAGGGTGATGAGTTAACGTTTGAAGTGGAGAGCACAGAAAAAGGTCCTTCAGCAGTAAAACTGCAGAAAACATCTTAATCTAAATTTCCAAAATCACTGATTATCGGGACATTAACTTTAGTTTTTACTATTTTTATTGTCCCGCTAATTTCATCTTGAAAAAGTCACAATTATTTTCTAAATAAAGAATCATGATTATAAAAAAGAAAGTCATTTCAACATTAAGATCACATTCACACAGAATGCACGCTAAGCTATTGCTTGGCTTATAATCAAAAATATATAAATTTAACTAAAATTAAGATAAAAATAACAGGGATGCAGCAGTAGCTCAGTTGGTTAGAGCACTAGTTTGTGGAACTAGGGGTCGGTGGTTCGAATCCACCCTGCTGTACCAAAAAATGACAAAAGAAAAAAAGAGCAAACCTTCTAAAGAACTTCCATTAGGGTTTGTAGACAGGCAAGAAAAAGAATTACTCGTACGTGATTTTATAATTTCTATTATTAAAGAAGTAATGATCAAATACGGTTTTCAATATCTCGAGACTCCAAGTTTCGAGTATTCGAAAAGTATTGGAAAATTTTTGCCTGATAAAGAGAGACCTGACGAAGGCGTATTTTCATTTAAGGATGAAAATAATTGGTTGTCTTTAAGATATGATCTTACAGCTCCACTTGCTAGATATGTTGCAAAAAATTATTTAGAAATTCCAAAGCCATTTAAAAGATATCAACTAGGCACTGTTTGGAGAAATGAAAAACCAGGCCCTGGTAGATTTAGAGAATTTTTACAATTCGATGCTGATTTCGTAGGAACAAAAAGTTTACAAGCAGATGCCGAATTGTGTGTAATGATTTCAGAAATTCTAGAAAAATGTGGCCTTACGAAATCAGATTATATAATTAAAATTTCATCAAGAAAAATCACTGAAGAACTATTTAAAAAGATAAATATAAGCGACAATCAACAAAAGCTTACCGCCCTTAGAGCTCTAGATAAAATTGATAGACTTGGTTGGAGTGGAGTAAAAGAATTATTAGGCGAGGGTAGAAAAGATAAATCTGGTGATTTTACAAAAGGGGCAAACTTAAAGCTTGAAGATATTAAGACTATAGAGCAAACACTTAAAAAAAGTTCACCTGAAACAGAAGATTTAGTTGAGATATTAAAAATTTTTAAGGGATACAATTTTAAAAATTTTGAATTCGATCCATCAGTTATACGTGGCCTAGAATATTACACGGGTGCAATTTTTGAAGTAAATTTAAAATTTGATGTAACAAACAATAAAGGTCAAGTCATTCAATTTGGTTCCATAGGAGGCGGTGGAAGATACGATAATTTGGTAAATATTTTTGGTAATTATGATGCTCCTGCCACAGGGATATCAATAGGTTTAGATCGTTTAGTTTATGCGTTAATGCAAAAAAAAGAATTTAAAGTAAAACAATCTAAACCAATTGTGATTTGTATTTTTGATAAAAACTCGATGAAAGATTATATAAACCTTCAAAATATATTAAGAGAAGCTGGTGTCAGCACTGAAATTTATCCTGGAGAAAGCAAACTAAAAAAACAAATGGAGTATGCGAATAAGATAAAATCTCCAGCAGTTATTTTATACGGTGAGAATGAAATTAAATCAGGTAAGTTAACTTTAAGGAATCTAAGCTCAGGAGAAGAAAAGTCAATTGAAACAAAAGAATTACTTAATGAAATCAAAAAAATTATCTGAAGCAATAATTAAAAACTTTAAGAGCAATGGTTTTGTTTTATCTGAGCCTGATGTTCTTTTAGACTCAGATTATATTATAGAAAGATCTGGAGAAAAATTTAGAAGCTCGATGCTTACTTTTGATAGAGAAGATGGAAAAACGATGTGCCTAAGACCAGACTTAACAGTTGCGTCATGCATAAGTTATTTACAAAATAAATCTAGCTCAAAAATTTATTACTCTGGTCAAGCTTATAGAAGATCAGGTGTAAAAGGGACAGACTTTATTAATGATCAATTAGGTATTGAAATTCTAGGTTCAAAAAATCTTGTTAAAGATGATTTTAAAGTTATCAGCACAATTTTAAGTTCAGCAAAAAAAATTAAAATGAAAAAAATTAAAATTAAGGTAGGTGATATAAGTTTATTTAAGAACCTAATCAATGCTCTTGAGATGCCTGAAAGATGGAAGCTAAGATTAATAAGACATTTTTGGAGACCAGATTACTTTGAAGAACTTTTAAAGAGGTTAGAAAAAAATACAGATATTGATGCTGTTACTTTTGACTCAGATAAGAAAAGATTTTATGAAATGAAAAAATTTGATCAAAATAATTTAATTGCTGGAAGATCAATATCAGAAATTCTAAAAAGATTTGATAAAAAAATTAAAGATCCAAGATCATTTGCAGATGGAAAAAAAATCGTAAAAATTATTAAAGGTTTTTTAAAAATTGATTGCAAAATATCAAAACTAGATGATGAGATATTAAATTTTGCAAAAAAAAATAATCTTAAAATAAATATATTTAAAAATTTCAAATCTATTCAAAATTTGAAAAAACTCAATCAGGATATAAATTTTGTTACAAATTTTGGAAGAGATGTTGAGTATTATACTGGAATTGTTTTTGAAGTATTTTCGGGCTCAAAAGAAATTGCTTCAGGTGGTCGTTATGATGATTTGCTTAAAAGTTTAGGAGCTAAAAAAAGTATTCCTGCGGTTGGTGCAGCAATAAACTTAAAAAATATATGGAAGATTTGATTACCATAGGTTTGCCAAGTAAAGGGCGATTAAAAGAAAAATCTATATCATTATTTAATGATATAGGATTCAAAATTATACAAAGTGAAAAAGAAAGAAATTATTTTGGCACTATTGAAAATAAACCCAACATTAAAATTATATTTCTACACGCTAAAGAAATTATTCAAAGATTAGGAGATGGGACACTAGATGTCGGTGTATCTGGTCTAGATCTTTTAAAAGAGTCAGACAAAAATTTACAATATAAAATCAATATTCAAAAAAAACTTGATTACGGAAATGCAAACTTGGTGATTGCTGTGCCAGATGACTGGATAGATGTTCAGACAATTGCTGATCTTGAGGAAATATCATTTGATATAAGATCAAAAAGAAATACAAGGTTGAGAGTAGCAACTAAGTATCCAAATTTAACTAATGATTTTTTGATTTCTAAAGGAGTTACCCAATACAAATTGATACCTAGCCTCGGAGCTACAGAAACATATCCTTTTATAGGCTCTTCAGAAATAATCACTGATATCACATCTTCAGGGAAAACTTTAGCTGATAATAATTTACGAGTTCTTAAAGACGGATTGATACTTAGCTCTAGAGCATGTTTGTTTATTGCAAAAAAAAAGGCTGCAAAATTGCAGCCCTTTTTAAAATTTTTGCGTAAGTGAAATTACATTCCCATTCCACCCATACCGCCCATTCCACCCATACCGCCACCCATCGGAGGCATTGCAGGACCAGCATCTTTTTCCTCAGGTTTGTCTGCGATCATTGCTTCTGTTGTAATTAAGAGTCCAGCTATTGAAGCAGCATCTTGTAATGCTGATCTTACAACTTTAGTTGGATCAATAATTCCTTTAGCAAACATATCAACATAATCTTCATTCTGAGCGTCGTAACCTTGAGAAGCTTTTTTTCCTTCTAAAAGTTTTCCTACAACTACAGATCCATCTACCCCTGCGTTAGCAGTAATTTGTCTGATTGGAGCTTGAAGAGCTTTTTTAACTATTTCAACACCAGCTTTTTGGTCATCACCTTTTACTTTAACACCGTCTAAATCTTGTGCAGCGTAAAGTAATGCACAACCACCACCGATTACTACTCCTTCTTCAACGGCAGCTCTAGTTGCGTTAAGAGCGTCTTCAACTCTGTCTTTTCTTTCTTTCACTTCAACTTCAGTAGCACCACCGACTTTAATTACGGCAACTCCACCAGCAAGTTTAGCTAATCTTTCTTGAAGTTTCTCTTTATCATAATCAGATGTTGTTTCATTAATCTCGGATCTAATTTGATTACATCTTGCTTCAATATCAGATTTTTTACCTTCACCAGCTACAATTGTACTGTTCTCTTTATCAATTTTTACTTTTTTACAAGAACCAAGATCACCAATTTTAACGTTCTCTATTTTAATACCAAGATCCTCTGAGATAACCTGCCCTCCAGTCAGAATAGCAATATCTTCTAACATTGCTTTTCTCCTGTCACCAAAGCCAGGTGCTTTTACAGCGACTACTTTTAGACCACCTCTTAACTTGTTTACTACTAAAGTTGCTAAAGCTTCACCTTCAACATCTTCAGAAATTATCATTAATGGTCTATTGGCTTGTACCACTGACTCTAATAACGGAACCATTGGTTGTAAATTTGTTAATTTTTTCTCAACTAAAAGAACCAAAGGGTTTTCAAGCTCAGTTGTCATCTTTTCAGTATTAGTCACGAAATAAGGAGAGAGATATCCTCTGTCAAATTGCATACCCTCAACTACATCTAATTCAGTTTCAACCCCTTTTGCTTCTTCAACTGTAATTACACCCTCATTACCGACTTTTTGCATAGCTTTAGAAATCATATCGCCAATAGATTTTTCACCATTTGCTGAAATTGTTCCAACTTGAGCAACTTCTTCATTGGCTTTAACTTTTTTAGATGATGTCTTTAATTTATCAATTACTTGTTCAACTGCTTTGTCGATACCTCTTTTGATATCCATCGGGTTCATTCCGGCTGTTACGTATTTAAGTCCTTCATTAACTATTGCTTGAGTAAGAATAGTCGCTGTAGTAGTTCCATCGCCAGCATTATCATTCGTTTTACTTGCAACTTCCTTTACCATTTGAGCACCCATGTTTTCAAATTTATCTTCAAGTTCAATTTCTTTTGCAACAGAAACACCATCTTTAGTAGTCCTCGGGGCGCCATAAGATTTATCCATTACCACATTACGTCCCTTAGGACCTAATGTTACCTTTACAGCGTTAGCGAGGGTATTAACCCCTGTGAGCATTTTTGATCTAGCCTCTGTATCAAATTTAATTAGTTTTGCCATTTTTTTCTCCTATAAAGTTTATTTTTTACTTTTTGAAATTCCCATTATGTCTGACTCTTTCATAATGCTGTACTCTTTACCATCAATTTTGACTTCAGTTCCAGACCATTTTCCGAAAAGAACTATATCTCCAACTTTAACATCCATTGCAGAAACTTTTCCATTTTCATTCTTGGCTCCTGAACCCACAGCTACAACTTCACCTTCTTGCGGTTTTTCCTTAGCAGTGTCTGGTATGATAATTCCGCCAGCAGTTTTTTCTTCACTGTCTAGCACTTTAATAAGCACACGATCGTGCAGAGGTCTAAATTTCATATGTATTTTCTCCTATAAATTTTTATGTAGTGTTGATATGGTATGTTTTAACTATATTTCAAGAGGCAAAATCATTAAAAAAAACCATTATATACAATATTTATGGGCATTAAAAGGAGAGAAGTAGTAAATTGAAAGAACTAAACCATTTAGCAGATATATTCGAACAATATGATACTTTTATTATAGACTTATGGGGAGTAATGCATAATGGAGTCGCTCTTAATCCAAACGCTATAGAAGTAGTAGAACAATTGAAAAAACATGCAAAAAAAATAGTATTTTTATCTAATGCACCTAGGCCCAGTTCGAACGTAATCAATTTTCTGTTAAAAATGAAAATGGATAAAAGATATCTTGAAAATGTAATGACTTCAGGTGAGGCAGCAATGTATGCCATAAACCAAAAAAAATTTGGAAAGACATTTTATCATCTAGGACCAGCTAGAGATACTTCAATATTCGAAAAAGTAAAAGACAATAAAACTGATCTTCAGAGTTGTGATTTTATTTTATGCACAGGATTATTCGACGAATATGATAATGACTTGAACTATTATAAAAAAATTTTATTGAAGCATGTTTCAAAAAAATTGATTTGTACCAACCCAGATTTAATAGTTCACAGAGGTAGCACCGAAGAACTATGTGCAGGCTCAGTAGCTAAAGTTTTTGAAGAACTCGGAGGTAAAGTAATTTATTTTGGGAAACCACATAAGGAAATTTACAATATGTGTTTTAAGTCAAACGAAAAAGTTTTGGCCATAGGTGATAATTTAAGAACAGATATAAAAGGAGCTAATAATTTAAATGTAGACTCTATTTTTATAACTGAAGGTGTCCACCGTAAAGAGTTCAATAATCTCTCTGAGTTAAGTAAACTTTTAGAAAAATATAATGTGAAAGCAGATTTTTTTCAAAAAGAATTAAAATGGTAAAATGAAAATTTATAAGAATCCAAATCTTGATCAAAAACACTGTAATGGCGTGATAGCAATAGGTAATTTTGATGGATTACATTTAGGCCATCAAAAAGTTATAAGTGAGGCAAAACGAAAAGCTGAAACAAATAAAATACCTTTTGGAGTTATGACTTTCGAGCCATTGCCTGTGATGTTTTTTAATAAAAAAATTAAAAACCACAGAATAAACTCTTTACAACAGAAAAAGCAGCAGCTTAAAAAATTCAAGCTAGATTTTTTAATAATAATTAAATTTAATAAAAAGTTTTCATCTCAATCTGCAGAAGAGTTTATTAAAAAAATTATTTTCAAAAAAACAAAATGTAAATTCTTATATGTAAGTAAAAACTTTAAATTTGGTTTTAAACGACAAGGAAATATTAAAACTTTAAAAAAATTTGAAAAAAAATATGATTTTAAAAACATAGTAACTAAACCTTTCAAAAAAAATAATAAAGTAATTTCATCAACATTTATAAGAAAAAAAATAAGATTGGGAAAAATAGTTGAGGTAAATAAATTATTAGATCGTAATTGGACTGTTGTTGGGAAAGTAATTAAGGGACAAGGAAGAGGACATAAAATTGGTTTTCCAACATGTAACTTGAAATTAAATGATTACGTCGTCCCTAAACTTGGAGTTTATGCTGTGAAAGTTAAAACTAATAATTTTATTAAAAATGGCATTGCTAACGTTGGCTATAGACCAACTTTTAATGGGAAAAATTTATTATTAGAAACAAATGTCTTTGGAATTAACAAAAATTTATATAATAAAGAGATTAATATAAGTTTTAAAAAATTTATAAGACCAGAAAAAAAATTTAGAAATTTGAAATATTTAAAAAAACAAATACAACTAGATATAAAACAGGCAAAAAAATAATGTCAAAAGATACCTTGCAGCTACCCAAAACAGCTTTTTCAATGAAAGCTAGTTTGCCACTTAAAGAACCTGAAATTCTAAAGAAATGGGAAAAAAATAAAATTTTTGATAAGCTTAGAAAATTATCTAGCGGAAAAGAAAAGTTTGTACTTCATGATGGCCCGCCCTATGCGAACGGTCATATACATATGGGCACAGCGTTAAATAAAATTTTAAAAGATATGATAACCCGTTTTCATCAAATGAACGGCAAAGATTCTGTTTACGTACCAGGTTGGGACTGTCACGGGCTCCCCATAGAATGGAAAATTGAAGAACAATATAAAAAAAAGAAAAAGAACAAAGATGAAGTGCCTATTAAAGATTTCAGACAAGAATGCAGAGAATTTGCAAAAAGCTGGATCGATGTTCACATTAAAGAGTTTAAGAGACTAGGAGTAGTAGGAGATTTTGAAAATTATTATTCTACAATGAGTTATGAAGCTGAAGCCCAAATTGTGAGAGAGTTAGGTAAATTTCTTTTAGATGGAAGTTTATATCAAGGATTTAAGCCAGTTCTATGGTCAACTGTAGAAAAAACTGCTTTAGCTGATGCTGAAGTAGAATATTTAGATCATACATCTAATACAATTTATGTTGCATTTAAAGTAAAGCAAACGAACAAAGACTTTCTTAAGGATTCAAGCATCATAATTTGGACTACTACACCTTGGACTATACCTGCCAATAAGGCATTAGCTTTTAATAATAATATCGAATACTCAGTTTTGGAAATTGAAAACCTCGAACATTTTAAAGAAAAAAAAATTGTAGTTGCAAAAAATTTAATTGAGTCGATTACTAAAGAATGTGAAATAAAAAACTTTAAAGAATTAAAGTCTTTCAAGGGTTCAGAATTTAAAGAAACCTTGTGTAGCCATCCATTTGTAAAAATGGGTTTTGATTATGACGTTCCAATGCTGGATGCACAATTTGTTAACTTAGAGCAAGGAACAGGAATTGTTCATTGCGCTCCCAGTCACGGTCCTGATGACTTTAATTTATGTTTAAAAAATAATATCCCATCACTTTATACAGTTGATAACGCGGGTGTTTATACTAAAGAGGTCCCATATTTTACAAATACACATGTATTTAAGGCAGACCCAATTGTTATAGAAAAACTTAAAGAGCAAAACAAATTACTTAAAAATGACAAACTTAATCATAGCTATCCTCATTCTTGGAGATCAAAGGCTCCTTTAATCTATAGAGCTACACCTCAATGGTTTATTTCCATGCAAAAAAACAAATTAAGAGATAAAGCCGTCAAAGCTATAAGTGAGACTATTTTTTACCCAAATAAAGGTAAGGAAAGGCTTATGTCAATGATTGAGGGAAGACCAGACTGGTGTGTTTCAAGACAAAGAGTGTGGGGCGTACCATTACCTATATTCATAAATAAAAAAACAAAAGAACCGTTAAGAGATCAAAAAATTATAGATAGAGTTGCCTCAATTTACGAAAAGCAAGGCTCAGATTGTTGGTTCACAGACGATGCCAAAACTTTTCTAGGTAATGATTATGATGCAAAAGATTATGAAAAACTAAATGATATTGTTGAAGTTTGGTTTGATAGCGGTTCGACACACAGTTTTGTTTTAGAGAAAAGAAAAGATTTAAAATGGCCTGCAGACATGTATTTAGAGGGATCTGATCAGCATAGGGGATGGTTTCACTCTTCCTTATTAGAATCATGTGGAACTAGAGGAAAAGCACCATTTAAAAGTATTCTTTCACATGGTTTCGTAGTGGACGGTAAAGGTATGAAAATGTCTAAATCGATGGGTAACGTAATCTCTCCTGATGATATATTGAAGAATTATGGTGCAGACATACTTAGAGTTTGGGCTTCGGCGTCTGATTATGCTGAAGATATAAGAATAGATAAAAATATTTTAATCCAACATGCCGAATCTTATAGAAAAATTAGAAATACCTTTAGATTTATGCTGGGTAACTTAAAAGATAATTTTGAAAAACAAAACTTTGAAAAAGTTAAGCTTAACGAATTCGATGAATTAGAGCAATTTATTTTGCATAAATTGTTCTTAATACATAAATCTGTCGACGAAAATTTTAAAAATTATAATTTTCATAAACTTTATAAAGAACTTCTAAATTTTTGTACGCTTGACCTTTCTTCTTTTTATTTTGATATTAGAAAAGATGTTCTTTATTGCGATAGTATAAATTCAAAAAAAAGAATGAACTGTGTAATTGTTCTAAATATTATTTTAGAATGCTTATTAAAGTGGTTCGCTCCAATTTTAGTTTTTACCACTGAGGAAATCTATAGTTTAGTGAGTAAAAATGATAATGAAAAAAGTATACATGAAAATCAATTTGTAACAATTCCAGCAAGTTGGGAAAATGATAAGCTTAACGAAAAATGGTTGAAATTATTTAAAATTAAACAAGATGCTAATATTGCTATAGAGGAGAAGAGAGCTAGCAAAGAAATTGGATCGAGCTTAGAGGCTGAAATTAAACTAGTATTAAAGAAAGATCAATTTGAACTCCTCAACAAATTAGACTTATCGGATTATTTTATTGTTTCAAAAGCTGAAAAGGAATTATCAAATAATGATGAAATCAAGATTGAAGTGAAAAAGGCTAAAGGAATGAAATGTGAAAGATGTTGGAAAATTTTAGAAAAAAAATGCCAAAGAGAAAGTTGTCCAATAATTTAGAAAGTCAATATTTTGATCGATCTTAAAGAAATAAAAAATAAAATTGTTTCAAAAGAGTATATTTATTCTATAGTAATTATCGTAATTATTTTTACCTTAGATAGGTATTCAAAAATTCAAATATTAAATAATTTTAGCAGCAGCACTTTTTATATAAATGATTTTGTTAATTTTGATCTTTTGTGGAATACCGGAATAGGTTTTGGGCTTATGAGTTCAAAATCACCGCTAATTTATAATTCAATTTCAACAATAATATCCTTAGTTATTATTTTTTTAATAATAATTGGAATTAAATCTGATAAATTTGATAAAATGGCTTTTTCCGTCATTATTGGTGGCGCATTAGGAAATTTTTATGATAGAATTTTTTATAAGGCAGTACCTGATTTTATTGATTTACATTATAAAGATTTTCACTGGTTTACTTTTAATGTAGCAGATATCTTTGTAACTTTAGGAATAATATGTTTTCTTATGAAAGGTTTTTTTATAAAAAATTTATAAATGTTTAAAATTTACTTATTACTAACGATTTTCTTTTTGAGTTCTTGTTCAGGTTTTAATGAGGCCGGTAAGATTTTAAGAAATGAAAAAGTTTCTACAAATGACGAATTTCTCGTAAGAAAAAAAGAACCATTAATTCTTCCGCCTGATTATAAAAAGATGCCTGTGCCTGGTTCTGTTTTGAAAAAAGAAAATGATGAAAAAGAAAAAATTAAAAAAATTTTAAAAGCACCTGAAGAAAATAAAAGAAATGGTAATTCGTCATCAATTGAAGAGAGCATTATAAATCAAATTAGAAAGTGATAAAAAAAAATACAATAAAAGTAAATTTTGTGACATATAATTGTCTTAACAATCAATTGAATAAAAAACTTTTTGTAAAGTATAATAAAGTTCTAGAAAATATTCTTAAAGCAATTAATAATCCTAAATCAATCTACAATATATTGAATAAAAAATATAATTTTAATTTTAAATTAAAAGATTTAAAAAAATTTAATAATTTTAGAAACATCGTTATAATTGGTATGGGTGGATCTATACTTGGCTCAGAAGCAATTTATTATTTTTTGAAAAAAAAAATTCAAAAAAATTTATTTTTTTTTGATAATTTAAATCCAGAAGAAATTGCTGAGTTCAAAAAAAAAAAGTTAAAAAATACTCTTTATATTATAATTTCAAAATCTGGCAATACACTTGAAACTTTAACAAATCTAGTTGCACTTAGAATTATTAAAAAAAATAAAAGAAACATTATTTTAATATCAGAAAAAAAAAATAACTCATTGTTTAATATAGCAAAAAAATTTAAATTATTTTTTATCGAACATAAAAGCCATATTGGTGGAAGGTACTCTGTATTATCAGAAGTTGGAATGATACCTGCATATTTAATGGGTTTAAGTCCATTAAAAATTAGAAAAAATTTAAAAAAATTTTTTGTAGGCAAGAATAAAAATGATCTTTTGAATGGGTCCACTAAGCTAGCAGATATTTTTTTAAACAAAAAATATACATCTATAGTATTTTTAAATTATTTTCCTCAATTAGAAAAATTTCTATTGTGGTATCAGCAACTGCTGGCCGAAAGCTTAGGAAAAAAAGGCAGAGGACTCTTACCTACAGTATCTACCGTTCCAAAAGATCATCATAGTTTGCTCCAGTTATATTTGGACGGTCCAAAAGATAAAATATTTTTCATATTTAGCAGAGATGAAAAAAATACTACAAAATTGTATTCTAATAATTTAGTAGGTCAAATTAAATATTTAAATAATAAAAGTATTGAGAGAGTCAAAATAGCTCAAAAAAAAGCTTTAGTTCAAAGTTTAAAAAACAAAAATATTCCTTTTAGGGAATTCAAAGTTAAGGAAACAAATGAGGAAACTATAGGTGAACTATTCACATATTTTATTTTGGAGACGTCAATAATCGGAAGACTAATTAATATTAATCCATTTAATCAACCAGCGGTGGAGGAAGTAAAAATATATACTAATAAATTACTCAAGTGAAAGTTCCAAAAATTACTTTAGAGAGACCGTATATTTTTTCAAGAATAATAAACAGATTTTCAGCATAATCATCTTTAGTATTTTTTTCTCTATGAATGATTACAATATGTTTTTTTTCAAAAAAATTATTCTTTTTAATTAGCTTTAAATTTTCTATAAAACTATTATCTTTAAATGGCGGGTCTAAGAAAATAATCTGATATTTATCTTTAAAATTTTTATTTAAAAAGTCTTCAACATCTTCACTTATTATTCTGGTAGTTTTTTCTATTGATAAATCTAAAATATTTTTATTTAATATATCTGAAGCTCTTTTATCTTTTTCAACAAAAGTTACCTTTTTCGCTCCTCTAGAAACACATTCTAATCCAAAAGATCCCACTCCTGAATAAAGATCCAATATGTTCGAGTGATTTATCCTTACATCAAAGTGATTTGAGTGCTTTATTATATTAAAAATATTTTCTTTAACAGAGTCTTTAAGAGGCCTTGTTACTGATGATTTTAGAAAGTTAATTTTTTTTCCTTTTAAGCTTCCACTAATTATTCTCATTTTTCTTAATAATCTTCCAACCTATATCTTTTCTGTAAAAACCACTTTTCCAACTTAATTTTTTCATTAATTTTAAAATTCTTTTTCTAATTGTAAGAAAGTTATCTCCTATTGATGTAAAATTTAAAACACGACCGCCATTTGAATAAATTTTATTATTGTTACTTTTTGTACCGGCATGAAAAAGAAAATCTATTTTTTTTAATTTTAATTTATCTAGGTTTTTGATTAGTCTGTTTTTTAAATATTTACCCGGGTATCCTTTTGAACACATTACTATAGTCATACATTTTTTTTTATTCCATTCAATTTTGGTATTTTTGAGTTTGTTATTAATTGTGTTTTTTATTATTTTTACAAAATCTGTTTTTAGCCTTGGTAGAATTACTTGGCACTCTGGATCTCCCATTCTCACATTAAATTCTATTAAGTAAGGCTCGTTCTTTTTTATCATTAATCCTACGTACAAAAATCCCGTATATGGATTTTTAATTTTTTTTAAATAACTCAAGGTTGGTTTTACGATTTTGTTAAGAATTTTTTTTTCAAGTTTTTTATTCACTACGGGAGCTGGTGAATATGCCCCCATACCTCCTGTGTTTTTTCCTTTATCTTTTTCTCTTACACGTTTATGGTCTTGTGCTGTTCCAAAAAATTTAAAGTTTTTTTTATCAACAATAACAAAATAGCTCGCTTCCTCTCCAGTAATAAATTCTTCTAGTACAACTTTTTTCGATGATTTAAATTTTCCCTTGAATATCTCCTCTGAAATTTTTAAAATTTGATTTTCTGTAGAACAAATAGTTACCCCCTTTCCTGCAGCTAATCCATCGGCTTTAACAACTAATGGTAAATTGTTTTTTTTGATAAAACTTTTGACTTGTTTTTTGTCTTGGCAAACTTGATAATTCGCAGTCGGGATTTTATTCAACTTGCAAAAATTTTTCATAAAAGCTTTTGAACCCTCAAGTTTTGACGCATATTTACTAGGACCAAAAACTTTAACCTTATTTTTTCTTAGAAAATCAACTAAACCTTTAACCAATGGCTCCTCAGGACCTATTATAACCAATTCAATATTATGAAATTTAATTTGCTTTAAGATTTCTTTAAAATCTAAAATATCAATTTTTATATTTTTTGCAATTTGAGATGTACCAGCGTTACCAGGAAAACATATAATTTTCTTTGAGAATTTTGACTCAAATATTTTCTGACATAATGCATGTTCTCTTCCACCACTACCTATTAATCCAATATTCATGTATGATGAATTATTGTATAATTGATCGATGAATGAAAAAAAAGCTAAACTTATTTATAAACACAACTCTTTCGATATTATTGAGGAAGGAGATTATGTTTTATGCGCTATTTCAGGAAAAAAAGTAATGCTTAAAGATTTGAACTACTGGAATGTTGACTTGCAAGAAGCTTATTATTCAGCAAAAGAGGCTAATGAAAGGTTTAAAGATTTAAAAAAATAAGATTTATTTCCACCTATTATGTGTCCAAATCCATTGATAAGGATTTTTAGAAATCATTTCCTCCAGCACTTGATTTAGTTTTTGAGTAAGTTCTAATTTATTTTTAAAATCAGAAGGCTTTATTTCATCTAAAAATTTAATTTTAAAATTATTTTGTACATTTCTTTCTATATGCACTGGTACTACAGGAATTTTAAATTTAATTGCTAATTGAGCTGGTAAAGTCGTTGTTAAAGCTTGCTTGTTAAAAAAATCCACACTTTCTCCCTCACTAACTCTTTGGTCTATCATGAGAGCTATACTAAATTCATTGTTAATATAATTTATAGTATCTCTTACGCCATTGATACCTTTTTTTATTTGATGACCACAAATAAATTTTCTACGCAAATATTCCATGAAAGGATTAAGAAAATAATTATTTAAAGGTCTATAAATTGTTGCTAATTTTATATTTCTTTTAGTCATCTCCATTGACATTAATTCAAAATTAGCAAAATGACCGGATACAAATATGACCTGCTTATTTCTTTCGAAAATATTTTCAAATTTTTTTTCACTATCTATTGAAATATGAGAATTGCCCTTTCTAAATTTATCTAAAAAGACGTACTCTATAAAGGTCATCCCATAATTTTTCCACATACTTGATGTAATTAATCTAATTTTTTCATCAGATAAATTATTAGAAAAAAAATTTAAATTTTTTTTTATTATTTTTTTTGATTTAAAGAAAGGACCAAGTTTTAAAAATAAATATGAGAAGAATTTTCTACTAAATCTGAGCCCCATTAAACGTCCAAAAATAAAAAAGAAATAAATTATTATTGACTGAAATAAATAATTACATAGTTTTATCATACAACTTCATAATCCTTTTTATTAACTTATCTTGATCATTTATAATTAGTCTGACTTTTAAAAAATTAATATCTGGTATATTATAATCTTTTATTTTAAAAAAATCCTTTTCAGTCATTACAATTTGGAAATTTTTCCTCTTAAGATTTTCGACTAGTTCAGAAATTTCTTTTTTACTAAATTGATAGTGATCTGGATATACAAGTTTTTGTGTAATATTTATTTTATTTTTTTCAATTAACTCAAAAAAATTATTAGGATTTGCAATACCAGCCAGAGCGACTACAGGCTTCTTTTTTAAATCATCAAGATTCAAAGGATGATATCTACTATAATAAATTTCCAAATTTTCATTATATTTAAGAATCTTTTTTTCAATTTTTGTATTTTTTTCTCCATTAATTATCACTACATGTGCATCTCGAAGTGCATTTAGCCTCTCTCTTAAAGGCCCAGATGGTATAACAAATCCGTTACCAATAAATTGTTTTTCGTTAAAACAAACAATACTTAGATCTTTTTTTATCTGGTACTCCTGAAGACCGTCATCTAATATTGCGATGTCGTGACTCTTTTTATAAGCATTATCGATAGCTTTTAGTCTGTTTTTTTCTAAAAATAAGTTTCCAAAATAATTTGTAATTAAATTGTGCTCATCACCATGGGCTTTGTAATACTTTCTTATAATTGCGGGTTTTTTTCCTTTTTTTTCAACTTCTTTAGCTAGATGTATTGAAAGAGGAGTTTTACCCGTACCTCCTATATAAATATTTCCAACACAAACTACAGGTATTGAACATTTTCTTTTTTTTCTAAAAGTTTTTTTTAAAAAAACGTATAAAATTACAATACACGTTAAAGGCAACAATAGTATTGGAAAAAAACGATTATTACTTTGCCAAAATTTTGGTTTAAAAAGTTTCATTAAATAAAAAATTATTTATAATTCTCATATTATTTAATAAAGTTTTCCTATAGAGGTTGTTTAATAATTCTGAAAAACAAAAAAGATCTTTTGAAATATTTTCTAAATCTTTAATCAATAAATTTGATAATTCTTCAAAATTCTCTACCTCTTTTGAAATATTATTATCTTCAAATATCTCATATATTTCTCTAAAATTATAAACAAAAGGACCATGATAAACTTTACAACCAAGAAATGCTGCCTCAATAGGGCTTTGTCCACCCACTTTTTCAAACTTAGGTAGTGTCGATTTTCCTATGAAAACACTTTTAGCAAATTTAAAATATGATGATAACAATCCATAAGAATTAATTATTATAATTTCTTTTTCTGAAAATATTTTATCATTTTTACCGATTAATTGGCAGTTCAAATTACTTTTTTGACAAAGAGATAATATTTTTTTTGATCTTTCAATATGTCTTGGTGCTATAACAGTATAAATATTTTTAAATTTTTCTTTAAGCCTTAAATGAGTCTTAATGCAAAATTCATCTTCTCCTTCATGTGTGCTTGCTGCAATCCAAAATCTATTTTTACTAAGAAATTCTTCATTAATATTTTTTATATCGTTTTTATTTATATAACTTATCAGTTTTAAATTTCCTGAATACGAAACATTTTTAGTTCTCAAAATATCAAGATATTTTTTTGTCTCCATACTAGATGACAAACATATATCAAATGAATCGAAAATTTTTCTGGCGAAATCTGGTATTAAATTCCATCTTTTAAAAGTTTTATTAGTTATCCTTGCATTGATTAAAGCTAGTGGAATTTTATTCTTTTTAGCTAATAAAATTAAATTTGGCCAAATTTCAGAGTCAACTAAGAATATTGCATCAGGTTTCCATGAAGATAAAAATTTTTCCATTAAAAACGTGACGTCAATTGGGAAAAAACGATGTTTAACATTTGGTATTTTTTTAAATTCCTCTTTAGCAAGTAAACTTGAGCTTAAACTGACTGATGTTATTAAAAATTCAATATTTTTTCTTTTATTAAGCTCCTCTATAATTGGAAAAATACTTTTTAATTCACCCAAACTTGCTGCGTGAAACCATATCAACTTCGTTTCGTTATTTCTATCAACTTTAAAAAAAGATGAAAAAATTTTCTCTTTATATCTTAAGTTATCTTCTTTGCCTAAAAATTTTCGTATGAAAATTATTAAAATTAAAAAAGGATATAAAATGTTAGTTAAGACTCTATAAGCGAGAATCATTTTATCTTAGTTGTTTTTTATAAAGAGATTTATACTCCTCACAATTATTTATTAAAAACTCGTGATCACCTGAATTAATTACTTTTCCATTTTTCATTACAAAAATAATTTTAGCGTTATGTATTGTAGATAGTCTATGAGCTATTACCAATGTAGTTTTGTTTTTTGCAAGATTTAAAATTGCATTTTGTACCACCTCTTCAGATTCTGCATCAAGAGAGGATGTAGCTTCATCTAATAATATAATTGGAGACTCTTTTAATATAGCTCTGGCTATTGATATTCTTTGTTTTTGACCACCTGATAATCTAATCCCATTTTCACCTATTAACGTATTATATCCATTAGGTAACTTTTCTATGAATTCATCCGCCGCAGCAAATTTACAAGCTTTCTTAACTTCATCAAAAGAGGCATCACTTTTAGCATACAAGATATTATTCTTTATTGTATCATCAAAAAGAATTACATCTTGACTAACTAAGGACAAGTTATTTCTCAATGATTCAAGAGATATTTCTTTAATATTTTGACCATCAATTTTAATTGAACCCTCCTGTGGATCATAAAATCTGGGCAATAAATTTATTATAGTACTTTTACCAGCACCACTATGACCAACAAAAGCCGCCATAGTATTTCCTTGAATATTTAAATTAATTCCTTTTATTGCTTTTTCGTCGGTTGTGTCATATTTGAATTCAACATTTTTAAATTCTATATTTGAATTCTTTAATATCAAACTTGGACTGTTATCGTCATTTTTAATTTTAATATCTTTACCAATAATATTATTAATTCTTTTAAATGCAGCTGCTCCTTGAAAAGCAGCCATATTAATTGTCGCTAGAGATCTAATTGGTTGATATGCAAGCATCATTGCTGCTAAAAAAGAAAAAAAATTGTTTACACCTAATTCTCCATTAGCAATTAAAGTACCAGAGAAGACTATAAAACCTGAGATCATTAATCCGGTTAAGATTTCCATAATTGGTGTTGCTCTGATCAAAACAGTTCCTATTTTTATGTTTTTTTCTACCAAGTCATTAATTACTCGATGAGCTTTAGAGTTTTCATATTTCTCTTTTTGATAAATTCTTATCATTCTCGAACCTTTAAAAATTTCTGTTAAAAATGAGGCTAGGTTTCCAGATGACTCACCTGCCTTGGTTGTAGCCTTACCTATTCTTTTACCCAAAGATTTTGCTAAACCACCTGCTAAAGGCATCATTAAAATTGCAAACATTGCTAGCTTCCAATTTTGATAAAACATTAAAGACACTAAAGCGATTACTGAAAAAGTATCTTTCATTAAATTTAATACACCTGAGCTGACTAGATTTTGAACATGATGAGTATCAAACATAACATTTGATATATATTTACCGGAGTGTCTATTGTCTAAAGTTTGAATGTCTGAAACTAAAATATTAGTAGCAATTTTCTTTTGTAATTCACCTGCAACTTCATTACCAACCCTTATAATATTCACTCTTGCAAAATAAAGCGATAAACCTTTACTAGAAAATGCTATCACAATTAATAAAGGTATAGTCCAGGCAAATACCTTATTTTGTTCAATAAAAATTTTTTTAACAGCAGGATCAAGTAGCCAGGCTATTCCCGCGGTGCTTCCAGCAACAACTAGAGATAAAATAAGTGCTACAAAAATCCTTTTTAAATGTTTCTTAACATACTCTTTAAAAAGTTTTTTTAATAGTTCTTTGAGTTCATCAAACTTCATTCTAAAATCCAATTAATATTATAGAAGTAAACATAATTAACCCCGATAAATTATTTAGTTTAAACATTTTAAGACAGGTCTCTGGCTTATTTTTATGAAAATTGAACAATTGAAAAATTAAAGTAAACAAAAAAATCAATATTAAAAATGAAAAAAGATTTAAACCTAAATAGAATCTAAACAAATATAAAATCATAACCGAAACTATTGAGTAGGAAAAAAAAACAAATAATTTTAAATTCTTTTTAAACTTTATTGAAGTGGACTTAAGTCCAATTATTTCATCTTCAGACATATCTTGAGTTCCATATATCGTGTCATAGCCCAATGTCCAAAATATGGCCGACATGTATAGTATGACTATTTCGGGGCTGATCGAATTATTCATTGCAGACCATGACATTATAATTCCCCAGTTAAAAGTAATACCAAGGAATAATTGAGGCCAATATGTAAATCTTTTCATAAAAGGATATGTGAAAGCTAGGAACATTGAGCTCATTCCTAACAAAATTGTCAAAAAATTAAATTGTAATAAAATTAAAAAAGCTAAAGCGCATAAAAAAATTACATAAAAAACAGATCTTGTAATTGTAATTTTTCCGGACGCAATTGGTCTTTTTTTTGTTCTTGAAACTTTTCTATCATAATCTTTGTCAACAATATCATTGACGATACACCCTGCACTTCTCATTAAAACGGATCCCAAAAAAAATAAAAATAAATAATAAATTAAAAGGCCAGTGTTATTATTAACTTGATAAGCATACGCTAAACCCCAAGAACAAGGCCAAAACAAAAGCATGAAGCCGATCGGTTTATTTAATCTTGTTAAATCAATAAATATTTTTAGATGTGACATGAAATATTACTTGTAAATACCAAACACTATCTACATAATCAATTTGATTCGGAATGGATATTGATTACACAGTAGCTGCACTTATGTTTCCTGCTATACCTCTTATGATGACAATGTATAGCAATCGATTTCATACTCTTAGTGCATTAATTAGACAATTACACGATAAATTCACTTTCGAAAAAAAAGTTCCACCTGAATTAGAAAATCAACTGCATGTATTAAATAAAAGAACAAATTATCTAAAATATGTAATGGGATTCTCCTCTTTTGGATTTCTCTTCAACATGGTTACAGTTTTGCTATTATATTTGAATTTGACGTTTTATGCTAGATTAAGTTTTGCGCTGTGTTGTATTTGTATGATTATTTCAATTTTTTTATTTTTACAAGAAGTGAGAATGTCTAATGAAGCGTTGAAATATCATCTTAGTGATATGGACTCTATGAAAAAGGATTTATAGATCAGCCCTCTAAAAGTTTTTTTTTATAAAGTGAAATTCCTTGATTAATTTTATGATTGTATGAATCCTCAAAAGTGCTTAATTGCCATCCTTGCATCCGTGATTTGATTTTATTAAGATTTTCCAATTTCCATTCTTCACTTGTATCTACATCTTTCCACTGTTTTTTTTCTTCAGCAGTTCTTGCGCATCCATAGCAGTAGCCAGTTACTGGATCAGTTTTACAAATACTAATACAAGGAGAAATTATTTTTTTTGACATTAAGGAATTAAAATTGCTGGACCCATTAATTTTCTTGCTTCTAGATCTGAGTGTGCATTTTTAGCATCTGCAAGTTTATATTTTTTTGAAATTCTAATTTTTATTTTTCCAAATTTAACCTTCTCAAAAATTTGATCAGCTCCTGCTTGAAGTTCTTTTCTATTACTAAAATATTGTCCAATAGAAGGCCTTGTCAAGTATAGTCCTTTAGGTTGGATTTCTTTTGGAATATTTACTAGATCTAAAGGTCCAGATGCATTTCCAAAACTTATCATCATGCCTCTTGTTGAAAGACATTCTAGTGATCTATGAAATGTTTTTTTTCCAACTCCATCAAAAACTGCAGGCACTCCTTTATTTTTTGTAATTTTCAGGACTTCTTGGGCAAAATTGTTTTTTGTATAGTTAATAACGTGAGAGTAACCGTTTTCCTCAGCTATTTTGATTTTATCATCAGAGCCAACTGTTCCAATAACTTTTGCTCCAATACTATTTGCCCATTGAGCGAAAATTTGACCTACTCCTCCAGCTGCTGCATGAAAAAGAACTGTTTCACCGGCTTTAAGCTTATAAGTTTTAGTAAGTAAATAATTTGTAGTTAAACCTTTTGTCATTAAGGTTGCAGCCAACTCATGTGAAATCCCATCAGGAACTTTAACAGCTATATTTGCTGGAATAATTCTTTGTTGTGCATAAGCTCCTAAAGGAACTGAAGCATAAGCGATATTGTCACCCTTATTAAATTCGGAAACGTTTGAACCGATTTCATCAATTTTGCCAGCGGCTTCTAAACCTATCCCACTTGGTAATTTGATAGGGTACAAACCAGATCTATGATAAGTATCTATATAATTCAGTCCAATAGCATGATTTGTAACTTTAATCTCATCTGGTCCTGGAGAGGCAACGTTTACATCATGAAGCTCTAATACCTCGGGACCTCCGTTTTTTTTCATTACTATAGATTTAGACATTTATTTGGTATTTGGAACGTACTTGAACTTTTAATATTTGGCAAATGTTCCGTTGTTATAGTCTTGAATGGCTTCAAGTATTTCAGCTTTTGTATTCATTACAAATGGCCCACCTCTAGCTATAGGTTCACCAATTGGTTTACCGGCTATGAATAAAAACTCAGACTTTTTATTTGCTTTAACTTTAAGTTTATTCCCCTGTTTTAATAATATTAAGTTTGAGTCAACAGTTTTGTTATGGTTCTTTTCTCCTATTTTTAACTCTCCTTTTAATAAATATAGAAAAGAGTTGTGTCCCGAAGGTACATCACAATTAAATTCTTTTTCTTTATTTAAAATTACATGAAAGTAAATTGGATCAACATTATGATTTTTTTCTGGTCCTTCGGCTTTTTCATATTTGCCTGCAATTACTTTAACAATTTTATCACTATCTTTGTGTTCCCCAAGCTCATTTCCTTTTATATAAAGATATTCTGGCTTATTTTTTTTCATTTTAGCCGGCATGTTTATCCAAAGTTGAAAGCCTAATAACTTACCTTCTTTCATTGCAGGCATTTCAGAGTGAATAATTCCTCTTCCAGTTTTCATCCATTGTACATCTCCAGATGTCATTATACCTTTAGCTCCAGTGCTATCTTGATGCTCAAATTCTCCGTTTAACATATAAGTTACTGTTTCTATTCCTCTGTGGGGATGAGGAGGAAAACCAGCTACATAATCATCTTTATTTTCAGAGCCAAATTCATCAAGCATTAAAAATGGATCAATGTAATCTGCCTCTGGAGTTCCTATACTTCTTTTTAACTTAACTCCAGCCCCATCAGAGGCGTTTAGTGCTTTGATTATTTTTTTTACTTCAATTTGAGACATGATAATATTTATAATGAAAGTTTAAACTATATCAAGTAGCTGCGTTAAATTGCTGATTTCATTTTTTGGTTGAAAATCAAGGATATCGAATACAGAGTTATTTCTATTAACCCAGATGGAATTATATCCAAAGTTTCCACCTCCAGAAACGTCCCATGTATTTGCACTTAAAAAAGTAATTTCACTAGCTTTTACATTATATTTTTTTAAAGGTATTTCATAAACTCTTGAGTCTGGTTTATAAATTTTTACCTCTTCAATAGAAAAAAGATCATCAAATAAATTGTTTAATTTATTACTTTCAACTAATTCATCCAGAAGATCAGGTGTACCGTTAGAAAGTATAGCAAGTTTAAAGTTTTTCTTTTTTAAATCCTTTAATACCTCTCTAACCTCGGGGTATGGAGATAAAATTTTGTAAAGGTTTAATAACTCATTTTTCATGCTTTTATTAATATTGAACACTCTCATAGATTTATCCAAACTGTCCTCAGTAACTTCCCAAAAATTTTTATGTCTGTCCATTAAACTTCTAAGCCAAGTATATTCAAGTTGAGTAGTTCTCCAAAATTTTGCAAAAGCTTCCCACTTAGATCCAATTTTATCTTTACATTTTTCAGCTGCTGAATTTACATCAAATAATGTACCGTAAGCATCAAACACTACTGACTTTGTTTTCATCATTTATTTAATATTATGAGAACCATCACATAATGGTTGATCACTTGTTTGTTTACATGAGCAGAAAAAAACTTTTTTAGATTGCTCAGCTAAATATTTTAAAGGTATAAATTCAGTTCCTTTATGGGAGCCATCGCAAAAAGGTTGTTTAGAACTAATTCCACAAGTACACCAAAAATAAGACTTTCCCTCTAACACATTAATGCCAATTGGGGAATCTCCTGCTCTTTTACCTTTTTTCATTAAAGCTCCTTTATATCTCTAAAAATTGTTTATATTATAGTTATATATGAATATTAGATTATATCATCCAGACAGTATACTGGAAAATAATACAAGTTTGTTAAGTAAAGAGCATACTCATTATATTGCAAATGTTATGCGACTCAAAAGAGGATCTAACCTAAATTTTTTCAATAAAAATGGAGAATGGAAAAGTGAAATAATCTTTTTAAATAAAGATAGAGTTGAAGTTAGGTTTTTAGAAAAAATTAAAGAAGCTAAAAATTTATCTAAAACTGAAATAGCAATTTGTTTAGTTAAAAAAAATCCGATGGATACTATTCTACAAAAAGCTACAGAGCTTGGTGTTAGTAAAATAATTCCAATAGTTTCAGAGAGAACAGAAGTAAAAGAATTAAATATTGATAGAGCAAAAAAAATTGTGATCGAGGCAACTGAACAATCTAATCAACTTGTTCCCCCGGAAATTACTAATGTAATTAAATTGAAAGATTTTTTGAACACCTTTAATGAAACTTCAAAACTTTTATTTGCAGATGTTAACTCAAAAGATAATTTAAAAATTGAGGATTTAAAAAACTTTAAATCCTTCTGTATATTAATTGGTCCAGAGGGCGATTTTTCCCCAGTAGAGCGTGAGTCTATCCTTCAAAATAGAGCAGTAAAACCTTTTACGTTATCTAGAAACATTCTAAGGTCCGACACCGCTGTAATAAGCGCGATTTCATTAGTAAATTTTATCAATAACTTTAATTAATTGTCGCATTAATTGAAATTGTTAAATCATCTAAAAACTGTATAAAAACTCATGATTAAAAAAATTGCTAGCACTCTTTTACTATTATGGCCTTCAGTAGTTTTAGCTAATGAGCCTAAGGACTGGCAATTAGGTTTTCAAAAGTCAGCTTCAAAAAGTATGGACGATATTGTTTGGTTTCATGATTATATGCTCGTACCAATAATAACAGCTATTACAGCTTTTGTTTTATTTTTACTTTTATATGTATGTGTAAGATACAGAGCTTCAAAGAATCAAGTACCTTCTACGACAAGTCACAATACATTAATCGAAGTCATTTGGACATTAGTCCCTTGTTTAATTTTAATTGTCATGGCAGTTCCTTCATTTAAAGTTTTATACTCACAAGACGAAATACCAAAAGCAGATGTAACAATAAAAGCCATCGGATATCAGTGGTATTGGGGCTATGAATACCCAGATGAAAATATTATTTTTGATTCGTACATGATTGATGAAAAAGATTTAAAAGAAAATCAACCGAGACTGTTGGCTGTTGACAATGCAGTTTATGTTCCAGTAAATAAAGTTGTTAAAGTTATGATAACTGCAAATGATGTTTTACATGCATGGGCACTTCCATCTTTTGGAGTTAAAAGAGATGCAATTCCTGGAAGAATAAATGAGACATGGTTTAAAGCTGACCGAACTGGAACTTTCTACGGCCAGTGTTCTGAACTATGTGGCATTAAACATGCTTTCATGCCAATTACAGTTAATGTTGTGTCTGAAGATGAGTATAATAAATGGTTAGAAGAGGCTAAAATTAAATTTGCCAAAGAAGAAATTGAAAATAAAATTAAAATTGTTAAAAAATTAAGGAGATAAAATAATGTCAGCAACAACAGCAGATCACACGCATCATCACAATCCGACAGGTTGGAAAAGATGGGCTTATTCAACTAATCATAAAGATATTGGAACGATGTATCTAATCTTTGCAATTGTTGCTGGTTTAATTGGATCTGCTTTTTCAGTTTTAATGAGAATGGAATTAATGCACCCAGGCGATGGAATTCTTGGAGGTGATTATCATTTATATAACGTATTGGTAACTGGTCACGGTCTAATCATGATTTTCTTTATGGTTATGCCAGCTATGATTGGTGGTTTTGGTAATTGGTTTGTTCCAATTATGATCGGTGCACCAGATATGGCTTTCCCGAGAATGAATAATATTTCTTTTTGGTTGTTACCTGTTGCACTTATTTTGTTGCTAGTATCAATTTTTGTAGACGGACCTCCAGGAGCAAAAGGAGTTGGAGGAGGTTGGACGATTTATCCACCTTTATCATCAAAAACCGGTCAGCCAGGACCTGCAATGGACCTAGCAATTTTAAGTTTACACGTTGCAGGAGCTTCATCAATTTTAGGAGCAATTAATTTTATCACAACAATTTTAAACATGAGGGCTCCTGGTATGACTTTACATAAAATGCCTTTGTTCTCTTGGTCAATTCTAGTTACAGCATTTTTACTTTTATTATCATTACCAGTTTTAGCTGGAGCTATAACAATGCTTTTAACAGATAGAAATTTTGGAACTGCTTTCTTTGAAGCACAAACAGGTGGAGATCCAGTTCTATTTCAACATCTATTTTGGTTTTTTGGTCACCCAGAGGTATATATTTTAATCCTGCCAGGTTTTGGAATGATAAGCCATATCGTTTCAACTTTTTCAAGAAAGCCTGTGTTTGGTTATCTAGGAATGGCTTATGCAATGGTGGCTATTGGAGTAGTTGGCTTCGTTGTTTGGGCTCATCACATGTACACCGTTGGATTAGACACCGATACCAAGGCCTATTTTTTAGCAGCAACAATGATTATCGCAGTTCCAACAGGAATTAAGATTTTTTCTTGGATAGCAACAATGTGGGGTGGCTCTATAAGCTTTCAGACACCTATGCTTTGGGCTATTGGTTTTATTTTTTTATTCACTTTAGGAGGTGTAACTGGTGTAGTGCTTGCAAACGCAGGTGTTGATACCGCTCTTCATGATACTTATTATGTTGTTGCCCATTTCCATTATGTATTAT
This sequence comes from uncultured Pelagibacteraceae bacterium, assembly GCA_902617025.1. Classification (GTDB taxonomy): domain Bacteria; phylum Pseudomonadota; class Alphaproteobacteria; order Pelagibacterales; family Pelagibacteraceae; genus Pelagilacustribacter. The sequence goes on along the minus strand of CACMVB010000002.1, from coordinate 78,131 downwards.
CAATGGGCGCTGTGTATGCGATTTTTGCAGGCTTTTATTATTGGTTCAGTAAAATGACAGGTTATGAATACTCAGAATTTTTGGGAAAACTACATTTTTGGTTGACGTTTATAGGTGTCAACTTAATATTCTTTCCACAACATTTCTTAGGGTTAGCGGGGATGCCAAGAAGATACGCTGATTATCCAGACGCATTTGCTGGTTGGAACTATATTTCTTCAATTGGTTCATATATATCTATCATCGGTTTAGCGGTGTTTTTATTAAATCTATTGTACGCCTTTATGAAAAAGAAAAAAGCAGAAGCAAATCCATGGGGAGAAGGAGCAACGACTTTAGAATGGACAGTGTCATCACCGCCACCATTCCATACTTTTGAAGAGCTTCCTAAAGTAAAGTAAATTGAGCCAGATAAGTACAAAAGTAAGAAACTCTAAATATGGTTTAGCACCAGACCTAAATTCATTTTTTAACTTAATGAAACCCAGAGTAATGTCTCTTGTCCTATTTACATGTATGGTTGGTTTATTAATAGCTCCAATCACTGTGGACTTTACAACTGCTTGCGTTTCTCTCTTAGCTGTAGCTATAGGCTCTGGGGCTGCTGGAACGCTTAATATGTGGTATGAGTCAGATCTAGATGCCTTAATGAGCAGAACTTGTTTAAGACCGATCCCAACTGGAAAAGTTAAAAAAGATCAAGCTTTATATTTTGGTATAATTTTATCAGCTTTGTCGGTGAGTATAATTTATTTTTCAGCTAACCTGATTTCTGCAATTTTATTAGCATCAACAATTGCTTTTTACTTTTTTGTTTATACAATTTGGTTAAAAAGGAAAACTCCACAAAATATTGTTATAGGTGGTGCAGCTGGAGCATTACCACCTGTCATTGGATGGACAATAGCTACAGGAAATATTTCTCTAGAGCCTATAATATTATTTTTAATTATTTTTTTATGGACGCCATCACATTTTTGGGCATTAAGTTTATATAAATCAGGTGATTATAAAAAAGCAAAAATTCCAATGCTTCCTATAATTTCTGGAGCTAAGACAACAAAGATAAATATTCTTATTTACGCTTTGATTATGTCACTAGTAATTATATCTCCATATTTTTTTAACTTTGCTAGCACATTTTATTTAATAATATCTTCAATAATGACATCGTATTATATTTACTTATGTTTTAAATTATATAGCTCTCAAATAGCTAAGGTTTCAAACAAAATTGCGAGGAAAATATTTATTTACTCAATTTTTTATTTATTTTTTATTTTTTTAATTTTATTAATTGATAATATTCTAAAATAATATGATGGACAAAAAGAAAAAAAATTTGATTACTGCTCTGATATTAATCTTATTTATGATTTTTTTATTCGTGCTAACTTTTTATAATATCGGGATTTATAATAGAGAAATATAATGACTATTAGCAAAAAAAACTTAACACCTATTGCTTTAATATCAATATTTTTACTTATGTTAGGTTTGTCTTTTGCAGCTGTTCCATTATATGACTTATTCTGTAGAGTAACAGGATTTGGTGGAACTACTCAAAACGCTACTGGTAAAGAAATTCCAAAAATTATAGTAAACCAGGACTATAAAATGAGATTTGATACAAACATTAATAGTACCTTAGATTGGAAATTTTATCCTGAGATAAATACTTTAAACTTAAAACCAGGTGAAGTTCATACAGTTAAATTTAATGTTGAAAATCCTAGTAACCAAATTTCTTCAGGGTCAGCAACATTTAATGTGTCTCCATCACCATTTGGTATTTATTTGAATAAGATAGGTTGTTTTTGTTTTGAAAAACAAACTTTACAACCAGGTGAAAAAAAAGAGTTTGTATTAACATTTTTCTTGGATCCTAAAGTTGTTGATGATAATAAAACTAAAAATATGTCTGATGTAACTTTGTCTTTTACTTTTTTTTCATCAGACTATTACGAAAAGAGTAACACATAATGTCAGTAGAGAAACCAAAACACGATTACCATTTAGTTGACCCAAGTCCTTGGCCGATCTATGTTTCATTCGCAACTTTAGTCTTAGCTTTCGGAGCAGTTTATTACTTTCACTCTAAAGCCCTTTGGTTATTATTGATTGGTTTTGCTTTAGTTGTTTACGGTGCATTTATGTGGTGGAGAGATGTTATAGAAGAAGCAGAACATCAAGGTCATCATACGCCTGTAGTTCAAATTGGACATAGGTACGGTATGACACTATTTATTGCATCTGAAGTAATGTTTTTTGTTGCATGGTTCTGGGCTTTCTTTAACGCAAGTTTATTTCCACCAGATTCTATAGGAGGCATATGGCCTCCAGCAGATATTAAAACTTTTGATCCTTGGGATATACCATTAATTAATACTCTAATTTTATTGTTATCGGGAACTACTGTCACTTGGGCGCATCATGCAATGTTAGAAAATGACAGAAAAGGATTAGTAAATGGTTTGATTGCAACAGTATTTTTAGGATTTATATTTTCTTGTTTTCAAGCTTATGAATATCATCATGCAACATTTACTTTAGATGGTGGAATTTATGGTTCCACATTTTATATGTCGACTGGTTTTCATGGCTTTCATGTAATTGTCGGAACAGTTTTTCTTGCAGTTTGTTTGTTTCGATCAATGAGAGGCCACTCGACGCCTCAACACCATTTTGGATTTGAAGCAGCAGCCTGGTACTGGCATTTTGTTGACGTTGTTTGGTTATTCTTATTTGCTGCGATCTATATTTGGGGAAGCTAGTCTCAAATTGAAAAGAGCATTTTTATTTCAAATATTCGTAATTTTTTTTGTAACAGTATTTTGTGCATTAGGAACCTGGCAACTTTACAGATTGCAATGGAAGTTAGAACTAATAAGTGAAATTACTTTTGGATTAGACTCTAAACCAATAGAGTACTCTAATTCAATTAAGAAAAATTATCAGAGAGTAAGCGCTAAAGGAAGATTTAATTTTAATAAGCAAATTTATCTTTATAGCTTGAATGATAGCGGAAAACCTGGATATGATGTAGTCACTCCTTTCAGGACTGACAAAAATCAAAATGTTTTAATTAATAGAGGATGGATAAAGAAAGAACTAAAAGATAGCGCAAGCATAAACTTCAAAGCAGAAACTGATAGCGAAATAATTGGTCTTTTAAGAGAAATTTATAAACCAAGTATATTTAAACCAGATAATGATATTTCAAATAATATTTGGTTTTCATTAAATTTAGAAGATTTAAAAAAAGCAACAGGAGAGCAATTTAATGAGTTTATAATTTTTTTAGAGGATAATAAGGCCAAGACACCACTTCCTAAAAAGATAAGTATAGATGTGCCAAATAATCACCTTAAATATGCTATAACTTGGTATGCAATATCAATCTCGATAATTTTTTATTATTTATATTTTAGAAGAAAAAAATGAATTATTTTAGTACCAGAGATAAATCTTTAGAATTTAGCTTTAAAGATATTTTCTTAAGAGGACTCGCACCAGGTGGAGGGTTATTTTTGCCTGCTGAAATAAAGAAGTATAGTCAAGAAGAACTTAAAAATTTAAGTCAACTTAATTATAACGAACTTGCTACAGAAATTATCTTTAATTTCTGTTCAGGTGAAATTAAAAAGGAAGAACTTAGCTCACTGATACAAAAATCTTATAGTAGTTTTAAAGATAAAGAAGTTGTAAATATAAAAAAAATTGGAAATATAAATCTTCTTGAACTTTATCATGGACCCACTTTAGCTTTTAAAGACATTGCAATGCAGGTAATCGGTAATATGTACGACCATTTAGAAGTCGCTAAAGATAAAACTGTAAATGTCATAGTTGCTACATCAGGAGATACTGGTTCAGCGGCCATAGCTGCATTAAGTAATAGAAAAAATATAAATCTTTTTGTACTGCATCCGCATAATAAGATTTCAAATATTCAAAGAAAAATAATGACAACAATTGGTGGAGCTAATATTTATAATATGGCTATCGAGGGCTCATTTGATGATTGTCAAAAAATTGTAAAAGAGCTTTTTAATGAAAATAGCTTTAGATCGAAAATAAATATGTCAGGCGTAAATTCTATCAATTGGGCGAGAATTGTTTGTCAAATTGTTTATTATTTTTATTCTGTCTTTAGATTAAAAAAAAACAACATAAGCTTTTCAGTACCAACTGGTAATTTTGGAGATATCTATGCTGGATACGTTGCTAAAAAAATGGGTTTACCAATTAATAAACTTATAGTCGCTACTAATAAAAATGATATTTTACAAAGAGTTATTAATACAGGCGAATATAAGCCTGATAAAGTGAAAGCAACCATTACACCAAGTATGGATATACAAGTTGCTAGTAATTTTGAAAGGCTGCTTTATTATATATTAGATGAAAACGATAGTAAGGTAGGGTCATTAATGAATGATCTATCATCAAAAAGTTTATTCAATTTAGACAAAAAAGAAATCGATAAAATTAAAAAGGATTTTGAAGCAGTAAAAGTTACAGATAAAGAGACAGTATATATAATTAATGAAATTTATAAACAGCATCAATTTATAATTGATCCTCATACTGCTACTGGAGTAGGAGCAGCAAAAAGTTTCAAAAATTTAGGAGATATAGTTGTTCTTGGCACAGCTCATCCTTACAAATTCAGTGATACAATAAAAAAAGCTATAGGAAAAAATTTAGACTTACCGGAGCATTTAAAATTGAATATAGATAAAAAAGAAACATTTGATATTATCAGGAATTCAAATTCAGAAGTAAAAAATTATATTTTGGGCAAAATTCAATGAGAATAAAAATAGGAGACAAACTACCCAACTCAGAGTTATTTTATCTTGATCAAAATAATGATGTAAAAAAAATTGATATTTCAGATCTTTGTGAAGGTAAGACTATTATTTTAGGTATGCCTGGAGCTTTTACTAAAACTTGTTCGGCTCTTCATCTTCCTGGGTATATAAAAAATTACGACTTAGCTTCTCAAAAAGGAATTACAAAAATTATATGCATCGCTGTAAATGATCCAAATGTTATGAAGGCTTGGGGTGAAAACCAAAACGCTGGCAATAAAATTTTTATGGCTGGCGATCCTTTTCTAAAATTTACAAAAGCTATTGGAGCAGAAGTAGATAAATCCGAAAAGGGATTAGGAATTAGATCAAATAGATACACTATGCTTGTGGAAAATGGCGAGGTTAAAAAAGTAGAGGAAGAAAAAGAAACCGCTACTTGTGAATTATCTTCAGCTGAAAGCTTTTTAAAATCTATTTAATTTTTGAAACTGCCAATTCATCAACAAGATTATTATATTTATTGCCAGCGTGCGCCTTAACCCATTTCCAAGTAACTTTATGTTTTAGGCAAGCATTATCTAATTTAATCCAAAGATCTTTATTTTTAACTGGTTTCTTGTTTGAACTTTTCCAATTATTTACTTTCCACTTTTTAATCCAATCGGTAATTCCATCTTTCACATATCTCGAGTCAGTGAAAATTGTAATCTCTGATTTCTTTTTTATTTTTTTTAATGCCATAATTGTAGCCATTAATTCCATCCTATTATTGGTCGTATTACTTTCACTTCCAGAAATACTTGATTGATTAGAATCATCTAATATGATTGCCGCCCAACCTCCTTTCCCAGGATTTCCAGAGCAAGCACCATCAGTATAAATTTTTAATTTCATTAAAAGAAGTAATCCTCATAATTTTTTGCATTCTTGTGAAATTCTAATCTTTTTAAATACTCCATTGGATCTTTTATTTTAACTATTGCTCCTTCTACTTTATTTAATGCATCGAATACTCGAGTTAGCAAGAATCTCAAAGCAGCACCTTGAGACAAAACCTTAATATTATTCAACTCTTCGTGAGACAATTCTCTTACAGATGAATATCCATCTATAAAATTTTTTGCTTTAGTAACATTAAAACTTAAATTACTTTTTAGACCGTCAAAACATAAAGCGTTAAAGCAAATAGCAATTTCAAACGCAAAAAAATCTTCACATGAAAAATAAAAGTCAATCACGCCACTTAATTTTTCTTGAATAAAAAAAATATTGTCGTGAAATAAATCGGCATGGATTATTCCTCTTGGCAGATTTTTTGGCCATCTTTTTTCGACATCATTAAGATTTTCCTCTATCAATCTTGGTAGGTCTTTATGTATATTTTCACACTTATCTTTGACTGAATTAAATAATTTTCTCCATGAATTTACGGATAGGTCATTTTGTCGTTTTAATTTTAAATTCTTTGTTAGCTCATGCATTTTAGCTATTTCAGACCCAATCGATTTACAATTGGCCGGAGATAAATTTTGTTTTGCCTTTCCCTCAAGAAATGACACGATCATTAATTTTTTCCCCTCAAAACTTGTAATAGTTTCATTATTATTATTAGAAATAGGAGCAGGGCATTTAAAGCTAGCTTTATTTAAAGATGACATTAGATTAGAAAAAAAAGGAAGATCAGCAGATTTAACTCTTTTTTCGTAAATAGTTAATATAAATTTTTTTTTATTTACCGATAAAAAATAGTTTGTATTTTCAATACCTTCTTCAATTCCTTTAAATGAGTCTAACTTACCTAAACTATATTTTGATAAAATTTCCTCAATCTTTTCTTGATTTAACTTTGTATAGACAGCCATTAATTGAGTTCTTTCGGCAATTTAAATACAACCTTTTCTTCCGCAACTATTACTTCTTCAATAGAAACATTTCTATCTTTTCTTAAACTGCCCAACAAAGTTTGAACAAGCTTTTCTGGTGCAGATGCCCCAGAAGATATTCCGATAGTTTCAGAATTTTCAATCTCATTAAAAGGAATTTCTTTTTCAGAATGCATTAAATGAGAATTATTACAACCTGCTTTTTTTGCAACTTCAACTAATCTGACAGAATTAGAAGAGTTACGACTACCCACTACAAAAAACATATCACACTTGGAAGCTATCTCTTTTACTGCGGATTGTCTGTTAGTAGTTGCGTAACATATATCTTCTTTAATAGGACCTTTAATTTTTGGAAACTTATTTTTTAGAGCTTCAATTATTTCAGCTGTATCATCAACTGACAGAGTAGTTTGAGTAATATACGCAAGAGGTTTTTTAAAACCATTTTCTTTTAGTAGATCAACATCATTTTTTGTCTCGATTAGTTTAATTGATCCTTTTGGAAGTTGACCCATTGTACCAATAACTTCAGGGTGATTTTTATGACCGATTAATAATATATCGAAACCATTTTTATTTAATTGTTCCGACTCTCTGTGAACTTTTGAAACTAATGGACAAGTTGCATCTACAAAGGACAAATTTTTTAATTTAGCCTCTTCCGGGACAGACTTTGGTACTCCATGAGCTGAGAAAATTACAGGTCTACTTGCGTCATCTACGTCAGATAATTCATCAACGAAAATTGCACCTTTTTTTTTTAACTCTTCAACAACCTGTTTGTTATGTACTATTTCATGACGAACATATACTGGAGCTCCAAACTTGCTAATTGATTTTTCAACTATTTCAATTGCTCTTTTAACTCCAGCACAAAATCCTCTTGGTGACGCTAAATAAATTTTAAGTTCTTTTTTCATTTTTTTCTAAAAGATATTCTAACAATATATGCGGAAAAGTAAGTGACGCCAAACCAATAAATATTACCTTATAAATAGCCTCATCAAGCTTATAAAAATTATTCAAGAAATATATTGCAGATAAAAATATTAACGCAGTAACAAAAGTTAAAGGGATAGCTTTAATTATAAATTTTTTAAGTCCTGGCTTGAAAGATTTATCCATCTCAAAAATAAGAGTAATTGAATGCCTAATTGAGTGAAGAAAACAAAAATAAAGAGTGAAGGCTAAAATAGGTGACAAAAAAAGATTTAGTATGATTAAAGAAAAGAAGTCCATGATCATGACACCTTTAAGATTTGTGTTTTCTTTTTTTGAAATGTATATAGATGATAAAAAACCAAGACACAACATTCCAATTAAAAATTCATTACTAAAAAATTCTGCTTCAAAAACTTTAAAATTTAGAGTCCTAAATATTTCATTGGTTTGTTCTCTCTTTAATAATAAAGGAGCCATAATTACAGTTGATCCTTTCAAGAAAAATAAACACTCAGATATAAAAAACTTCTTTCTAAAAAAAAATACTGTATCTTCTTTTCCAAAATGATAAGCAGCCACAATTAAAAATAAAAATAAAACCGTATTAGGAAATATCAACCAGAATATTATTATAAATAATGAAATTAATACATAGGCAAGATAAAAGGATACAGTTTGTTTGTATCCAAATAATTTTAAAAGCTTTTTTCCTTTGATATTATCTAATGCACCGTGAGAAATTCCCAAAATTAAAATTAGAAACAAACAAAATATAACTGGTTCAAAATTAAGCGTTAGATAAAGAGGGCTTATCAAAATACAAAAATTAAAAAATATAATTGAGTGCTTAAAGTTAATATTTTCCATTAATTAAACAATGCTTTTAAAAAAATTAATTTTGGCATTTTGCTAATAATATTTATGTCTTCAATAATATTACTTTTATTTGACAAAAATTTTATAATTGTATTTGAAGAAGTTTTAAACATATTAAAAAAAATTTTAGGCATCTTTTCGGGATGTTTTTCTAATACTCTTAGAAATACTTTATCTAAAAATTGATATTTTTCTCCTATAGAAAATATTTTTACTTTATTAATATTTTCAATGTTTTTTACAATATAACGACTATGTTCTTGAATGTTCAAAAAAGTGTAACCCGTGCTTAATCGAGTCATCCCTCCAGCTGATCCGATATTAATTATTTTATTATTATTACTTAATGAAGGAGAAAAGAGTGGTATGGCTCCTTTTTCAGTAAAATTTATTTTGTAGTTTTTTATACCTAGATTATTCTCAATATAATTTTCTAACTGAAGATCATAATCTCTTAGGCTCTGATCCTCTAAATTTGATAACCAAGTAGTTTCAATCAAAGCTTTATTTTTGCTAAATGGTAATGTATAGAAAAAATGTACATCTTTTCTCTGATCACAATTAAAATCCATTAAGTTTATTATTTCCTCATCAAAAATATTATTGGGTGTCTCTATCTCAATACCTTGAAAGTGTTGCCATAACCCAGATTTATCTAGTTCTTTTTCAAAAATACTATTAAAAATTATTGAATTTTCTGAATTAACTTCTTTAAGATTTCTAAAAAAACTAACATTAGAATTTGTGGAGAGTTTAGATTTTATTTTTTTATAAAATTTTCCACTATCGATACTTTGATAAGGAAATTTTTTATTTGTTAATTCATTTGAGTTTTCAGGAGTATTAATTGTAAAATTATTCCAACTTTTGATTACACAATCTTCAAAATTATGATCAAACACTTTCCAGAATGACCAAGTTTTGTCTCTCTTATACTCTTCACGGGTTTCAATTATTGCTAAAGTTTTCTCCTTTAACTTACCATTTATTTCAAGCTCATATGCCAAAGATAAACCCGCGCACCCACCTCCAACAATAATATAATCAAATTCTTTCATTCAAATTTATCTCTTGTTCTAAAATATTATGATTTAATTGATTGTCGTAATTTAAATTTTTTATAAATAACAACTTAATAAAGTCAATAATCGATAAAAAAGTTTGAATTACCTTTTCAAATACAGGAACATAGATTTTTCCGGCTTTATTATAATTATCTATGTTATTTTGTTTGAGAATGTAGTCACCTATTTTTCTATAAACTCGTCTTGCGACAATAACCGAAAATCTAGATTTAACTGGTATACTGCTGATAGATGTAAACGATTTTTCGTAAAATGCTTGAGACTCATTTATGATAGCTCGAATTGATGAAAAATCGTGTTTAACATATTGTCTATTACGAGCTTTATCTTCACAAACATCTCTAGCAATATTAGTAAGTTGCATAGCTATTCCTAAATCAATCGCGCCTTTTAGAGCCTCTTTATTTTTTACTTTCATTATTTTTGACATCATTAATCCTACTGTTCCCGCAACTCTATATGAGTAAACAAGTAATTCTTTTTTTGAATTAATCACTACTTTCTCCTCTAAGTCTGTTTCAACTCCATCAAATAAATCTATTATTATTTGTTTAGAAATATTTTCACTATCAATAATTGACCACATATCTTTTATGATTTTATTATCTAGATTTTTATTTTCAAAATCTTCTTTAAATTTTGAGAAAATTCCTTTCTTTTCACTTAGATTATTATCATCATCAACTATATCATCTAATGTTCTGCAAAAATTATATAACGACGAACATTTGTCTAATGTATTACTCGAAAGAAAAAAACTTGCCCAATAAAAAGATTTAGCATGTTTTTTTAATAAATTACTTTTCATTAAAATAATTTATCTAAAACTTTTGCTGATGAAAGAACCCCTGGCATTCCAGCACCTGGGTGTGTACCCGCACCAACAAAATAAAGGTTTTTATATATTTCAGATTGATTATGAAATCTAAAATAAGCTGACTGAGAAAATTTTGGCTGAATTGAAAATCCAGATCCATAAAGAGTTGCTAGATCTATTTCGAAGTAATCAGGTGTTAAATAAAAATCGCTTACTACATTGTCCTTAATACCAGGCAGAACAGTTTTATCCATTTTATGCAAAACTAAATCTTTAAATTTATCTCCTTCTTCGATCCAATTAACTTTAGATAGATTATTTGGAACTGGAACCAATACATAAAAAGCATCCTGTCCTTCTGGAGCCATACTGGGATCCGTTGCAGATGGTCGATGCAAATAATAGCTTATATCCTCAGAAAGTATTTTCTTTTCAAATATTTTATCAAGATGTTTTTCATAAGCTTCTCCAAAATAAATTGTATGATGAGCAACGTCGTTATATTTTTTTTTAGAGCCGAAATAATAAACAAATAATCCCATTGAATAATCCATTCTTTTCATTTTTTGCTTAAATAAAAAATCATAATCCTCTTTTGATTTTATCAAGTTGTTATAGACATTTGGGGGATCAGAATTACAAATTACGTAGTCGCTATTTATTATTTTGGAATTATTTATTTTAATACCCTTTACTTTTTTGTTTTCAGTAAGTATTTCTGTAACTTCAGCGTTTTTAATAATTTTTATATTTTCCTCAATCATAAGTTTTTCTAAAGCTTTGACAACACTTCCTGTTCCTCCCATTGAGTAATGGATACCCCATTTTTTCTCTAAAAATAAAATCAAAGTATATATCGAAGTAGTACTAAAAGGATTTCCACCTACTAAAAGAGGATGCATACTAAATATTCTTCTTAATTTTTCATCAGAAATATATTTTGAAACTAAACTATAGACTGACTTATAACTTTTTAATTTTAATAAAGATGGAATTTGTTTCATCATAAAGATCAAATTATTAAAGGGTTTGTCAGATAAATCCGTAAAACCTTTGTCAAAGATTTTTTCAGTAAAATTTACTAAATTTTTATATCCGTCATAATCATTAGAGTTAAACTTTTTAACTTGTTGCTCCATAGATTTATCATCACCATTGTAATCAAATGTATCTCCGTTACTAAATACAAATCTGTACCATAAATCTAAAGGCACTATTTTCACATAGTCGGAAATATTTTTATTAAACAGTGAAAATAACTCTTCAAATAGGTATGGTGCAGTTATTACTGTTGGACCACCGTCGTAAATAAACTGATCTTTTTTAAAAACTCTTGCTCTACCACCTAAGTCAGGATGTTTTTCTACTAAAGTAACTTTATGGCCTTTAGCTTTTAATCTAAGTGCAGCAGCCAGCCCTCCGAAACCTGAACCAATAACAGTTGTTTTTTTTGCCATTTTGTTTGTGGCCTATACTAACTGGATTTTTTCTTAAGTGCTAATTTTGTTTCTTCGATACTAGAGCTATAAATTTTGTCCAATTTGCTTTTATCTAGAGAGTTTTTAATCAATTTTTCCACTGACTCTATAGCTATTTTAACTGATGCATTTTTAATATCCTTTTCAGCCTGATTCTTAAGTTGTCTAATTCTCTCCTCAGCGTTTTTTTTCCTATTTTCCATCAAATTATGAAAATCTTTATTTACTCTAATGACATTTTTTTCAGCCTCTTCATTAGCTTTATCAATCATTTCTCTTACTTCATTTTTTGAATTACTGATCTTTTTTTCGTGCTCAGTCAAAATATTCTTAGCATCTTCCTTTAGTTTTTCAGCTTCATTAATTTGGTTCCTAATGTTCAAAATATTTTGTTCAAGAGTTTCTTTAATTTTTTGTGGTATTTTGAAATATATAAGTATTCCTAAAAAAATGAAGAAAGAAATAGTTACCCAAAAAGTTGCATCCATAATCATAAGTACTTACTAATATTTTTTTTGGAAACATCCTCAACTGTCGCTTTGATGCTGCTTTCATTAAGTTTTTCGCCTGAGATATTTTCAATAATATTTGAAACGATACTTCCTGAAATAATTTGAATAGAGGATATAGAATTTTTTTTAAGTTCTGAAATTTCTTTTTGAGCTTTTAAAATTTCTTTCTCTATTTCTTTTTCAATTGTCTCCTTTTTTGATTGAATATCTTTATCTAAAATATTTTTAGAATCAAAATGTATTTTTGAAACATCTTTTCTAGCTTTCTCCAAGATGATCTCATATTCTTTTACTTTTGCTTCAGCCTGTTCTTTAAATTTACTTGCGTTTTCTAGATCCTCTTTAATTTTATTTTCTCTATTATCTAAATTATCCTTTATTTTCGGTAAGTAGAATTTTGATATTGAAATGTAAAGAATTGTAAAAACTAAAATTAGCCAAAAAGCTTGAGACGCCCAATATTTTGGGTCCAGCTGAGGCATTCCAGTCTCAGCTGCACACAAATTAGCACTTATAGCTAAAAGAGCTATTAATAAACTTAGAAAACATTTCATATTTATTTACTAAAATGCAAATAAAATAATTAAAGCCACTACAAGTCCAAACAACCCAGTTGCCTCTGCTAAAGCAAAACCCAACAGCAAGTTAGGGAATTGTTTTTGAGCTGCAGACGGATTTCTCATTGCTCCAGATAGGTAGTTACCGAAAATAATTCCGATACCCACTCCAGCTCCAGCTAATGCGATTGCAGCAAGACCTGCCCCAATCATTTTTGCCGCTTCTAACTCCATTTTTCCTCCTTTTTTTAATGGTGTAAATTCAATGCATCATTTAAATAAATGCAGGTTAATATTGCAAAAACATATGCTTGCAGAAAAGCTACAAGAATCTCCAAGCCCGTTAGTGCTACTGAAAAACTAAGCGGTAACCACCCGCCTAATATTCCTAAACTTACAACAAAACCTCCAAAAACCTTTAACATAGTGTGACCTGCCATCATGTTTGCAAATAATCTAACTGATAAACTCACTGGCCTGCTAAGATATGAAATAATTTCAATTACGGTAATCAGAGGCAAAAGCACAGCCGGAACTCCACTTGGTACAAAGATGCTAAAGTATTTAAAACCATGCTTTATAAAACCTATTATTGTTACTGCTATAAATATAAATAAAGCCATAATTAAAGTTACAATTATATGACTTGTAACTGTGAAAGAATATGGGAGCATACCAACCATATTACAAAATAAGACAAACATAAATAAACTGAAAATAAATGGAAAATAAGGCTTAGCTTTTGACCCAGCAGTATCACTAATCATTTTTGCCACAAAGGTATAAGATAGTTCTGCAATTAATTGTAATTTATTGGGAATAATTTTCTTTTCTTTTGATCCTAAAAATAAAAATAATATAATCACAACAGCGCTTATTACCATGAACAAGCTAGAGTTTGTGAAGGATAAATCTATATTAGCTATCTTGATCTCAGGTCCAATTCTTTGGACTGTGAATTGTTGCATCGGATTGCTTGCCATATCTGCTTTCTAGTCTTCTTTTTGCATTCTGTTAGCTGCTCGGATTACGTTTAACATGCCCGCTGCTGCTCCCAAAAAAAAGAATATTACTATTAACCAAGGTTTAGTATCAAACCAAGTGTCTAAAATAAACCCAATAATTGTCCCAACCGCAACCGCGGCCACAAGTTCTGTGCCTAATTTAAAGGCATTGCCCATAAATGTTGCACGTTTTTGCTTATCAGAGTCCAACTCTGATTTAATTTTAGATTTTGCAATTTTTAGGCGAGTCTTGAAATCTTCAGGCATTTTCATTTTAGCAATTATGCAACAAGCTCTTCTGCCCTTTGTAAATCGACAGACACAAGCTGGCTTATTCCTTGCTCCGCCATGGTTACCCCGTAAAGCCTATCCATTCTAGACATAGTCAAAGCATGATGAGTAATAATTATAAATTTTGTATTTGTAATTTTTGTGAGCTCATCTAAGAGAGCACAAAATCTTGTCACATTCGCATCGTCTAGTGGTGCATCAACTTCGTCTAGTACACATATTGGAGAGGGATTAACTAAAAAAACTGCAAACACTAAAGACAAAGCAGTTAAAGCTTGTTCGCCACCTGAAAGCAATGTTATAGACTGAAGTCTTTTTCCTGGAGGAGAAACAAACATTTCTAAACCAGCTTCCAGTGGATCGTCTGAGTCAACCAATTCAATCTTTGCAGTCCCCCCATTAAATAATTTTGTATAAACCTCGTTAAATTTCCTATTAACTTTTGTAAAAGCATCTAATAAACGTTCTCGACCTTTTTGATTTAATTCATCAATACTAGATTTTAATTTTACAATTGCTGAATATAAATCCGCTCTATCATCTTCCATTTTTTTAATTTCAGTTTCATATTTTTTAGTCTCCTCGTCAGCTCTTAGATTGACTGATCCTAAAGACTCTCTTTGTTTTTTTGTTTTTTCAACTTTTTGTGTTTGTTCTTCAATCGATGGAAAATTTTCTATTTCAGTATCACTTAAATCTGACTGAGGTAAAATAGAGGACTCATTATCTATATTTAGCTCATTTTTAATTGAATAAAGAAGATCTTTTTTTCTATTTTCAATTCCTTCTATTGTTGCTTCGTTTCGAGCTTTGTTTTCCTTAAGATCAGTAAGCTTAATCTGGATCTCTCTAAGATTTTCATTAATTAAACTGTATTTTTTTTCAGCTTCGAGTAATTCACCTTCAATTTCCTCATTTCTTTTTTTTATATTTTCTAAGTTTTGTAAATTTTGACCTTTAGAAGTAGCGATTCTCTCAGGATTTTTCTGATTTTCATTAATTTCTAATTTAATTTTATTTGACCTATCATTTAATTCAGAGATCATTTTTTTTGAGTTAGTTTTCAAACTTCTCCAATTTTCTAACTCTATATCAATATTTTTAATTCTTTCCTTTCTTTTAATTGAGTCACTTTCTATTGATTTATTTTTTCCATATTTCTCTGCATATTCTTCCTGAGAAAGAGTAATTTTTTTAACAAGTTTTTTTAGATCTTTAAAAGTTTCCTTAGTGAGTTTTTTGTTATTATCTATATCATCTTCAATTTGATCTAACATCTCATCAAGATTACTTTGCAATTTATTTAGCTCCGACTTAGATATTTGAAGCTCTTTTGATGAATTAGACTGAACATCTAATAATTTATTTTCTGTGTTTAAAAGATCCTCTTTCTCTTTAGAAATTCTTTTTTCATTTAGGTCTGCGTCAAGAGATATGCTTTTCTCTCTTTCAAGGTCGGATTCTACAGTTTTTATTGATTTTTCAAGTTTTTCCTGTAATGATTTTATCCTGGACTCCTCTTCTACAAGATTTGTCATGTCTAAATTTAATTTTTGAAGAGTGGCAGCACTCTCCATTCTTTTATCTCTTAAAGGAGCGAGTTTTTTATTTTCCTCCTCAAGTAAAGTATTATTATGATTGTAATCAATATTTATTGCGCTAATTTCATCTTCAAGCTCGCTAAGCTTTTCTTGAATTTGTTTTTTATCTTTTTCAATGTCTTTAATTTTTAAATAATATAAACCCGCTTCAATTTTTTTAATTTGACTTGATATTTCTTTATATCTTGTAGCCTCTTCAGCTTGTTTCTTCAAATTATCAAGCTGTTTTTGTTGCTGTCTTTTTAATTCATCAGCACGTTTGAGATTATTTTCGGCTGCTGTAAGTCTTGCCTCAGCCTCTTGTCGTCTAGCATGAATTCCAGAAATACCTGCTGCCTCCTCCAGTATAGATTTTCTCTCAATAGGTTTTGCAGTCACTAGCTGACCAATTCTTCCCTGACTAATAAGCGAGGGAGAGTGTGCACCCGTGGACAGATCAGCAAAAAAGGTCTGCACATCTCTGGCTCTAACTTCTTTTTCATTTATAAAATATTTAGAGCCTTTGTCTTTTTCAATTTTTCTTTTTATGGATATTTCATCAAACTCTTTATACTGGGATGGACCATTTTTTTCCAAATTATCTAATAATAAAGAAACCTCCGAAATATTTTTTGACGGTCTATTTGAAGTACCAGAAAAAATTACATCTTCCATTCCTGAACCTCTCATACTTTTTGCTGAGTTTTCTCCCATGCACCATCTCAACGCCTCAACAATATTTGACTTACCACATCCGTTAGGTCCGACTATTCCTGTGAGACCCTTTTCGATAAGAACTGTAGTTTTTTCAGAAAAGGACTTAAAACCTGATATTTCTAAATTTTTAAATTTCATTTAAAGATTTTTTTCTATAGCTTTTTTAAATTGTTTATAATTAACTTTGCCGGAATATTTTTTTTCATTTATAAATATTGTTGGCGTTGATTGAATTTTATATTTTTTCTGAGCTTCAATTCTTTGATTTAATATTTCATCTTGTGATCTATCATTTTTTAAACAATTACTCATTTTCTCATCTTTCATATTAAATTCCGACCCAATTTTCTTAATTAACTCATTTATTCTATTTATATCAGAGCCAACTGCCCATAAATTTTGTTTTTTATATATCATACCTAGGAGTTCAAATTTTTTTTCATCTTTATTATCACATCTTAAAATAATTTCTGCATTTAGGGCTGCTAAGTCTAACGGGAAAGGATGATGTTCAAATTTGACTAATCCAGTATCTATGAAATCTTTTTTTAAATCATAATAAATTTCCGAATGAAAATTAGCACAAGCTGGGCAAGTTAAAGAGGAAAAAACTTTAACTGTTACTTTAGCATTTACATTTCCACTACTTAAAATTTTGCCATAAACGTTAACAGAAAAAACTACTAAAAATAAAAACAAAGTTTTATAAAATATCTTAACTATTTCTTTCATTGTATGCCTTTAAAAAATTACTAAGAGAATTTTTAAGCTGATTATTTTCTACTTTTTTCATTTTTTCATCAATTTGTTTTGAATCTTTAATTTTAGATAAAATTTTTTTATGTCCAATGATTTTATTAGAGATCACTTTAAGAGTAATTTGTTTAATACAATTATATCCAAAAAAACTGTTAATTTTATCAATAATTTCATTTTTTTTATATTCTACATCAAGCTCTTTTCCATGAATTACATTAAGAACTAATGTGCCATCTTTCATTTCTTTTCCCATTTTTACATTTAATGGATAGCAAGCATCAGATATTTCCTTACTTATCATCTTAGTCCAATTATCAACTATATTTGAATAGTTATAACCACCTTTTCTAAGATGTTTCTTAAGTGTCTTTGGAATTGAACTTGAAAAAGGCCTCAAGCCTTGTATGTAGGTATGCGTTTTATTATTATTTTTGTTATGCATTTAAACTCGACATTACCAAAAAACATTTTAGCTTGGTATGATAATAGCAAAAGAAATTTACCATGGCGTGTTGGCAAAAAGTCACCTAAAAAGCTGTATTATCGAGTATTAAGTGAGTTTATGTTGCAACAAACTCAGGTAAAAACTGTTATCCCGTATTTTAATAAATTTATAAAAAAATTCAAAACTATTGAAGCTTTATCAAAAAGCAGCGAAAATGAAATCTTAAAAATGTGGGAAGGTCTTGGTTACTATAGAAGAGCAAGAAACCTTTTAGCATGTTCAAAGATTCTCGTAAAAAAACACAAATCAAGATTACCGAATTCTATAATTGAAGTTAAAAAACTTCCCGGAGTAGGGGATTATACTGCAAATGCATTATTAGGCTTAGTTTATGATGAGCCAAGAATTGCAATAGATGGAAATGTAAAAAGAGTGTTTTCAAGAAATTTGAACATCAAGGAAAAAAATATAAAATTCGATTTATTGATTGAAAAAAATAAAAAAAAACTATTTAGCACTAAACGAAACGCTGATTTTATTGAAGCTTTAATGGAATTTGGTGCATTAATATGTAAGCCAAAAGACCCAAATTGTCTTACTTGTTGTTTGAAGAAAACGTGTAAGTATTTTAAATCTGATAACAAAATCAGAAGTATTAGAAATAAAATGATTAAAAATAAAAATTTCAACATTTTTTGTTATATCAATAAAAAAAAACAAATTGCTTTAACAAAAAATAATCAAATCAGTTTTTTGAAAAATTTCAATTTACCTGAGATTAAAGAAGCAAGTAGTTTTAAACAGGACCAGAATTGGAAATTTTTAAAAAACTATAAAAATTCAATTTCAAATTTAAAATTAAATATTAATCTTTATTATAAATTTTCAAATAAGCTTCCACCTAAGTATAACTGGTATTCCTTAAAAAGTAATAAAGAATTTGTTCCAAGTTTTACAAAAAAAATATTAAGACAAGTATCAACTTTATTCTAATGAAAAAAAAAATAGCAATAATTGGAGCTGGTATAGCAGGTTTAACACTTGCGAATCTTATAAAAAAAAATTCTGATTATGACTTCATGCTGTATGAAAAACAAGAAAGCTTATCACTCGACGAAGGATATGGCATTCAACTCTCAACAAATAGCATAAAAATTTTAAACACTATTGGATTTGATAAAATAGATAATAATAAAATTTTCCATCCAATAGGAGTTGATTTTTACAATATTCAAAATAAAAAAATTTGTGAATTAGATCTCACACAATTTAATACAATAGAAAATAAGCATACTACTTTACAAAGATCAACTCTAATTGAATTTTTAAAGGACAATGTATACACACAACACTTAAGATTTGGAAAAAAAATTAAAGAAGTTTCTGAATTAAAAGGAAAAGTTCTAATTAAATTTGATGATAATACCAATGATCTTGTTGATATAGTTGTGGGTGCAGATGGTATATTTTCTAATACAAGATCCTTTTTTGAAAAGAAAAAAAATGAGCCAAAATTTAAAAAAGCTATAGCCTTAAGAACAATATTAAAAACAAAATCTGAATTGAAGATTGATGAACAAAGAATAAGTATCATGATGGGAAAAAACTGCCATATCGTGATTTACCCGTTAAATCAAAATAAGGAACTTAATCTTGTTTGTATAATAAGAGATAATAAATATGATCCTGATAATATTAAATCATTGGTCAGTAGAGTCGTTGCTCAAAATTCTGATTTAGAAAAAATTTTTGAAGGTGAGTTAAAATCTTGGCCGTTATATTTTACAACTAAAATACATCCGTCTACAAATAGCAAAGTTTTTTACATTGG
The DNA here is from genome assembly GCA_902617025.1 of uncultured Pelagibacteraceae bacterium. Classification (GTDB taxonomy): domain Bacteria; phylum Pseudomonadota; class Alphaproteobacteria; order Pelagibacterales; family Pelagibacteraceae; genus Pelagilacustribacter. The sequence goes on along the minus strand of CACMVB010000002.1, from coordinate 58,531 downwards.
AGATGCATTTAATGGTTTCTTACCAACTCTAGCTCAAGGGGCAGGACAATCGATAGAAAGTGCTTATGAATTATTCAACTTAATAAAGGAAGACAAAGAAGATATTCAAAAAGCTTATTATCAAGAGAGATTAAGAAGAGCAAAGATTGTGAGAAGAAGATCAAATTTTAATTTTTTTGTCTTTCATTTTTCCAGTACGATTATGCAAGTGATTAGGAATTTTTTTATGAAATTTCTGATTAAAAAAAAGAGCTTTATTGGCTCCTATTTAGGAACGGTCTACAAACGTTAGCTTTGTTTTTCTGAAATAAATTTTTGTCTTAGGTTATCAATTAATACAGATGATCCATTTAAATCATAATGCCAATAGGTCCAACCATTATAACTTTCGGCACCCATTATTTTTGCAGCGATTTTGTGTATTGATCCTTCAGTATTCTTGTATTTTAAACTTCCATCAGCCATTATTTTTGCATTAATTTTTTTCTTAGGATCAAACAAAGAAGTTCCAGGTTTAATTATCCCTAATTCTACAAGTGAACCAAAAGGTATTCTGGGTTTTGATTTAATGTTTTCAATAGTATCAAGATAATCGTCAGCTATTTTAGAGGTTTTATTTATTCTTTCTTTTGCTGCAACAAAGTATTTTTTATCTTTTTCAATTCCAAAATAATTTCTACCTAATTTTTTAGATACAACAGCGGTAGTGCCAGTTCCTAGAAAAGGATCAAACACTGTATCACCTTTATTAGTAGTTGCTAAAATAATTCTATGAAGAAGTGCCTCAGGTTTTTGAGTAGAGTGTATTTTTTTTCCATTTCTCTTCAACCTCTCTTTTCCATTACATATTGGCAATTTCCAGTCCGATCTCATTTGTAAATCATCATTTAAACATTTAAGAGATTGATAATTAAAAGTATATTTTGATTTTTTGCTTTTTGATGCCCAGATTAAAGTTTCATGAGCATTGGTAAATCTTGTTCCTCTAAAATTAGGCATTGGATTATTTTTTCTCCAAATAACATCATTTAACAACCAGTAACCCAAATTTTGTAAGTGGTATCCTAATCTAAAAATATTATGATAAGATCCTATTACCCATATAGACCCATTATCCTTTAAAATTCTTTTACACTCGCTTAACCAAGATTTACAGAAGTCATCATAATGATTAAAACTATTAAATTGATCCCATTTATCGTTAACGCCATTTACTTTTGAGGAGTCTGGACGAGTTAATTTTTCACCAATCTGCATGTTATAGGGTGGATCAGCAAAAACTAAATCAAAGGTTTTATCAGGAATTTTTTTTAATTCCTCTAAGCAGTCACCATTAAGAATTTGGTTACAAAATTTGAACATTTTCTTGATTCAACTCTAAATTGAATCCAGGGTCAAATCATTTTAGAAAAAAATTGTATCTTCTTGTGTTTGAGAATTTTAACTGGACAATATCTTGTGTACAGGTTTAAAACCTTTTCTGTGATGAGCAGTAACACCAAACTTTTTTAAACCATCTAAATGAGCTTTTGTGCCGTAACCAAAGTTTCTATCCCAAGCATAATTAGAAAATTTTTTTGATAATTTAATCATAAAGTTATCTCTATAAACTTTTGCAATTATAGATGCAGCACTTATTACTTTAATTTTTTCATCGCCATTGATTATTGCTTTACAATTTTTTAAACCTTTTGGAACAAAGTTTCCATCTATCAAAGTCAAACCTGGTTTTACGATTAATTGATCAATTGCTCTTTTCATAGAAAGAAGTGATGCTTGTAGAATATTAAGATTTAAAATTTCATTCACGGATGCAATACCTATTGAATAATAAGAGTTATATTTAATATGTTCAGAAATTCTTTCCCGCTTGTTGAACGATATTTTCTTAGAGTCTTTTAAAAGGCTTAAATCTATACCTTTTTTGAATATCACAGCAGCAGAAACAACTGGCCCTGCAAGACATCCTCTTCCAACTTCATCAACTCCTGCTGTAATTAACTCTTTCAATTAAATTTTAAGGTTAGTTTTTTTATCTCTTATCATTTTTAAATCAATCCAAGACATCTTTTTTTGGGCTGGCTGCCTCATTAAAAACGCAGGGTGAAAAGTAATGATAACTGAAGTTTTACAATTTCCAAATTCTTTTTTAATCCACTTTCCCCTCATTTTTGAAATAACCACATCATTACCAATAAGTGCATTCATCGCAGTACTCCCAAGAAGAACGAGTATTTTTGGATTAATTATTTCAATATGCTTTGTGATGAAGGGCAAATATCTTTTAATTTCTTCATCCGTAGGTCTTCGATTTTCAGGTGGTCGATAATTTATAATATTAGAGATATAAACTTTTTTTCTATCTAAATTTATAGCAGCTAGCATTTTATCCAACAGCATTCCCGCCCTTCCCACAAAAGGTAAACCCTCATCATCCTCATTGGCACCTGGCGCTTCTCCAATAAGCATTATTTTTGATTTGGGATTACCATCACTGAAAACTATATTTTTAGCATTCTTCTTAAGATCACATTTTTTCAAATTCATAATAGACTTTTTCAAAAGCTCTAAACTTTTAAATTTATCTTCAGGTATTTCATAATTCTCTTTTTTATACCTATTGATTGCTTTATTATTGTAAATTAGATTATGATTTATAAAATTATAAAATTTTATTAATTTAATTTTATTATTTTTTAACATTTTATGCTCGAAAGTAAAAAATTACGTAAGATTACAGGACATATTACATTTGTCATTATTTTTATTTTTTTTTCCACACTTGAGGCAAAAAGTTTGGACAAATATAACAAGGCAGAAAATATAGCTGATTATTTTTCAGGTATTTTGCTTTTAAATCAAAGCAATTATGCCGACTCTTATCAGTATTTTAAAAAGCTTGATGGACTTGAAGAAAGCCATCCGAATTACTCCAGAAAGTATATTTATTCTTTAATTAATTCTGGAAATTTTAGTCAAGCTTTTAATTTTGCAAAAAAACTGAATAGAGAAAAAAGAAATAATTATGAAAGTGATTTTGTCCTTGGAATAAACTATCTCAAAAATTCTAAATATGATCTTGCTAAAAAATATTTTATTAAAGCAAAAAAATATAATTCAATTTCTGTTTTAAACAATTATATTTTAAATACATTATATATTTGGTCTGATTTGGAGGGTAGCACTTTAGAAGAGGCTAAGCTCAAACTGAGTCAACTTGATAATAGATTTGAAAATTTAAAAAAGATTCAAAATACTTTTTTACATTGTTATTTCAACAGCAAAGATACAGATCTTCTTTTTAATAAACTTATTTCTAACGAAAAAACTGATTTTTCTAGATACAACTATTTTTATGCAAGACATTTAGATAATAAAGGACAAAAAATTGAAGCTAGAAAAATTATAAAGAAAGCTTTAGATAAATATCCAAGAAATTTAATTCTCAATCAATATGAGGTCAATTTAGATCTTCAAAAAAATTTCTCTGACTTTAATTGCAGCAATAAGATAGAAATTGTAGCAGAATTACTTTACATAGCCGCAAATGCTTTGTCTTCACAATCATATTTTCAAACTTCAAATTTTTATCTAAATTTTTCAAAATTTTTAAACAAAAATTTTTACTCATTTGACACGCTTTTAGCAGAAAACTTTTATCAAATTGAGGATTTAAAAAGTGCAAAAAAAACTTATCAAAAGTTAAGAAAGAACGGAAAAGCTTTTGAGTGGTATTCAAATAAACAAATTTCTAGAATTTTAATACAAGAGAAAAAAAAAGATGATGCAATTAAACTATATACAAATTCTTTCAACAATCTTCCATCCAAAGGAATTTATGAAATTTATGATTATGCTGAATTTTTGAAAAATAATGAACAGTACGCAGACTCAATTAAATATTATACAAAAGTTTTAGAAAAAATAGATACAACACATCCAATTTATCCCGAAGTCACTGACAGTAGAGGTGTTGCATATGAAAGAAACGGACAATGGGATAAAGCTGAAAAAGATCTTCTCGCATCTTTAGAAGCGAGTCCCAATCAAGCTTATGTCATTAATTATCTAGCATACACTTGGATAGAAAAAGGTATAAAAATTGAAAAATCTTTAAAAATGTTAGAAAAAGCAAACAAAATAAAATCTAATGACCCGTACATAATAGACTCTCTTGGATGGGCTTTATACAAACTAAAGAGATATCAAGAGTCAAAAAAATATCTTCAACTTGCTGTCAAATTAATGCCTGCAGATCCAATAGTTAATGATCATTATGGTGATGTTCTTTGGCAAAATGGTAACGAAATTCAGGCTAGATATTATTGGAACTATGTTTTGAGTCTTGAAAAGTCAGAAAAAGATTTAAAGGAAAAAATTGAACAAAAATTAATTAAAGGCCTTTAAAAGTATGGTCTTAAAGTCTTACGCAAAAATAAATTTAACATTATCAGTCAATAAAAGACTTAAATGTGGACTTCATAATATCCAGTCAATTTATTGTCTTATTGACCTACATGACAAAATATTTTTGAAAAAAATTAAAAATAAAAATTTTGATAAAGTTTCTTTTACTGGACCTTTCTCAAAAGATGTTAATAAATCTAATAATTCAGTAAAAAAAGTTTTAAATGCAATGAGAAAAAATAAAATAATCAATGACTATTATGCTGTTAAAGTAGTTAAAAAAATTCCCGTCTTTGCAGGCCTTGGTGGAGGAACAAGTAACGCTGCAACACTATTGAAGCAATTAACAAAAAAAGACTTAAATAAAAAGATATTAAGCAAAATTATAAAAGAAATTGGATCTGATTTAAGGCTTTTTTTTTATAATCAGGGATATCAAAAAAATTTGAGGTCCGTTATCCATTTAAAGAAAAAACATAAGTTTCATTTTTTATTGATCTTTCCCAAGATAAAAAGCTCCACTAAAAGCGTCTTTGCAAAAGTCAAAAATTACTCAAAATTAAAAAAAACTTTTAATAAAAACTTAGCTGTTAGAAAAAATTTCATTGAGTTTCTTATAAATTCTAAAAATGATTTACAATCCATTGTTGAAAAAAAGCATAAAATTTTAGGAAAATTAATATCCAATATTCACGAAATTAAAGGTTGTCATTTTTCAAGAATGACAGGCTCAGGATCCGCTTGTTATGGTTTATTTCTTAACAAAAATAGTTCATTAGTCGCACTTAAAAAATTAAGAAGGAAATACCCTAAATTTTGGTTTTCAATTGCAAAAAGTATTTAAATCTATTTAATTATGATATATCAGTCACTTGTAATTGGGGCATAGCCAAGCGGTAAGGCAGCGGTTTTTGATACCGCCATCCTAGGTTCGAATCCTAGTGCCCCAGCCATAGATTTATGCTTAATCTAAGTTTTAATTTTTTAAAAAATATCAAGAGAATTATTTTTCCATTTTACAGAAACAAAGATTTAAAATTTATTTTCAAAAAATTACAAGAGGATATTCCTAGAGATAAAGTAGCTGCAAGATATGTAGGCGGATGTGTGAGGAAATATCTCTCAAATGAAAAAATAGACGATATTGATATTGCAACGATTTTAACAACAGATCAGATCAAAGAAAAATTTAAAGACACAAATTTAAAAGTTATCGATACTGGAGCTAAACATGGAACCGTTACTATTGTGTCAGAAAACCACAAAGTTGAATTAACAACCTTAAGAAAAGATATAAAAACAGATGGAAGACATGCAGAGGTAGAGTATACTGATAATTGGCAACAAGACTCTGAGAGAAGAGATTTCACAATAAATGCAATTTACATGGATACTAATGGTAAACTTTATGATCCTCAAATGGGTATAGTTGATCTTAAAAATAAAAATATCAAGTTTATTGGAGACCCACAAAAAAGAATAGAAGAGGATTATTTAAGAATCGTCAGATTTGTAAGATTTAAAGTTATGTATGATATTGTAGTTGAGCCAACAACTAGTAATGCGATTAAACAAAATTTAGACGGTATTAAAAAAATCTCCAGAGAAAGAATTTTAATTGAATTACTCAAAATTTTAAGTTTAAAAAACTTTTTAACAATTAATCAAAGTAGCAATTTGAAGGAAATATTTTCAATGACATTTCCCGAATTTTTGTATTTGAACAGACTAGAAAGACTAAAAAAGGTATATCAATACTCGGAAGCACACTTAGATATTTTGTTAGCAGTGATGTTAATTGATGAAAAGGGAAATCATGAATATTTTACTCATAAATATAATACATCTAATAAGATCAAGGAGACCTTGAAGAAATTCAATGAAAATTTAACAAAACTCAAAAATGATAAAGAATTTTTTAACAAAAATTTAATTAAAAATGTTTATATAAATGGAAAAAATCATTTAATAGCTCTTAATTTAATCAACTTTTCAATAAATTCAAAAGCGAAAGTAAATGATTTTTCTAAAACTCTTCATAGGATTTTAAAAATTAAAGTGCCTGTATTTCCAATAGATGGCGATACTCTTAAGCACAAAGGGATGCAGGAGGGACAGACGTTAGGAAATGTTTTAAAAACTTTAGAGAGGGAGTGGATAAACAATAATTTTAAAATTTCAAATGAAAGAGTCGATGAGATAATAAAAGTAAATTCGAATTAGATGTATTCAACATCAAGGATTTCAAAGTTTCTCTCCCCAGATGGTGTTGATACACTTATCATTTCACCCTTATTTTTACCTATAAGAGCTTTCCCGATTGGACTTTTAAAAAAAATTAAATTATTTTTAATATCTGCTTCATCCTGACCTACTAATCTATAAGAAATCTTTTTATCTGTTGCTAAATCTTGAACTTTTACAGTTGATCCAAAAATAACTTTTCCATCGTTTTCTATTTTAGTGACGTCAACTACATTTGCTCTAGCAATAATATCATTTATTGCAATTACCCGGCTTTCGATTAATGCTTGTTGCTCTTTTGCTGCATGATATTCAGCGTTCTCCTTTAAATCTCCATGAGATCTTGCTTCAGCTATTGCTTCAACAATTTTTGGCCTCTGAATATTTTTGAGATCTTCTAATTCTGCTTTTAAATTTTGAAGACCGCTTACTGTTATCGGTTCTTTTTTCATGACTATTTCCACCTTGCTTCAGGAGGAAGTGACATTAATATTGAGTCAATATTTCCTCCCGAGTTTAATCCAAACCTTGTACCTCTATCATACAAAAGGTTGAACTCAACATATCTTCCCCGTTTGAGAAACTGTTTTTCTTTATCTTTTTTCGTCCATTTTAAATTTTCTTTTTTCTTTATAATTTTTTTTGAAATATCTATAAAAGAAAGACCAAGTTCTCTTACAAATTTAAAGTTTTTAATCCAATCTTTAGTTTCATAGTCAAAAAAAATACCGCCAATTCCTCTAGCTTCTTTCCTGTGTGGTAAATAAAAATATTCGTCACACCATTTTTTATATTTTTTATAATTTTTTTTATTTTGGATACATACTTTTTTTAACTCATCGTGTATCATTTTTTTTTCTTTTATATCTTCATAACTTGGTGTTACATCCATTCCTCCACCAAACCACTCTTTAGAAGTTACTATAAACCTAGTGTTAAAATGTATTGCAGGCATTTTGGGGTTTCTCATATGAGCTACCACAGAAACTCCTGAAGCCCAATATTTACCTTTTTTTTCAGCTCCTAATATCTTTGACCTAAATCTTTTAGGAAAAATTCCTGAAACGGTAGATTTATTGACGCCAACTTTATCAAATATCTTCCCATTTGTTAAAAGAAATGAAGTTCCTCCACCCTCATTTTTTTTGTTTTTACTCCAATCTCTTTTTGAGAATTTTACTTTATTCTTTTCAAGGTATTCAAACTCTTTACAAATTTGAATTTGTAAATATGAAAACCAGCTATCAGCCATTTTTTTTCTAAAGTCGGGTGTAATCATTTAAGTAAATTATTTTGCCTTAAAGCTTCTGCAGCTACTATCGCAACACTCATTGCAATATTTAAAGACCTAGTTTTTTTGTTCATAGGAATTTTTATTTTATTTTTAAGCATTTGATGTATTTCTTCTGGAACTCCAGCACTTTCTTTTCCAAATAAAAGCATATCATTTTTTTTAAACTTAAACTTATGATATAATTTTTTTGCTTTTGTTGTCATTAAAACTATTCTTGATTTCTTGTATTTTTTTAAGAATGCTTCAAACCCATTGTGCCGAACAATCTTGCTTAAGCCAATGTAATCCATAACCACTCTTTTAAACCTGTTGTCGTTTAAATTAAAACCACATGGTTCTATCAAGTGAATACTCAAATTCAGGCAGGCTCCTAGCCTTATTATTGCTGCAGTATTTTGCGGGATATCAGGTTTGTAAAGTACTATGTGCATTATTTGAGCTTAATTTATGTGTCATTCTGACCCTAGAAATCTTTAAAATATGGTTTTATCTAATAATTATATTATAAGCACTTACATAAATGAGCAAAGAAGAAAAAAAAGTTAACAGAAGAGATTTTTTATTTACAGCCAGTTATACAGTAGGAGCAGTAGGAGTTGGAGCCGTTATTTGGCCAATGATTGACCAAATGAATCCTGATAAAGCCCAAAAAGCTTTAGCAACTACAGAAGTTGACATTAGTAGCATAGAACCTGGCAAATCTATTACTGTTTTATGGAGAGGAAAGCCAATATTTATAAAAAAAAGAACTTCAGAAGAAATAGCTGAAGCCAGGGCAGTAAAATTGGACGATTTGCCTGATCCTCAAAAAGATGAAGATAGAGTAAAAGAGGGCAAAGATGAATGGTTAGTCATGTTAGGAGTTTGTACACATCTTGGATGTGTGCCTTTAAAAGATAAAGGGGACTTTAATGGTTGGTTTTGTCCTTGCCATGGTTCACATTACGATGTATCAGGCAGAATAAGAAAGGGACCAGCTCCAACAAACATGGAAATACCAAAATTTGAATTTGTAGACAGTAATACGATTAAGATTGGTTAAAAAAAATTATGAGTGAGCACGAATATACACCTAAATCTAAAGCAGGAAAATGGTTTAACGATCGTTTACCATTACTTACTCTTGGAGCACACCTTACAGATTACCCAACACCTAAAAATCTAAACTATTGGTGGACCTTCGGTGGAATTTTAACTTTTTGTTTAATCACTCAAATAGTTACAGGAATTGTTTTAGCAATGCATTACGTCGCTCATGCAGATTTAGCTTTTGCAAGCGTCGAACATATAATGAGAGACGTTAATTATGGATGGTTAATTAGATACATTCATAGCAATGGTGCATCTATGTTTTTCCTAGCAGTTTACATTCACATTTTTAGATCTTTATTTTATGGATCATATAAATCACCAAGAGAAGTAATTTGGATAATTGGTTTGATGATTTATTTATTAATGATGGCAGCAGCTTTCATGGGTTATGTTTTGCCTTGGGGTCAAATGAGCTTCTGGGGTGCTACAGTAATAACTAACTTATTTAGCGCGATACCATTAGTTGGAGACAGTATAACGACTTGGCTATGGGGAGCATATTCTGTAGATAATCCAACACTAAACAGATTTTTTAGTTTACATTATTTAATACCTTTTTTAATTTTAGGATTAGTAGTTTTACACATTTGGGCTTTACATGTTCCGGGAAATAATAACCCTGTAGGTATTGATATAAAGAAACCGTCTAAAGATACAGTGCCGTTTCATCCTTACATAACAATTAAAGACGCTTTCGCGCTTTTAGTTTTTATGATCATATTTGCTGGATTTGTATTTTTTACTCCTAACGTTTTGGGACACTCAGACAATTATATACCTGCAAATCCATTAGTTACACCTGCTCACATTGTGCCTGAATGGTATTTGTTACCATTTTACGCAATTTTAAGATCTGTCCCTGATAAATTAGGCGGGGTAATTTTAATGTTTAGTGCAATTTTTATTCTTTTTGTTTTACCTTGGTTAGATACATCAAAAGTGAGATCGGCTGTTTTTAGACCGATTTATAGACAGTTCTTTTGGATATTAGTAATAGACGTTCTAATGCTTGGTTACGTAGGCGCAATGCCAGCTGAGGGAGTTTATTTAGTATTAGCTAGAGTAGGAACTGTTTACTATTTCTTACATTTCATTGTTGTTATGCCAGTTGTTGGTTATTTGGAGAAAACCGACCCAATTCCAATGAGCATTTCAGAACCAGTTTTAACTGGTGGCGCTGAACCATCTATAGCTAGGAAGGTTAATGATAAAGTCTAAATCAAGATTATTCGTTTTACCTTTTTTATTACTAATCTCATTTAAACCACTACAAAGCGCCGAAATGGTAGACCCAATAAAAGTAGACTGGAGTTTTAAGGGTTTAACAGGAACTTTTGATAGAGCATCATTACAAAGAGGTTTTCAAGTTTATAAAGAAGTATGTGCCTCTTGCCACTCCATGCAATATCTAAGTTACAGAAATCTAGGAGAACCCGGTGGACCTGAGTTTTCAGAGCAAGAAGTTAAAGCTATTGCTGCTAGTTTTGAGATTGAAGATGGGCCCGACGCGCAAGGAGAAATGTTCACTCGTCCAGGAAGACCTTCAGATAAATTTAAAAGCCCGTACCCTAATGTTCAAGCAGCAACAGCAGCAAACGGTGGAGCTTACCCACCAGACATGTCAGTTTTAGTTAAAGCAAGAAAAGGAGGGGCAAACTACATATATTCTGTATTAGTTGGTTATGAGGACCCTCCGCCAGGTGTTAAACTTGATGACGGAGTTTACTATAATAAGTATATGATTGGTAACAAGATTAAAATGCCTAACAATTTGATGGATGGTTTAGTCGAGTATGCTGACGGAACAGACTCAACTATAGATCAAATGGCAAAGGATGTGACGACTTTTTTAGCTTGGGCTGCAGAACCTGAACTTGAGGAAAGACATAAGACCGGAGTAAAAGTTATTATTTATTTGGTACTTTTAACAATCTTAGTTTATTTAAGCATGAAAAAGATTTGGTCACGAATTGACACGGAAGTATAAAACATCTCCGTCTTGCACAATATAGTCTTTGCCTTCAATTCTTAATTTTCCATTTTCTTTACATTTTTCAGCACTACCATATTTAATAAAGTCCTCACATGTAACTGTTTCAGCTCTAATAAATTTTTTTTCAAATTCAGTATGAATTACACTTGCAGCTTTTGGAGCAGATGTATTTCGTCTCACAGTCCATGCTCTACTTTCTTCGGGCCCAGATGTAAAAAAAGTATCAAGGTTTAAAAGATCATATCCTTCTTTTATAAGTTTATTTAAACCTGTCTTATTAAGACCAATTTCTTGCATAAATTTTTCTTTTTCATCTTTATCTAAACCTGATAGTTGGTCTTCAATATCAGCACAAATATTAATTACTTTTTCATTAGGATATTTATTTTTAACCTGTTGAGTATAGTTGTTTCCTTTAGTTAAATTTTCTTCATCTACATTACAAACTATAATTTTTGGTTTGACACTAAGTAAGCCAATACGCGATAGAAATTTTTCTTCTTCTACGTTATTGATTTTTGTCTCTTTTCCATTATTTAGATCTTTTAATTTTTCTTTTAATATTTTTTCCTCTGTTTCAGTAAGGAGTTTTTTTTTACTCTTTTCCAATTTTTTCTGAATCACATCTAAATCTGAAAGTATAATTTCAGTTTTAATCGTTTCAAGATCAGATGCAGGATCTATTTGAGAGTTTACATGGGTAATTTTTTCAGAGTCAAAGCATCTGACTAAATGTATAATCGCATCGACTTCTCTGATGTGTGAAAGAAATTTATTTCCTAATCCTTCACCTTTTGATGCTCCTTTAACTAAGCCAGCTATATCCACAAAAGTTATATTAGTATAAATTTTTTTCTTTGATTTTGATAGCTTAGCAAGATGATCAAGCCTTTCGTCAATTACATCAACTACCCCAATATTTGGATCAATAGTACAAAAAGGAAAATTGGCAGCTTCTGCATTTTTTGAAGCCGTGAGTGCATTAAATAAAGTAGATTTCCCCACATTTGGCAATCCGACAATACCACATTTAAATCCCATTAAGATTTTGATTAACTTTACTTGAGAACAAGTCTATTTTTTTTTCGATTAATGTTGGTATTTGTTTAACTATATTTTCTGTAATTTCTTGAATTTTTTCTTCTTCATCTTCTTTAAAGTCTTCTAAAACATGATTATTTACCTTTTTTTTTTGTTTAGGATGGCCAATCCCAATTCTTACTCTAGAGTAGTCCTTACCAATAAATTTATCAATTGACTCAATTCCATTATGTCCTGCACTGGTACCACCAAATTTAGCTTTAACTTTACCAAAATCGATATCCATATCATCGTGGAAAACAATCACATCTTTTGCATCTATTTTAAAATAATCAATAAGTTCTTTGATAGCTGTACCTGAATTATTCATAAAAGTAAGAGGCTTGATTGCATAAATCTTTTTTTCTTCTATGTTGCCTGTTGTTAATAATCCTTTGAATTTTGGTTTTTGTTTGGAAAGTTTAAAATGTGCATTTATTGCATCAATAATTTTAAATCCTATATTATGTCTTGTATTAGTATAGTTTGATCCTGGATTTCCTAATCCAACAAGTAAAAGCATATTGATTATTTTTTCTCAGTGGGTTTTTTATCAGAAGGTTTTTTCTCATCAGGTTTTTTTTCGGCAGACCCTTCTTTAGTTTTTTCGTCCTTTTTACCTGTCTCTCCATCTTTAGCTGCAACGTCTCCTCCTTCAGCTGGTGTCTCACCTTCTGCTCCTTCAGCAGAAGCTTCTTCAGCTGGTTTTTCAGGTTCTTTAATTACAGTTGGAGCCGCGACAGTGGCAACAACAAAATCACGATCAGTAATTGTTGGAATTACATTTTCAGGAAGCTTTACTGAAGAAATCTTGATACTTGTTCCAATATCAGTTCCAGTAAGATCAACGACAATTTCATCTGGGATAGTTTCTGCTGGACATTTAAGCTCAACTTTTCTTCTTACTATATTTAAAACTCCCCCACGTTTTAAGCCAGGTGAGTCTGGATGATTTATAAATTTTACTGGTATTTCCAAAATAATTTTTTTGCCTGAAACTATTCTCATAAAATCAATGTGGATTGGTTCCTCTGAAACAACATGATAAGCAACATCTCTTGGGATAACTTTTTCTTTTTTGCCGTCTAATTCTATCTCTAAAACTTTTGATAAAAAGGTATCCGAATTAATTATATTAGATATTTCTTTTTTACTGACTGAAATATTCTGATTAGGATCCTTACCTCCATATAAGATTGCTGGAATTAGGCCATCAGCACGTAATTTATTATTTGAGCCAGCGCTCGGATTTTCTCTCTTTATTGCTTTAAGATTACTCATAATTTTATAAAAAAAGGTATATAACTCATGATCTCTACTAAAACAAGTGTTAATTGAATAAATCTGATACAGAATTAGAATTAGCTATTCTTTTAATAGCTTCTGACATTAATGAGGCAATGGATAGCACCTCAATTTTATTATTATTCTTAATTTTTTGAGCGTTATCTATGGTGTCTGTTATTATCAGTTTTTTTATTTTGGACGTTTTAATTTTTTTAACTGCGTCTCCACTGAGTACAGCATGAGTTATAAATACATACACTTCGTTAGCACCTTTTTTTTTGAGAGCGTCCACAGCATTTACGATTGTTCCACCACTGTCGATAATATCGTCTACAATTATACAAGTTTTATTTTTAACATCTCCTATAATATTCATTACTTCAGACTTTCCGGGCGCAGGTCTTCTTTTATCTATAATTGCAAGATCTGCTTTAATTCTTGTTGCCAAAGCCCTTGTTCTTGCTACTCCGCCAACATCTGGAGAAACACAAATAAGTTTTTTATTAATTAATTTCTTTTTTATGTATTTAGCAAATAATGGTGCAGTATATAAATTATCAACTGGCATATCAAAAAAACCTTGGATTTGACCAGCATGCAAATCTACTGTCACTACTCTTGTAGCTCCAGCGTTAGAAATTAAGTTAGCAACTACTTTTGCCGAAATGGATGTTCTTGGAGCGACTTTTCTATCTTGTCTAGCATAACCAAAGTATGGGATTACGGCTGTTATAGTTTTTGCAGAGGATCTTTTTAAAGCATCAATAACTAAAAGAAGTTCCATAATATTGTCATTAGCAGGATTAGAAGTTGATTGAATTACAAACACGCTGTTTCCTCTAATGTTCTCATTTATCTCAATATAGATTTCACCATCTGCGAATCTTCTTATATTGGTATTAATCAATTTAAGTTTGAGATTCTTCGAAATATCTTTGCTAAGCTTTAAATTGCTAGTTCCAGATAATATTTTCATGAAAAGTTATTATTTATACATTTATTTAATAAAGTTTTCAAATTTAATCTAATTTAGCTTTATCAACGATATACACCTTCCATAGTCTTTCTCTTTAAAAATTGATGACCTTCTATAGCTAAAAAAGTTCCTAGATTCTGTGAAAGTATCGTAATTTACATGATCGACTTTTACTTTTTGCTCAATAAGCTTATCTGTCACAAATTTTCTCAAATCAAATAATTTTTTATGTTCTGATTTATCAAAAAAATATCTTTTATTTTTTTTTGAATTTAAAATAAATTTTTTATAAAATTCTAAATCCACTTCATAACTTTTTTTTCCAATACATGGTCCAATACAAGCATAAATTTTATTATTAGGACTAATTGATCTTATTTTAGATATCGTATTTTTAATTATTCCCTTTAAAGCTCCTTTCCAGCCAGCATGAACACATCCAACAATCTTATTTTTATAATCAAATAATAAAATAGGCACACAGTCAGCTGTAACAACTCCTAATGCAAAACCTTTGATTTTTGTTATTATTGAGTCTGAATTAATTTGTTTTTTTATATTGTGTTTATTTATTTGGATTACTTTATTGCTATGTGTTTGATACATCAAAATAATATTATTTGAGTTAACTTTCATTTTTTTTGAAACAATTTTTAGATTTTTGCTTATATTTTGTTTTTTATCCTTTGAGCCTTTACCACAATTTAAACTCCTATATAAACCTTTGGAAACTCCTCCATTCCTTGAAAAAAAACAGTGATTAATCTCTTTAAATTTTTTTAATTTCTTTGAATAAAACATTATTTAAATCCAAAATAATCATTATTTTTAAAATTATAAGATAAACTTACTTTAAATAAACTTCCCATTAAACTTGGGCTTAATAGTCTTTTTAGTCTTAAATAAATATTTGATTTATCTAAAAACCTCATCTTTTTACTTACTAGCTCTGCTCTTTTTTCAATACCCATATTAATCAAAAATTCTCTTTGAGAAATTATCTTTTTCACTTTTAAATTATTTTTCTTCAAAAACTCATTTAATAAAGAGAAATTTACATGTGAGGTGATATCTGCTTTTCCAAGATTTTTAAGTAAAGGATTTTTTTTGTGATTCATCACTGATTGCAATGTGTTCAGGTTATTTGGTTCTAAATAACCATAATCAATTAATAAGAGACACCCTTGTAAATCAATAATTTTATTTATAATTCTTTTTAGTTCAAAAAAACCTTTCATAGGATACTCAATAAATTTTAAATTATTCAAAGTTTTAAATGAATTGATTACCTTTTTATTTTTAGAGGAAGCTTTTTTATATACCTCCAAGATTTTAGAATTTTTTTTTTCAAAATATTTTTCTAGAAGTACTTTTTTACTACGTTTGAATTGTTTAATTGGAATAGCATCAAAAAATTCATTTCCAAAAAAAATAATTGGTCCCTTTTTAATTATATCTAAATTATTTATCCATTTTACTTTCTTGTTATCTATATTCTTTTTCTGTAATTTTCTTAATAAAATACTTTTTTCAAATAGATATAAGTCTTTTATAGAATTGAATTCAGGAAACTTTTCAAAAACCTTTAAAAGGATTTTAGTTAAGCTACCATCTCCAGGTCCTAATTCTACAATTTTAAAACTGTTTGGTTTTCCATAATTCTCCCAAGTAGAAACTAACCAAATACCTATCATTTCAGAAAATAAATTTGAGATTTTTGGTGCTGTTATAAAGTCTCCTTTATCTCCAAAGGGTAATTTTGAATTATAATAACCAAATTTTTTATCATAAAGAACATTGTAAAAAAATTTATCGACCGGTAAAGATTTTGAATTTTTGAAAAATCTTAAATTACTTCTCATTTTTTTTTAAGAAATTGAATAATATCAGACCAGAGAAAATCATAATTATACTTAAAAATGTTCCAGTACTCATTAAACCAAATAAATAACCTATATGAGCATCAGGTTCTCTAAATAATTCTGAGATAATTCTAAATAACCCATAAACAATCAAAAAAACACATGAGCAATTTCCGATTTTATACCCCTTTCTATTAATTACGTATCTCAAAATATAGAATAATATAATTCCTTCAAGTAAAGCTTCATATATTTGCGATGGATGTCTTGGACTTTCATCGATTAACGGAAATACTACACTCCATGGAATATTACTTACTTTTCCCACGAGTTCACTATTTATAAAATTTGCAATACGCCCAAGAAATATTCCCATTGGAGCAACGCAAGCAATTACATCTAAAAAAAAAAACACTTTTATTTTATTTTTTTTTGAGAAGACATATGTTCCCAAAATAATACCAATTAAAGCACCATGAAAAGACATACCACCCTCCCAAATTTTAATAATTTCAAGTGGGTAATTGATGTAGTAATTAAAATTATAGAAAATTACATAGCCAATCCTGCCTCCAATAATTATAGATATTACTAAGTAAGTAATTAGATCATCAAAAACTCTTGCTTCAGAGTTATTATCCAAATTTGCCGATTTTTGGATAATTATTTTTTTTCCATACCACCAACCAATTAAAATCCCGAAGATGTAAGCTAATGAATACCATCTTAGTTCAATAAACCCTAAATCAAATAAAATTGGGTCTAAATTATGGATAAACATTATTTATCATATCATATTTGAAATTAACATGCCTATCAAATAAGATAGGTTATGAGTAATTCTGAAAAAATTTTGAAAACTATTTCTTCTTTTATTGAAGGAGGTATTTTGACCTCTAAAGATATACGTAAAGAATTATCTACCGATCTAAAATTTAAAAAGGATAAAATAATCAGTAAGTTGGATCTTGTTTCAAGAGAAGAATTTGAAGTATTAAAAAAAATTGTTCAAAAACAAGACTCAATAATTAAAAAATTACAAAAACGCAAAAAAACTAAAAAGGTAAAGAAATCTTGACTTTTAAACCTTTGACTCTACTTTTACCTAATTGAATACTTCCCCCATGAGAATTTATAACATCCTCTACAATAGCTAAACCCAGTCCAACACCAGACTTATTTAAACTTCTACTTTTATCTAATCTAAAAAATGGTTTAAAAACATTTTTGTACTGGTCTTCAGGAATTCCAGGACCATCATCTTCAAAATTTATAACAGCTCTATTTAAACTTTTTTCTATTTTTACAATAACTTTTTTACCATAAGTCAAACCGTTATGAATTATATTTTCAAATGATCTTTTTAAAGCTAATGGGCGTGCATTCAAGAAAATTTTATTTTCCTGTAATATTTCCAAATTATCATTTTTTAAGTTGTCTTTTATTTCTTTGAATAATTCACTTAACTCAACCCTCGATGTTTTTTCTTGAGATTGGGTTTTTGCAAATTGCAGATAATCATTTAACATTTTTTCCATTTCATCAATATCTTTAGACATTTTTTCAGATAAATCTTTTTGATTAATCATAGCCAATTGAAGTTTCAATCGTGTTAAAGGAGTTCTCAAATCATGACTTATTCCTGATAACATTTCTGATCTTTGATTTAAGTGACGATTAATTCTTTTTGCCATCCTATCGAATTCGTATGATGCCTTTCTGATTTCCTGTGCTCCTGAAGGTATAAAATCATTTATGTAATCTCCTTTTCCAAATTTTTCTGCTGCTTTAGCTAACTTAACTAGAGGTCTAGTTTGATTTTTTAAAAATATTAAAGCTATTATTATTAAAACAATGGATGGTAGAGTTGTCCATAAAACGAACAGTCTCACTGAAGAGGTAGATACCATTTCTTTAGGAACTAAAAATTCAATAACTTCATTATCTGATTTAATTTTAATCTCAACTGCATTTTTAAATTTAGAAGTACTAAACCAGTAATTATTATTTCCAAATGATGATTTAAGTTCTCTACGTAAAGATCTATCCATTGGACTAAACTTTCGTTCACCAGTAATATTTGGAAATTGATCTTTATTAATTCCAATTTCAAAGTTAAAGTTATTTTTATAGCTATCAGTTAGAAAATCTAAGTTTTTTTTATCATTTCTATAAACTTCTTCAATAGTCTTAAGCTGTGCAACTAAGGATCTTGCGGTATTCTTATTAGCTTTTATCCAAATACTATCATAAAAAACAACGGTGATAATTATCTGAAGAATAATTGTAGGAGCGGCAACAATTATTAGAGCTCTATAAAACAATCTTTTAGGTAAAATTATTTTTATAAATTTATTCAATCCAGAGAACATAACCTGAGCCCCTTATAGTTTGTAAAAATTTTGGATTTTTTGGATTGGCCTCTATCTTTTGTCTCAACCTTGTTATCATGACATCAATAGATCTTTCTTGTTTTATTCCAGAAATTTTACCAATTTCTTCTCTTGAAAAAGTTTTTCCCGGATTAGAAAGCATTTCAATAAGTACTTTTTTTTCAGCATTATTAATTTTTTTACTAGTTTCATCTAATTTAATTATCATTTTATTAAGGTCTATCTCTGTTTTTCCAATACTATATTTAGAACTTAATTTTAACTTTACACCCTTATTAATAATATTCTTTATTCTCAACAACAGTTCTTTAGGTTCAAAAGGTTTTCCCAGATAATCATCTGCACCAAGTTCCAAACCTTTAATTCTATTTTCAACTTCTCCTTTTGCTGTTAACAAAATTATCGGAATTTTTAAATCTTTTCTTATTTCTCTTGTCAATTCATATCCATTTTGACCAGGCATCATTACGTCTAAGATTATTAAATCAAATTTTAAGTAACCAATTTTTATCTTAGCTTCATCAGCATCTTCAGCTGTTGAGACGATAAAATTATTTTCAGATAAAAAATCTTTAAGAAGATTTCTAATTCTGTCATCATCATCAACAATTAAAATATGTACTTTACTATTTCCCATTAATTATTCTTTTTAAAACATCTTTAAATTTTATTACAGAGTCGGAGTTTGAATTTTTTAAAGCATTAAAAATTCTTTTCTTTTGAGAATTATAAACAGTATCAAAAAAAATTTTTCCTTCCTTATCCAAAAACAAATTTTTCTTTCTAGTGTCATTTTCATCTTGTATCTGCTTTATCATTTTTGATTTAATAAGATCACGCAAAACTCTATTTAGACTTTGTTTAGTAACTTTCAATTTAAATATTAGTTCACCCAAATTAATTCCAGGATTTCTCTCTATCAAGTTTAATGCTCTCAAATGGGCAGGACCAAAAAATTTCTTTGATAAAATCTCTCTAGGATCTGAAAAAGTCTCCCTATAGGCGTAATAAAGTAGCTGAATGAACTCTTTTATTTGATCATCTTTAAGATAAAGTAAATCTTTCATAATGGTAAGTTATATTGACTTATCCTTATTTGGAATATACTTTTTTAATTTAAAAAAATCTATATATTTACTGCAAATGGAAAGTATACCTTACGATAAGAGATCAGGAAAAATTTGGTTTAATGGAGAGACTGTTGATTGGAAAGATGCAAATATTCATATTTTAAATCACGGATTGCACTATGCTAGTTGTGTTTTTGAGGGCGAGAGAGTTTATGATGGTGAAATATTTAAACTAGAGGAACATACCGAAAGATTATTTTACTCAGCTAAACGAATGGGAATAAAAGTACCTTATAGTCAAGACGAAATTAATAGCGCTTGTAAAAAAATCGTTAATATTCAAAAAGTACAAAATGGTTATGTAAGACCTCTAATATGGAGAGGAAGTGAAATGATGGCTATATCAGCGCAAAGAAATAAAATACATGTAGCAATTGCCACTTGGGAATGGGGGTCATACTTTGATCCTCAGTTAAAATTGAAAGGTATTAAACTTAATATCTCAAATTGGAGACGACCTGCGCCTAACACGATTCCTTGGGACACCAAAGCAGCAGGGTTATATATGATTTGTACCCTCTCTAAACATGAAGCAGAAGCTGAAGGTTTTACAGACTCATTAATGTTAGATCATGAAGGAAATATTGCAGAGGCCACTGGTGCAAATGTATTTTTTAAAAGCAAAAATGATGACCTCCATACTCCAGTGCCAGACTCTTTTCTCGATGGTATTACTAGACGTGAAGTAATAAAAATTGCAAAGTCTAAAGGAATTAATGTAATTGAAAGAAAAATAAAGCCAGAAGAAATGAAAGAATTTGTTGGGTGTTTTTTGACAGGCACCGCAGCAGAAGTTACACCTGTTTCTCAAATTAATGAATACAAATTCAAAGTATGTAACTTAATTTCTAGTTTAAATGATGATTATCAAAAATTAGTTAGAAAAGATACTGCCGCTTAGTCTTTACTATCCTCATTAATCGCATGGTCAATCCCTTTTCTAAGATAATCGTAGCCTGTATATAATGTCAAAAAAGCAGATAACCATAGTAAAATAATTCCTACTGTTTGTGCATTATAATCTTGAAAATTTATAATTTTATTTCCAATATCTCCAGTAAGTAAAATTGCAATTGAAGTCATTTGAATAAAAGTTTTCATTTTTGCTAAGCTTGTTACCTGCATTGTAATTTTTCCTTTTGCTAAAAATTCTCTTAAACCTGAAACTAAGATCTCTCTGGTTAAAATAATTACTGCAGCTATGACCTCATAGTTTTTTATTGTTCCATTCATTACAAGCAATATTAGTGCGGCGGCAACAAGTATTTTGTCCGCTATAGGGTCTAAAAGTTCTCCTAACTTAGATTCTTCTTTGAAAAATCTTGCTAATAAACCATCCAAATAGTCTGTAAAACTTGCTAAGACAAATAAAAAGAACGGTATTAAATCTCCAAAAAACCCAGGGATAAAAAAAGTAATAACAAAAATTGGAACAATTATAATCCGACCGATAGTAAGTATGTTTGGTATTTTTAATTTCATTTATTCGTGAAAATAATCATATATTTTCTTTGCTATGTTGTCTTCTATTCCTTCAACTGATTTCAAATCATCAAAGCTTGCAGACTCAACTGCTCGTGCGGAACCAAAATGATTTAATAAAGCTCTTTTTCTCTGTCTTCCTATTCCTTGAATTTGATCTAATAAAGATTTGCTAAGATTTTTCTTTCTTTTAGCCCTGTGAGTGCTTATAGCAAATCGATGAGCTTCATCTCTTAGTCTTTGTATGAAAAATAATAATGGATCATTTTTTTCTAAAATATACTCTTTACTTTCATGATATATCTTTTCTTCTCCAGCATTTCTTTTTTTACCCTTTGCCACTGCTAAAATTGGCAAGTCATGTAATCCCAATTCATTAAGAACTTCTCTAGATACAGAGTATTGTCCTTTTCCACCGTCTATCATTATTAGATCCGGTAATGATAATGAACCAGATTTCTCCTTAATTGCTTTGGAAAATCTTCTAAATAAAACTTCTTTCATCATACCGTAGTCATCATTTTTTACCTTTTCATCTTTAATATTAAATTTTCTGTATCTTTTCTTAACAAAACCCTCATTACTGAAACAAATCAATGATCCGACAGAGTCAGATCCTTGAATGTGGCTATTATCGTAAACCTCTATCAAATCAATGTTGTTATTAATTTTGAATTTAGATGCTAATTCTTCGATAAGATTATTGTTAGTATCAGATTGAATGAGTTTTTGTTTTAAAGATTGTTTTGCATTTTTCTCTGCAAGACTAGAAATACTTATCTCATTTTTACTTTTAGCAAGCTTAATAGTAATATCTTTTTTATCCTTGTCTGAGAATGTTTTCTCAATAAGTTTTTTGTCCTTAACTTCACAATTAGTCAATATAAGTCTTGGAATAGTTTTATTTTCATAAAATTGAGATATAAAAGAACTAATTATATCTTCTACACTGTCATCTGGATCATGTTTTGGATAGAAAGCCTGATTGCCCCAGTTTTGTTTTGACCTGAAAAAAAACACTTGGACACATGTTTTTCCTGTTTCTTTATAGATACTAATAACATCAGCCTCTGTTAAGTTTGTTTGATTTATTTTTTGAGAAGTTTGGATTTGAGTTAATGCTTTTATTCTGTCCCTAGCTACAGCAGCTTTTTCGTAATCTAATTCTTTACTAGCTTTTTCCATTTCTTTGGATAAATTTTTTTGAATTCTTCTAGATTTACCAGAAATAAAATCAATAGCATCGGCTACTGTAGACTCGTAATCTTTTTCATTTATATGCCCAACACACGGAGCTGAGCATCTTTTAATTTGGTAAAGGATACACGGCCTCTCTCTATTTTTAAAAACAGTGTCATCACAAACACGTAAAAGAAAAATTTTTTGTAAAATTTTTATTGTCCAATTAGCAGATCCAATTGATGCAAAAGGACCAAAATAGTATCCAGTTTTTGATTTTTTCCCTCTTAATTTTGTAAGTTGTGGCCACTTATCTTTATTACCAATATAAATATAAGGAAAAGATTTGTCATCACGCAAAAGAATGTTGTAACGAGGTTTATGTTTTTTTATTAAATTTGCTTCTAATAGAAGAGCCTCGCTCTCATTACTTGTGGTAGTAGTTTCAAGGTTATGTGTGAGTGAGAGCATTCTCTCAGTTCTAATTGGAAGGTTTGATTCAGTGACATAACTTTTAAGTCTATTTGGTATGTTTTTAGCTTTCCCAATATAAAGGATTTCACCAGTGGAACTAAGCATTTTATAAACGCCAGGGTTTTTAGGTATTAGCGGTATTTTTTCCTTAATTACTTTTTTTCCTAATTCTAAACTATTCATCATACTTTTGATTTTGATACTTCGATACCAACAGATTTAGTTTTTTTTAAGATATCTAACTTCTCTATCTTAAGATTAATCTTTTTAACAAGTTTATTTTTAAATATCATATTAAAAATATTTTCTGCTAGATCTTCGAGTAGCTCGTGATGTTTTAAATATGAAATTTTTTCAATTTTACCAACAATTTCCTCATAATTGAGTATTGAATTTAAATCTTTATTATTAGGAAGTACATATGGATTAGTTAAAATTTCAATATTAAATTTTACTCTTTGCTTCTTTTTTTTCTCAAAATTATGTATCCCTATCGAAATATTTAAAATTAAATCTTTTATAATTACTTTTCTTTTATATTTAAATTTTTCTTTCTTTTTGAATTTAATTATTTTCATTCTTTTGTATTAATAATATCTGGCGTTTGCCAAGCAAGTCTTTGCCCGCTATCGATATTTATTATTTCTCCTGTTATACTTTTATTTTCAATAAAAAACCTTACCCCGTTACATATGTTATCTAGGTCTACTTTTTTCCTTAAGAGTGTAGATTTCCATTGTTTTTTGAAATGCGCTTCGGATTGTCTTTTGTTTTTTAAAGTTGGCCCAGGTGAGATACCATTTACTCTTATATTAGGTGCTAATTTCATGGCTGATGTTTTTGTGAAAGTGGCCAATGAAGACTTACTTAAAGTGTATGAGAAAAAAAAAGGAGTTAATTTTTCAACTCTTTGATCAATTATATTAATGATACATCCTTCTTTATTTTTAACTAGCTTTTTAAAACTTTGTGTTAAGATTGCTGGTGCTTTTAAATTTATATTTATATGTTTTAAAAATGATTTTTCGGAAAAATTCTCAAGATTATCATTTTCAAAAATAGAAGCATTATTAATTAAACAATCTAATCCTTTCATAGTTTTATGGGCTTTTTTTATTAAAATTTGGGTTTGTTTTAAATTATTTAAATCAGCTTTGAACAAATATGCTTCAGCCCCAAGTTCTTCTAATTCTTTTTTTAATTTTAAGGCGCTACTTTTAGATTTATTATAGTGAATACCTATTTTTGTTTTAAAGTTAACTAAACTCTTTGCGATTGCAGACCCTATTCTAGTAGCTGCACCAGTGATTATTATTTTTTTGGCTTCCATTTTTTTATCGCTTTCCTTGGTTTAGTGCCCGGCATACCCATAGTTGATCTACCTTTTGGGTATACCTTACTTTTTAAATTATATTGGGAAATTTTTGGATTTAAAGTAATTTCAAGTTCACTCGCCTCTAATTTTCTCATTTCATCTCTTAGTTTAGCTGCCTCTTCGAATTCTAAATTAGATGCAGCTTCTTTCATTTTTCTATTCAAAGCTTTCAGATGTTTTTTTAAGTTTCCGCCTACATTTGAGCCCTCACTTATTTTCACGTAATCTTTTTCGTAAACAGACTCTAAGATATCACTTATCTCTTTTTTAACTGACTCAGCAGTTATTCCATTTTTCTTATTATATTCTAATTGTTTATTTCTTCTCCTATCTGTTTCCTTAATGGCTTTTTCAATACTCTTCGTGATTTTATCAGCATATAAAATTACTTTACCATCAACATTTCGTGCTGCTCTTCCAATTGTTTGAATTAAAGAAGTTTCAGATCTTAAAAATCCCTCTTTATCAGCATCTAAAATTGCTACCAAAGCACATTCGGGAATATCTAACCCTTCTCTCAACAAATTAATTCCTACAAGAATATCAAACACTCCCATTCTCAAATCTCTTATGATCTCAATTCTTTCAAGAGTATCAATGTCAGAGTGCATATATCTTACTTTAAGACCATTTTCGTGTAGGTACTCAGTAAGATCTTCAGCCATTTTTTTTGTCAGCGTTGTAGCAAGAACTCTATATCCTTTTTTTACAATCTCTTTTGCCTCGTGCATAAGATCGTCAACTTGAGTTTTGGCTGGCCTTATTTCAACCGGTGGGTCTATTAAACCTGTTGGCCTAATGATTTGGTCAATGTATTTATTGCTTGTTTGTTTTAGTTCCCAAGGTCCTGGGGTAGCAGAGACAAAAACAGTTTGCGTTCTCATTAAATCCCACTCTTCAAATTTCAAAGGTCTATTATCCATACATGAAGGGAGTCTAAACCCGTATTCGGCTAACGTACTTTTTCTTGTCCGGTCACCTTTATACATTCCATTTAATTGAGGGACTGTTACGTGACTTTCGTCTACAAATATAATTGCATTATCTGGAAAATACTCAAACAGAGTAGGAGGTGGTTCACCAGCTTTTCTTCCTGATAAAAATCTTGAATAATTTTCTATCCCAGCACAAGTTCCGGTAGCTTCAATCATTTCTAAATCGAACTTGGTTCGTTCTCTTAATCTCTGCTCTTCTAAAAGTTTATTATTTTCTCTATGTTTTTTTAAAGTCTCAGCTAATTCAGATTTTATTTGTCTTATTGCTTGCTCGATAGTAGGTTTAGGAGTTATGTAATGGCTATTGGCGTAAATTTTAATAATTGAGTAATCATTTGTCTTATCTCCAGTAAGCGGATCAAATTCTTCAATTTTTTCCAATTTATTTAAATTAAAGCTTATTCTCCAGGCTCTATCTTCTAAGTGTGATGGAAAGATTTCTAAATTTTCACCTCTTACCCTAAAAGTACCTCTAAAAAAATTTTGATCATTTCTTTTATACTGCAAGTTTATAAATGCCCTAATTAAATCGTCTCGCTCGTAATCATAATTCTTTTTTAAAGTAATTGTCATTTTCGAGTACGCTTCTACAGAACCTAAACCATAAATACATGATACACTCGCAACAATAATTACATCATCTCTTTCCAATAAAGATCTTGTAGCCGAGTGTCTCATACGATCAATTTGTTCATTTATTGAGGCTTCTTTTTCTATATAAGTATCAGATCTTGGAACGTATGCTTCTGGAGTGTAGTAATCGTAATACGATACGAAATATTCTACAGCATTATCCGGAAAAAAACTTTTAAACTCTCCGTACAATTGGGCAGCTAACGTTTTGTTTGGCGCTAGAATTAGAGCTGGTCTATTAGCCTTTTCGATAACTTTTGCCATTGTAAAAGTTTTACCCGATCCTGTGACCCCTAAAAGCACTTGTTCTTGTTTGTTATCTTTTAAGTTTTTTAATATTTGCTTAATAGCCTCTGGTTGGTCACCGCTAGGTTGAAAATCACTTTTAATTTTAAAGTTAATACCTCCCTCTAACTTCTTAATTTTTTTAGAGTTATTAACTTCTAGGTCAGCCAATTTTTCTTGATAAGTATTTTGCATTTTGTGTTAATAATAAATTAATTATATTATAAATTTCAATGAGCATAGTTTCCAATAGTTTAAAACGTATAAAACCGTCACCTACGATAGCAGTAACCTCAAAAGCCAGGGAAATGAGAGCTGCCGGGAAGGATGTAATAGGTTTAGGAGCTGGAGAGCCTGATTTTGATACCCCAGATAATATTAAAGAAGCAGCAATAGAAGCAATTAGAAAAGGCGATACAAAATATACTGCGGTGGATGGAACCCCAGCGTTAAAAAAAGCTATTCAAGCAAAATTTTCTAGAGAAAATGATTTATCATACGGTCTTGATCAAATTTCTGTCGGAACTGGTGGCAAGCAAGTTTTATATAATGCTTTTATGGCAACCATAAACAAAGGTGATGAGGTAATTATTCCAGCTCCTTATTGGGTTTCTTATCCTGACATTGTTTTGTTAGCTGGGGGAAAGCCCAAAATAATTAAATGTGATGAAAAAAATAATTTTAAATTAACGCCTGAAAAATTAACAAAAGCAGTTTCAAAAAAAACAAAGTGGATAATTATAAACTCTCCATCTAACCCTACAGGCTCTGGTTATACTAAAGATGAGATTATAGCTTTATCAAAGATTTTAATAAAATATAAAAATTTATATATTTTAAGCGATGATATTTACGAACATATTACTTATGACGGTTTTAAATTTTTTACAATAGCGCAAATTGAAAAATTAAAAAGCAGAACTTTAACCATGAATGGAGTGAGCAAATCTTACTCAATGACTGGCTGGAGAATTGGTTATGCTGCAGGTCCAAAAGAAATAATTAAAGCTATGGCTAAAATTCAATCCCAATCAACTAGTAATCCTACATCTATAAGTCAAGCAGCTGCAGTAGAAGCTTTAAACGGAACACAAGACTTTATTATAGAAAGATCAAATTCTTTTAAAGAAAGAAGAAACTTTGTTGTTGATAGTTTAAATAATATAAAAGGTATAAGCTGTTTAAGTCCCGAAGGAGCTTTTTATGTTTTTCCAAACTGTAAAAAATTACTTAATAAGAAAACAAAACTTAAAACTGATAAAGAATTTGTAGAAAAATTGTTAGAAAAAGCTGAAGTAGCTGTAGTTCAAGGTTCTGCTTTTGGTTTAGACGGTTACTTTAGAATATCTTACGCTACTTCAATGGATAATTTAAAAAAAGCAATGGACAGGATCAAAGCTTTTTGCGAAAACCTTAGTTAATCTCCGATAGATATTTTTCAGCCTCAAGTGCCGACATACAACCCATTCCAGCAGCAGTAACAGCTTGTCTAAAAATTTTATCTTTTACATCGCCAGCCGCAAAAACTCCTGGAATATTTGTTTCAGTAGAGTCAGGTTTTGTAATTAAATACCCTTCTTTGTCCATATTAAGTTGATCTTTAAACAAAGATGTTGCTGGATCATGACCTATGGCAATAAATAAACCATCAACTTTAAGCTCTTTAACTTTATTATCTTTTACATTTTTAATTTTTAATGCATTAACAGTTTTCGGCTCTTTAGTACCAATAACATCTTCAACTACTGTGTCCCATATAATTTCTATTTTTTTATTCGCTTTTAATTTTGCTTGAAGCATTTTTTCTGCTCTTAATTCATTTCTTCTATGTATTAAATAAACCTTTGAAGCAAATTTAGTGAGAAACATTGCTTCTTCAACTGCAGCATTTCCTCCACCAACTACTGCTACCTCTTTTTCCTTAAAGAAAAAACCATCGCAAGTAGCACACGCTGAAACTCCAAATCCTCTAAATTCCTGTTCAGATTTTAAATTTAACCATCTTGCTTGTGCCCCTGTTGAAATTATAAAACTATCCGCAGTATAAACCTGGCCACTATCACCTGTTGCTGTAAAAGGTTTTTTTGTTAAGTCAACTTTACTTATATGATCCTGTATCATCTCTGTACCTACAGCTTCTGCTTGGCCTTTCATTTCGTCCATAAGCCATGGTCCTTGAATCACTTTCGAGTATCCGGGGTAATTTTCAACATCTGTAGTGGTAGTTAATTGTCCCCCAGGTTGAGAGCCATGAACAAGTATTGGTTTAAGCATAGCCCTAGCCGCATAAATAGCTGCGGTATAGCCAGCAGGGCCAGATCCAAGAATTAACACTTTTGTGTGTTTTGTTGATTTATTATTCATTATGTAAAGGTATATAGTAACTAATGTTAGAATTAAAAGCACTTCTTTTAACGCAAGGCATGCATGGCATGGTTAGTCAAGTCGAGGGATTAGCTCAAGCTTTGGGCCTAAGTTATAAACACCAAAAAATTGAACTAAAATCTTTTTGGAATTTTATACCACCAAGAATCAGCCCGATATCAGAAAACTTGGTTAAAAATAAATTCGTATGTGATTGTAAAGTTATTATATCTTGTGGAAGAAAAAGTGTGATACCATCAATAGCTTTAAAAAAGAGATTAGGAAATCAAATTTTTAATATTCACGTCCAAGACCCCAAAGTTTCTTTTGAACATTTCGACCTTATAGTAAGTCCAGAGCATGATAATTTAAAAGGAGAAAATATAATCAACACAATAGGAGCTATTCATTATCTAAATAAAAAAGAAATTAATGAGAATTCAAAATATCTTGGAATTGAGAAAGACAAGAGAAGAGAACTAGTTGCATTTATAATCGGGGGACCGAATAAATATTACAATTATTCAGAAAAACAAATTCATGAACTTTTTAACAAAGTTAAGACATTATTTACTCCAGATAAATTTAAAATTATTGTAATTCCTTCTTATAGAACACCTGAAAATATTTTAAAAATAGCATTCAATACCTTTAGCATTAACCATCATGTTGTAAAAAATATTGATAAAAAAGCCTATCTTTCTGCACTAGCAATCTCAAATTATATAGTTGTAACATGCGACTCCACGTCAATGATTTCAGAGGCTGCGATCACTGGAAAACCCGTTTATATTGCCATGATGAAGTCTTTTAAGCCAACTGGAAGATTTAAAAAATTTTATTCACAATTGAAAGATTTAGGTATAACAAGAGAATTAGAAGATAGGATTGAAAGTTGGAGTTACAATAGTTTAAATGAGGTAAACAGAATTGCTCCAATTGTAAAAGCAAAAATGAAAAAACATGGAATTATTTAAATCATTAGAAAAAAGAACTAAACTATTTAGCGATCCATTTAAACATTTTGAAATCAACCAGCCACTGACTCAAAATGCTATTGATGAGATCTGTAGTGCAGAGATAGCTGATCCTAGAAAACAAAATTTAAATTATGATGGAACAAGAGCTCTTGATGGAGGAGAGGGAGCCTTTCGAGCTGGAATTAAAGATGGTGGTAAAGCAAAAAAACTTCGATGTTATGTAACTAAAGAAAACTCTAATCAATTTCCAAATTTAACAAAATTTATAGAAGAATTAAGATCACCTGATGTTTATAAAAAGATTGGATCATTAATTGGAAAAGATTTGAGTAATTCTTATGTAAGGCTAGAGGTAATTTGTGATAGAGAAGGTTTTTGGTTAAAGCCTCATTGCGATATTGAGGAAAAATTAATGTCATCAATAGTTTTTGTTAATTTACACAATGAATCGGAGAATTTAGGTACTGATTTTTATGACGCAAAATTGAACAAAGTTAAAACAGTTCCTTATAAACATAATTATGGATACTTCTTTACCAGCGGACCAAACACTTGGCATGGAATGGAAAAAAAAGAGATAAAAAAAGAGAGAAGATGTATTCAAATAAATTATGTTACATTTGAAACTGATTGGAAAGTTAAAAGTTAAAGATCTTGTAAAGAAGTAACGCTGATATCTTTCAATTTGAGAGATTTAATACCTTCCAAACAAACCTTGGCTGTCGACATATTCGTGCAATATGGAACTTTGTTAGCTAACGTAGCCCTTCTTAAAGCTACCGCATCGCTCAACTGAGCTTCACTATTACCGCCACCTGTATTAATTACTAATGCTATTTTTTTAGTATTTAGAATATCAACAATATGAGGGGATCCCTGATTTACTTTATTAATTTTTTTGCACTTAATCCCGTGTTTGCTAATATAATCGGCAGTACCTCCGGTTCCACAAAGTGTGAAATTTAATTTAATTAATTGTTTTGCTAATTGCACCCCCTCTTCTTTATGACTATTTTTTAAAGAGATAAAAGCTAAGCCTTTTTTAGGAAGAGAGTTTGAGGCTGCAATTTGACTCTTAGCAAAAGCCATCCCGAAATTTTTATCAAAACCCATAACTTCACCTGTTGATTTCATTTCAGGACCAAGTAAAAGATCGCTGTTTGGGAATTTATTAAATGGAAATACTGCCTCTTTTACTGCAAACATATCTTTTGTTTTACTTTTTAAATTAAAATTAGTTAATTTTTCTCCCGCCATCACTCTTGATGCTATCTTGGCGAGGGGTAAATTTTTTGCTTTCGAAACAAATGGCACAGTTCTACTTGCTCTAGGATTAACCTCAATTACATAAATCTTATCCTTTTTAATTGCATATTGAACATTCATGAAACCTTTTACTTTAAGTGCTAAAGCTAATTTTTTTGTTTGATTTTCAATTTCTTTTATTAAAAAAGATTTTATTGATACAGGAGGTAAACTACATGCCGAGTCACCTGAGTGTATCCCTGCCTCTTCAATGTGTTGCATAATACCGGCTACGAAAACATTTTTACCATCTGATATTGCGTCAACATCAACCTCCATTGCATTATCAATAAACTTATCAATTAAAATTGGATTTTTTTCGGCGACTTTAAATGCTTCTTTTATAAAGTCTTTGAGTTGCCTTTTTTCATGAACAATCTCCATTGCTCTTCCACCTAAAACGTAAGATGGCCTTACCATTAGAGGCAAACCAATTTTATCTGCAATTTTTATTGCTTGAGGAAAAGTTCTAGCGATACCACTTTTAGCCTGTTTTAAATTAAGTTCATTTAAAAGACTCCTAAATCTATCTCTGTCTTCAGCAAGATCGATGGATGAGTATTGAGTTCCTATTATTGGAAGATTGTTTTCGTATAAAAATTTTGCAAGTTTAATTGGAGTTTGTCCTCCAAATTGAGTAATGACACCTTTTACATTACCTTTTGATTTTTCTCTCTTTATTATATTGAAAACATATTCATCTATTAAAGGTTCAAAATATAATCTGTCACTTGTGTCGTAATCTGTTGATACAGTTTCTGGATTACAATTGACCATTATAGTTTCATACTTAGCTTCCTTAAGAGCAAAACTAGCTTGACAACAGCAATAATCAAACTCTATACCCTGACCAATTCTGTTTGGCCCCCCTCCAAGTATTATAATCTTATTCTTGTTAGTAGGGTCAGCCTCACATTCTAAATTAGAAGAGAAATTTCTCTGATAAGTAGAATACATATAGGGAGTGAAAGATTTAAATTCTGCAGCACATGTGTCAACCTTTTTATAAACTGGTAAAACTTTTAAAGCAGCTCTTTTCTTTCTTATTAATGACTCTGAAATATTTGTAAGCTCAGATAATTTTTTGTCAGAAAATCCAATAGACTTTATATAATTTAATTCATTAAAATTTTTAGGAAGACCTTTTTTCTTTATTATATTTTCATTTTCTACGATTTCTTTAATTTGATTTAAAAACCAAGGATCAATTTTTGATAGTTTATTTATTTCTTTTAAATTTATATTTTTTCTAATAGCTTCCCCAACAAGTAAAATCTTATTTGGAATATTTTCTCTAAGTTTTTTTCTAATTTGTTTTGTATTTAAATTAAATATTTGGTCTAATCCTGAAAAACCTGTTTCCAAAGAAACCAAAGCTTTTTGAAGCGACTCTTTGAAATTTCTTCCGATAGCCATTGCTTCTCCTACTGATTTCATTGATGTTCCTAAAACTGCAGCTGAAGCGGAAAATTTTTCGAAAGTAAATCTTGGAATTTTAGTGACCACATAGTCTATTGTGGGTTCAAACGATGCAGGTGTAACTTTCGTAATTTCATTTTTTAATTCGTCTAATGTGTAACCAACAGCTAACTTCGCTGCAACTTTAGCTATTGGAAAACCTGTTGCTTTGGAAGCAAGCGCTGATGATCTTGAAACCCTAGGGTTCATCTCAATAATTACCATTCTTCCATTTTTCGGATTTATGGCAAATTGAACATTTGATCCCCCAGTTTCTACACCAATTTTTCTTAAGCAAGCTATAGAGGCATTTCTCATTACTTGATACTCTTTGTCTGTTAAAGTTAGTGCTGGGGCGATAGTAACCGAGTCACCAGTATGAATACCCATTGGATCTAGATTTTCTATTGAGCAAACAATAATACAATTATCATTTTTATCTCTAACAACTTCCATCTCAAATTCTTTCCAACCTTCTAAACACTCCTCTACCAAGACTTGATTAACTGGTGACTCGTGAAGACCATTTTTTATTATCTTGAAAAAATCTTTTTTATTTTTGGCGATACCTCCTCCCAAACCACCTAAAGTAAAAGCTGGTCTTATAATTGCTGGCAAACCGATTTGTTTTAATACTTTGGAAGATTGATTTGCATTATTTATTATTTTCGATTTAGGAAGATCTAATCCAATCTCTAACATATTTTTTCTGAACTTTTTTCTATCCTCTGCATTAGATATCGCTATTGAATTAGCACCTATAAGTTCAATTTTATATTTTTTAAGAATCCCTTTTTTTTCTGCCTCCATTGCCAAATTTAATGCAGTTTGACCACCCATTGTTGGTAAAATTGCATCTGGTTTTTCTTTGATTAGAATTTTTTCAAGAACTTCTATTGTTATAGGTTCAATATAAGTTTTATCTGCAATGTCCGGATCCGTCATAATCGTAGCTGGGTTTGAATTAATTAGAATTACTTTAAAACCCTCATCTTTTAAAGCCTTGCAAGCTTGAGTTCCTGAATAATCAAACTCACAAGCCTGTCCAATAATAATTGGTCCAGCACCTACAACTAAAATTTTTTTAATATCTTTTCTTTTTGGCATATTTTTTCATACTCTTTACAAATTTATCAAATAAATAAACACTGTCTTGAGGACCAGGGTTAGACTCAGGGTGATATTGAACTGAGAAAACAGGTTTATTTTTTAATTCAATACCTTCAATACTATTGTCGAATAAAGACTGGTGAGTAACTCTTATATTTTTTGGCAAACCTTTTTTTACTACTTCGAACCCGTGATTCTGACTTGTAATTTCAACATTGCCCTCAATTAAATTTTTAACAGGATGGTTAGCACCTCTGTGGCCTAATTTCATTTTTTCTGTCTTTGCACCAAGGGCTAAAGCAAGTATTTGATGACCTAAACAAATACCAAATAATGGTAAATTTTTTTTGATCAAGTCTTGAATTATTGGTATGGCATATTTCCCAGTTGCTGCGGGATCCCCAGGCCCATTTGATAAAAAAATTCCATCAGGGTGAAGCTGAAGAATATCTTTTGCATTAGTCTCACATGATACTATTGTGACTTTGCAATTAAAATCTGAAAAATATCTTAAAATATTTTTCTTAATTCCATAGTCGATCGCAATAACATGCAATAACTTTTTTTTATTTTTTAAATATCCAATCTCTTTTTTCCAAGTCTTAAAACCTTGCCACAAATAATTTTTCTTAGTGGTAACTTGAATTGCCAAATCTAAGTTTTTAAGACCGCTCCATTTATTAGTAACTTTAAAAAGTTTCTTTATATTTAGTTTATTTTTATCAAAGAAGGATATCGTCCCCTTTGGAGCACCTTCATCTCTAATGTAATTTGTTAGACTTCTGGTATCAATTCCGGTTATTCCAACTATCTTATTCTTTTTTAACCATTGATCTAAATGCTTTAAAGATCTGTAATTTGATGGATTAGTTATTTCAGTGTTAATAATTACTCCTTTAGTCCATATTTTATCAGACTCGTGATCTTCTTTATTGGTTCCTACATTACCTACGTGCGGAAATGTAAAGTTAATAATTTGGTCTGCGTAAGAAGGATCGGAAATTATCTCTTGGTAACCGGTAATTGAAGTATTAAAGCATACTTCTCCAGTTGCGGTGCCCTTGTGACCTAATCCTATACCTTTAAAAAATTTGCCGTTTTGAAGAACTAAAATAGCAGTAGAATCGATCTTTCTAAGATTTTTTTTTGAGTTTATATTTTGACCAAACTTCTTCAAATACAACTCATGAGTTAAAGTAAAAAACTTATAAACATGATTTTGCGCAACATATGAAATAGAACTAAAATCGTCAAGAAAGTTCTTTTTATTTTGTATAAGAATTGTGATTAAAATATTTTCATTATGTCTCTAAAAAAACTAATTGAAGAAAAGCTAAATGAGGCTCTAAAAGCAAAAGATAAAAAAACTTACCCAACTTTAAGATTAGTAGTTTCAGCTATAAAAGACGCAGAAATAGCTGGACGCTCGAAAGGTCAGACAGATATCAAAGACAGCGATATCGTCATATTACTTAAAAAGATGATAAAACAAAGAAATGAGTCTTGTGATGTTTACAAAAAAGCTGGTCGCATAGAGCTTTTAGAAAGTGAAAATAGAGAAATAGAAGTTATAAGTAAATTTTTACCAAAACAATTTAGCGAAGATGAAACTAAAAGAATTTGTGAGGAAACAATAAAATCTGTAAGCGCATCTTCAATGAAAGATATGGGTAAAATAATGGGCGTTTTAAAATCTAAACATGCAGATAGTTTAGATTTTTCGAAAGTAAGTGCAATTTTAAAAAGGCTTTTAACTTGAGTATGAAATACCCTAAAGAATATTTAAATGAAATAAAACTTAGATTAAAAGTTTCTCAAGTTGTCGGAAAAACTGTTCAGTTAAAAAAAAGAGGGAAAGAGTTTATTGGACTTTCTCCATTCAAAAATGAAAAAACCCCCTCATTTACTGTCAACGATGAAAAAGAGTTTTATCATTGTTTTAGCACGGGCGAACACGGGAATATTTTTGACTTTCTTATGAAAACAAAATCTGTTGGTTTTGGGGAAGCAGTGAAAACTCTGGCAGCTGAAGCTGGTATGCAGCCTTATAGGTTTTCTAATTTTGATCAAAAAAAAGAATTAAGATTTCAATCATACAAAAATATATTCAGCGATTATTCAAATTTTTATAATCAACAACTTTTTGAGTATAACAACAAAGAGGCGTTAGATTACCTTCTTAAAAGAGGATTAAAAAAAGATATCATACAAGAATTTAAACTTGGTTACGTGCCTTGGAAGAACTCGTTTTATGAAAATCTACTTAAAAAATATTCTGAAGAGGAAATAAACTTTACAGGCCTTTACTACAAAAATGAAAAAACCGGAAAATATATCGATAGGTTTAATTCAAGAATAATTTTCCCAGTCAATAACATCACCGGAGACACGATAGCTTTTGGAGGAAGAATTATTCGAGATAGTAAATCAGCAAAGTATATCAATTCACCAGAAACTGAATTCTATAAAAAAGGAAGTATGATTTTCAATTTGGACAAAGCAAAAAATTTGAGGTCTGAGACTAATGAGGTTTTAATTGTTGAAGGTTACATGGATGTAGTTAGCGTTTATTCATCCGGATTTAAAAATGTTATTTCAAATTCAGGAACAGCTATTACTGAAAGACAAATCAATTTAATTTGGAAATTTTTTTCAAATCCTATTATTTGTTTAGACGGCGATGAAAGCGGGCAAAAAGCTGCTTTAAGAATTGGTGAAAAATTATTTCCTTTCATTAATGAAAATAATAAAATTTATTTTTCAATAATGCCGAATGGTGAAGATCCTGACGATTTTATTCATCAAAATGGCAAAGATGGACTATTAAATTTGCTTAAACAAAAAGAAGTAATTCAATCATTTATTTGGAATCATCAAATAAATCTAATAGATCAAAACAATCCATACGAGGTATCAAAATTTGAAAAAGAGATGAAAAAATTATCATATTCTATAAAAGATGAAACTTTAAAAAAATATGTTTTGGAAGATTTTCTTGATAAAATAAAAAAATTGACGCCTATCCAGACTTCTAGAAATAATTATAAATTTTCATCACTAAAAAAGAAAAAAGATCATAAGATCCTCAAAGAAACAAAGATTTTGCATCAAAGAACAAAAAATTTATCTAAAATTCAAATTATTGAATTTTCAATTCTATTTATCATTCTGAATTATTTCGAGATAGCGTTAAAAAAACTAGAAGAGTTATCCGAGATTAAGTTTTTAGCAGAAAAAAATGAAAGTT
Organism: uncultured Pelagibacteraceae bacterium; assembly: GCA_902617025.1. Taxonomy (GTDB): domain Bacteria; phylum Pseudomonadota; class Alphaproteobacteria; order Pelagibacterales; family Pelagibacteraceae; genus Pelagilacustribacter. Next base: position 21,886 of record CACMVB010000002.1, on the reverse strand, counting down.
TAAAAAATGATTTTATAACTTCAATCACTACAGGAAACGATAAAGCTAAGACTCATTCAAAAATTAACATAACTTATGACAAAATAATTGAGGAAATAAATGAAAACTCAAATATCCAAATAATCATAAAAAATAAATCTGAAGATCAGGTTTCAAACTTATTGGATGAATTGATCCAAGACCATAAGGATCAAGGAAATCTTAAAAAGATAGAATCTCTCGAGCAAAAACTAATCAACAACTTGGACGAAAACTCTTATTCTGAATTAATAAAGCTTAAAAGCCAATTAAATAGGGAATAATAAAAGTATAGATTTTTTTGACTTTGTCATTATATATAAACAATTCCAATATCATATGGCTGAAAAACTTATAACAAAATCGTTTGAAAGACTTCTAGACAAAGGAAAACATAGAGGATTTATCACTTACGAAGAACTCGGAAAATCTTTAGGCAAAAGAAATGGAACGAATGAGAATATAGAAAAAGCATTTATCATATTGGTAGATGAAAAGATTACTCTTGTAGAAAAAAAATCACAATTCCAATCCAATAAGAAAAAAGAAGCATCAACAACAAGCGAAGAAAAAACTTCAGATAAAAGCGATGATCCAATAAGAATGTATCTCAGAGAAATGGGAGGTGTTGAACTTTTATCAAGAGAGGGAGAAATCGCTATAGCAAAAAGAATTGAAGCTGGAAAAGATGTAATGATTAATGCTTTAACGCAAAGCCCAATAGTTGGAAAAAAAATTAATGATTGGAAAAACGAAATAGAAAATAATCAGCTTTTAGTAAGGGATATAATAGATATTGACTCAACTTACGAGGACTTTGAGGCACAAGACGATGATGAAGATGCTAAAGTTAACAAAAAATCTAAATCTTCTAGTAAACCAAACGAAGAAGAAGTAAATAAAACTGAGGAAAATTCTACAAATGAAGATGACGAATTTAACGTTTCTTTGGCGAAAATGGAAGAAGAAATCAAGCCAAAGATATTAAATATTTTAGACTCCTTGAATAAAAACTATTCAAAACTTAAAAAATACCAAATTGAAAAACTCGAGTGTCTTTTAGACTCTAAAGAGCTTTCAGTATCAAAAAATAAAAACTTTAAAAAAATTCAAGAAATTTTAGTTGATAATTTTAAAAATCTCCAACTAGCCCCACATGTTGTTGAAGAATTGGTTCAATCACATTATAAAGAAAACAAAAAAATAGTTTCTCTGGAAGGCGTGTTATTAAGACTCGCAATGGATAATAAAATCTCTCGAGAAGAATTTTTAAAATATTATATTGGAAATGAAATCAATCCGAAGTTCGAGTCATTTTTAAAAGAAAATGCAACATGGAAAGCTTTTTTCAAAAAATATAAAAAAGATTTTGCGGAAATAAAAGATAGATTAGTCGAGTTTAGTAAGAAGATTGGCTTATCAGTTGGTGAATTTAAAAAACTAGTTAGTAGAATTCAAAAAGGAGAGAGAGAGTCAAGAATAGCTAAAAAAGAAATGGTCGAAGCTAATTTAAGATTAGTTATTTCAATTGCTAAAAAATATACTAATAGAGGCTTACAATTTTTAGACTTGATCCAAGAAGGAAATATAGGCTTAATGAAAGCAGTTGATAAGTTTGAATACAGAAGGGGATACAAATTTTCAACATATGCTACTTGGTGGATCAGACAGGCGATTACGCGATCAATTGCTGACCAAGCTAGAACTATAAGGATCCCTGTTCATATGATAGAAACAATAAATAAGATAGTAAGAACTCAAAGACAAATAATGAGTGAATTTGGTAGAGAACCCACTCCAGAGGAATTATCTAAAAAACTTGCAATGCCACTAGAGAAAGTTAGAAAAGTTTTAAAAATCGCTAAAGAGCCTGTCTCACTTGAAACTCCAGTGGGTGATGAGGAAGATAGTAGTTTGGGTGATTTTATAGAGGATAAAAATGCTTTGCAACCGCTTGATACAGCAATTCAGTCAAATTTGAGCGAGTCAACTACAAAAATCTTAGCATCACTTACACCAAGAGAAGAGAGAGTTTTAAGAATGAGATTTGGAATAGGTATGAATACTGACCACACTCTAGAAGAGGTAGGTCTCCAATTTTCAGTTACGAGGGAAAGAATTAGACAAATAGAGGCAAAAGCTTTGAGAAAACTTAAACATCCTAGTAGGTCAAAACAATTAAAAAGTTTCCTAGAAAAATAGTTATTTGTGATATAAGAGGTTTATACCGGGCCTGTAGCTCAGTTGGTTAGAGCAGTACACTCATAATGTATTGGTCCCAGGTTCGAGTCCTGGCGGGCCCACCAATTATTTTTTTAAAAATTCTTCGAGTTTGCTTATAAGTATTTTAATATCATTGTTATTTGAATTGAGGATTGATGCAAATTCCTCTTTTTGAGTTCTTGCTAAACTTAAACCCTCAACTATTAGATCTCTTATCAATGGTACATCTGGATTTTTAGTATAAATTCTCCAATCAATTTTTATTTTAGGACTTCCGTCTCCTGGTATAATTTGAGAGTTGACTATAGTATAATTTGAACTTTTTTTGTCGTATCCTACTACTTCGAATTTACTAGAAGAATAGTCTGATAGCCTTGAAGTAAGGCTTTTTAAAAAGTACTTTTCAAAGGATCTTTGATATTGACCAATGATTGTCTCATCAGAGGTTTTTCTTAACTCCCCTAATGTATAAAGTCCAAGGGCATTTATATCGACGTTTTCTTTTGCAACTTTTTCAATAAAAGATGATTTTTCCTCTTTATTAAGATTTTTATCTGATAGTTTACTTATAGCTTCAGTAACAAGTTCATTCACAAACTCAGCAGGATCAGAACTATAAGCTAATAAGATACTATGGCTGAAAACTATAAATAAAGTAATAAAAATACTTATTTTTTTCATCAAATATTTTAATTGTCTAAACTTCCCCATTCATCTTGCTCATTAACAGAATTACTAATTTTATTTTCTCTATCTTGCAGGTAAATACTTTTATATGAAGAATAAAGATCGATTGAATTTTTTTCTAAGCTTTCAAAATTTTTAATATTGTCTGCTCTAAAATCTACAACACCTGTAGCTTTTACTGAGTAATAATCCAATGCGTTTCCTGATGTACTAAAGATTTCTTTTTCTCTGAGCGTAACGTGAGCAAAAGGATCAATATAAGTATCGGCTAATATACCTAAAGTGTCCCTTGCTGTAGAAGGCCCTAAAATTGGAAGTACTAAATAACAACCTGGTCCGAAACCATAAGTACCTAAAGTTTGACCCACATCCTCTTTCGAAGGACTCAACCCTATTTTTTCTGCAGGATTTAAAAAACCTAAAATACCTACTGTCGAATTTATTGCAAAACTTCCAATTGAGTGACCCAGTTTTTTAAAATCACCTTGTAACAAGTTATTAGGTATCGATAACAAAACACTAATATTTGATGTAAAATTTCCAGTTCCAGTTTTTATTGGATCCGGCAACTTGCTATATCCTTTAGCTATCGGTTCCAAAATAATGTTATCAATAGCTAAATTAAATTTAAAAATTGCTCTACTAGTCCCTTCAAAACACTCCTCTGTAGATTTAGAGTTAGACGTAAGAAGCGAAATAATAGCAAAAACATATATTATTAATTTTAAACTTTTTAAAATATGCATAATGGCTATATATATAATTTTAGCTTATAATCTATACATAATAACTTAAATTAGTTAAAATTTTGTAATAAATAGGTTCGAATATCGAATAATGAAGATAAAATTTGACTTTTCTCCCAATTTCTCAAAAAAAAATAGATCAAAAAATGACATCAAATTTGTCATAATTCATTATACAGGTATGCAATCAGAAATTGTATCAATGAAAAGATTAAAAAACCCAAAATCTAAGGTAAGTTGTCATTATATCATTAATAGAAAAGGTAATATCACTCAAATGGTAAAAGACGAGAATGTTGCATGGCACGCAGGAAAGTCTAAATGGAAAAAATTTCTTAACTTAAACAATCATTCGATCGGGATTGAATTAGTGAATAAAGGACATCAATTTGGATACCAAAAGTTTACCAAAAAACAAATTAATAGCCTAATCTCACTTTGCAAGTATTTAAAAAAAAAATTTAGAGTTAAGGCAGAGAATTTTCTCGGGCACTCAGATATTGCTCCCTTGAGAAAAGGTGACCCAGGTGAAAAATTTCCTTGGAAAATATTAAGCAAGAATAAACTAGGAAAATGGTATTCAATTAATAGCACGAGCATTAATTTTTATTTAGATAAAAAAGAGAAGCTTTTTTTTAAAAATTTAAAAAAAATTGGTTATAGATATTTTAGCCTTAAAAAAAGGAGTAAAAACGATAAGAAAATAATTCGATGTTTTCAACAACACTTTCTTCCAGAAAATATTACAGGTAAAATAGATTACAAAACCTATAAAATTAGCCATATTTTAATAAATTAAACGTAAAAGCTTGATTTATTAAGGTTAATTTAATAAAAGATTTTCGCCAGATAATTGGATTATCGCTATTAGTTTTCTAATAGAGGAAAGTCCGGGCTCCATAAGGACACAGTGCCAGTTAACGGCTGGCGAGGGTGACCTCAGGGATAGTGCCACAGAAAATAAACCGCCTAATCAAGGCAAGGGTGAAAAGGTAAGGTAAGAGCTTACCGGTTTTTTGGTAACAAAAAACGCAGGGCAAACCCCACTGGGAGCAAGGTTAAATAGAGAAGACACTGCATTTTTTGCTAAAAACAGTCTTTAGTTAGTCTTCTGGGTTAACCGCTTGAGCTTAAAAGCAATTTTAGGCCTAGAGAAATGAAATCTTCAATGACAGAACCCGGCTTACAGATTATCTGGCTTTAAAATCACCATATAATTGTTCTACTTTTGTACTTAAACTAAAAATACAAATTCATTGACTATTCATTAAAAACCCATAATATCCCATATATTCCCATTATGGAGGGTGATTTGAAAATTTTTATAATAAAAGGATTTTTGAAAGCTAATGTTTTTATCGAATTTCGAAAACAAAATAGACAAGAAAGGTCGGGTTTCTGTGCCAGCAACTTTTAGATCTTATTTAAACTCATTAGGTTACAATGGATTTATTAGTTATCCTTCTTTTAATCATTCTGCGCTAGAGGCTTGTTCGCAAGAGAGGATTGAAAGATTATCTAATACAATCGACTCTTTAAATCCTTTTGAAGAAAAAAGAGATTATTTTGCTACTTCGGTTTTATCTGAAAGTGAAAGTTTGCAATTTGATACCGAAGGAAGAGTTTCGATATCTGAAAAATTACTTGGTCATGCTAAAATTAAAAATAACATTTTATTTGTTGGGCTCGGTAAAACATTCCAAATATGGGAACCTAAAAATTTTGAAAAATTTAAATCATTTGCTAGAAAAAAAGCTTTTCAAAACAGGTCTAATTTAAAGTGGGAAAATAAATAGAAAGGGGAGATGTCATGAGTATAAATGTTGGAGGTGGCGAACTGAGAGAATTGAAACCAAGAATATTAGTAATTGGTGTTGGCGGAGCAGGCGGTAACGCAATTAATGCGATGATAGAAGCTGGCATGCAAGGAGTGGAATTCGTTGCAGTAAACACTGATGCACAAGATTTAAAGATGAGCAAGGCAGATGCTAAAATACAAATAGGAATGAATTTAACTAAAGGATTAGGTGCTGGAGCTAAACATGATATTGGTCAGGCTGCTGCTGATGAGTCAATTAATGAAATAGTAAACTATATTCAAGGAAGCAATATGGTTTTTATTGCTTCGGGCATGGGAGGTGGGACAGGTACTGGAGCATCTCATGTAATTGCTAGAGCTGCTAGAGAAATGAATATTCTCACTGTAGGTGTAACCACGCTACCTTTTTCTTATGAGGGACCTAAACGAATGCGAAGAGCAGTAGCAGGGCTCGAAGAGCTTAAAAAATATTTAGACACAACGATTGTGGTGCCAAATCAAAATTTATTTAAAATTGCTAATGAGGCAACTGGTTTCGAAGAGTCTTTTAATTTGTCAAATGATGTTTTAAAGCATGGTGTGCAAAGTATTACAGACCTAATGGTTAGACCTGGAATGATAAATTTAGATTTTGCAGATGTCGAGACTGTAATGAGTTCAAGCGGTAAAGCTATGATGGGAACTGGCGAAGCTGATGGAGAAAATCGAGCTATGTCTGCAACTGAATTAGCTTTAAATAATCCTTTAATTGATGAATATACATTACAAGGAGCTAAAGGTTTACTAGTGAACATTACTGGTGGAAGCGATATAAAACTTTTCGAAGTTGATGCGGCAGTTAATAAAATTAGAGCAGAAGTTGATCCAGAGGCAGAATTGATTTTTGGAGCAATTAAAGATGAAAATATGAATGGTAAGATAAGAGTCTCTATAGTAGCTACTGCACTTCACGGCTCAGGTTCAAAGCCTTATCTAAACTTAGTAAACACATCAAACAGTAAAAGTTCGCTTTTTAATAGTGGACCTAGTCAAGGAGACACTTTGTTTAATGCTAAAAGCATTGATAATAATATCACAAGCTCAATTGACGGTGCCACAGCGTTAAAACTAGATGAAAGTTTAGAAATAAAAAATAGCGACGAGCAAAACGCTCTTATAGATAGTTTTGAAAGTAAAGAAGAAATCAAAATTGCCCAAGAAGAGTCACTGAAAAACCAAAGTTTAACAAATGAAATTCCTTCCGGTGTATCAATTGAAAGTGCATCCTATATGGAAAACAATCCTGAAATGAAACTCGAGAATACCAATAAAATATATGGGGATTATTTTAAAGAAAATACGCAAGAGGAGAATACACCAAAACTGTTTGCAGAAGATCATTCACAAGAGAACCTCGAAAGTAAAGACAATATAACTGACACTAACTCTACCGAATTGTTTGACCAAGATAATGATGAGGACGAGGATTTTGAAATACCTGCTTTTTTAAGAAGACAAAAGTTTTAATGACAAAATTGAAGATTAATGACTACTCAAATATCATCACTGGAATTCACCCATTTTCCAGTGATGTTGAGTGAAATTATCGAAATTTCAAATCCAAAAAAAGGCGGTGTATTTATTGATTGTACCTTTGGAGGTGGAAACTATACAAAAGCATTATTAGATTTTCCAAAAACAAAAGTGATAGGTATCGACAGAGATGATGCCGTAATTTCAATCGCCAGAAAGATGGAAAAAAATTTTAAAAATAGATTTAAATTTTATCATTTAAAATTCAGTCAGTTAGAAAAAGTTTGTAAAGATAATGTAGACGTTATTTTAATTGATTTGGGCCTTTCTTCTATACAACTTCAAGATTTTAAAAGAGGATTTTCATTTAAGTCTAAAGAAAAATTAGATATGACTATGGGCCTTTCTGATAATTCCGCTCAACACGCTATTAATAATTTATCTGAAAACCAGTTAACTTTAATAATTAAAGTTTTAGGAGAAGAAAAAGATGCAAAAAAAATTGCGAGGAATATAGTTAAAGCTAGAACGCAAAAAAAAATTACTAGAGTAGATGAACTAGTAGAAATTATTGAGAAAAGTAAAAAAAAAAATTATTACACAAAAATAAATCCAAGCACTAAGACTTTTCAGGCGTTAAGAATATACGTAAATAAAGAAATAACAGAACTTATAAATGGAATTATTAAAGCTTCAAAGCTTTTAAAGCCTGGAGGAAAGATAATTATTGTGAGCTTTCATTCAATAGAAGATAAGATAGTAAAATATTTTTTTAGTAATTTTTCAAAAAATAAATCAAAGCCGTCAAGGTACTTTCCGGAGGAAGTAAATGATAATTCTATTTTATTTGAAAATTATAATAATAAAGCCTTAAAACCCTCACAAAAAGAAATTAATATTAATAATCCTTCACGTTCTGCAAAACTGAGATTTGCAATAAGAAATAAAAAAGATTTTTTTTATCCTAAAAGCTTCATACAAAAGTTTAAAAAATATTTAGATATTGAGGCTATTTATGTTTAAAATTAAAATATTTATTTCCCTACTTATTTTTTCATCTCTTTTATTTGGAACATCAGTAATTAAAAATGAAACTAGAGAAATTGAAAAAAATATAGATCAATTGAATAAAAAAATAAATTTTCAAGAAAAAGATTTCAATGAGTCCCAACTTGATTATTTTTACTTAACTTCACCATCAATGATAGAAAAAAGAATTAAAAATTTGGATATTGAGCAATATCTACCAATGGAATACTCAAAAATTTTTCTGAGCATCTCGAATTTTAATAATCTTCAAAATAAATACGTAAGCCAGGATTGAAATTGAGAAAAAACAAAAAAAAAAATATTTTAAATCCAAATCAAACTAGTTTTTACTTCGAAGATTATTTAGAAACTAATAAAAAAAATAAATATTCCAAAAGTAAAAATTTTTTACACGATAGAATATATCTTTTATTTTTTTTATTTTTTTCTTTAATATTAATTTTTAGCATAAAGATAATATATGTATCTCTTAGTAAAGTTGAACTATTTCAAAATGAAAATACCTATCAACAATCTAATCTATTAAGAAGAGATATAACAGATAAAAATGGTTCTATAATATCAAGAAATATTCAATCCTTTCATGCGGCTGTAAACCCAAAGTTAGTAAATAATAAAGAGAACTTTATAATAAAGTTAAGACTTCATTTCCAAGAACTTCAAATTGATAAAATTAAAAAAAAAATGAATGAAGAGAAATATTTTTATTTAAAAAAACGCTTAAGCCAAAAAGAAAAAGAAAAATTATGGGCCTTAGGTGAAAAAGCGATAATTTTTGAGCCGTTTCAGTCTAGAATTTATACTCATTCAAACTTATTTAGTCACTTAGTCGGCCAAGTAGATTACGACAATTATGGTATTTCAGGTATAGAGAAGTATTTTGATAAAGAGCTTAAAGACAAAAATTTATCTAAACATCCTTTAGAGTTAACTTTAGATACAAATATTCAATATTTGGTTAACAAAGAGCTAAGTGAAGCTATAGAAACTTTTGGTGCAACTGGAGGAGGCTCTTTGTTGATGGACGTTCACAGTGGAGAAATTTTATCTTTAGTATCTCTTCCTAACTTTGACATTAATAAAAGAGCTCATTTAGAGGATAAAATCTATATGAACAAAATTACTAAGGGAGTCTATGAATTAGGATCAATATTTAAAACTTTTACAATTGCTCTTGCTATTGAAAATAATATTGTTACCCCAAAAACTATAATTGATAAAATTCCTAACTCAATCAAATGTTCTAGGCATCAAATCTCAGATATTAAAAATTTTCCAGATAAACTTTCAGTCCAAGATATTTTAATAAGATCATCAAACGTAGGAACTCTATTAATTGCTAGAAAGATAGGTAAAGAAAAACTAAAACAATTTATTAACGACTCAAATTTACTTAAAAGCCCTGAGCTAGAAATAGAAGAAGTTGGTAAACCAATTAATTTTGAATGGAATAAATGTAAGTTAGAAACTGTATCTTTTGGACATGGAATTACAACTACTCCATTACAAGCCGCAACAGTTTATGCTGCTCTAGCTAATGGTGGAAAAATGATTAAACCAAGTATTGTAAAAAAAGATAAAGAAAAGAGTCACAAAAGAATCATTTCTAAAGAAACAAGTGATATCATGAACAATATTCTCAGAAAAGTAGTCACCGAAAAGGAGGGTACCGCAAGTTTAGCTGATATAGATGGGTACCAGGTAGGAGGTAAGACCGGAACATCACAAAATTATTATGATAAAAAAAATAATCTCAACACATTTATCTCTATTTTTCCATCACATAAACCTAAATACGTTTTATTAGTTATGTTAGAGAATCCACAAGTGGCGAAAGACCTTGTTTACAATTATAGAGGTATGAATATTAAAGGCACTAGAAATGAAGCTGGATGGAATTCAGTATACGTCGCGGGCAAAATGATAAAAAAAATTGGACCAATTTTAGCCATAAATAGCGAGGATTTTAATCAACAATATGTTACTGAAAAAACTAATTAAAAATCTACCTGAGAAAAAAAAAAAATTGAGGATTAAAGGCCTTTCAATAAATAGCAAAAATATCTCAAAAGGATTTATTTTTTTTGCCATTAGAGGTTATAAATCCAATGGTGAAAAGTTTATAAAAGAAGCTGTTACAAAAGGTGCCGAAGTTGTTATTTGCTCAAAAAAATGTAAATATATAAATAATAAAATTTTAGTAATTAAAACTTCTAATATAAAGCGCTTATTAAGTGAAATAACATCATCTTTTTATAAATTAAAGCCAAATAATATAATTGCAGTGACCGGCACGAATGGAAAAACCTCTGTTGCTGATCTATTTTACCAAATTCTTAATTTGAATAATATTCCTGTAGCGTCTATTGGAACATTAGGCATAAAATTAAAAGGAAAAATTATTAAATCTGATCTGACTTCACCAGATATTATTTCGTTGCATAAAAATCTAGAGAAAATAAAAAAAAAAAAAATTAACAACGTAATCATTGAGGCGTCTAGTCATGGACTTCATCAAAAAAGAATAAATAATTTAAATATAAAAGCCGGTATTTTTACAAATTTTAGTCAAGATCATTTAGATTATCATAAATCAATGTTTTCATATTTAAAAGCAAAGCTTTTTCTCTTCAATAGCATATTGTCTAAAAACAAAACAGTTATAACAGATAAATCACTCAAAGAATATTCCTTGTTAAAAAATATTTGTAAAAAAAAGAAGCTACGTTTAATTGACATAAGCTCAACCCAAGAAAAAATTAAAAAAAAAAGAAATCTTAAGTTAAATGAATTTCAAATTAAAAATTTATCTATGGCAATTTTAGCTGCAAAATTATGTAAACTGACAGAGCGAAAAATTTTTAGAACCTTAAATAAGATTAAAAATGTAAATGGTAGATTAGAGTTAGTAAAAATTTTACCAGGCAAAAGAAAAATTTACGTTGATTTTGCACACACACCTGATGCTTTAGAAAAATCATTAAAAGCTTTATTAAAAGATAATAGTAAAAATATTTCGCTGGTATTTGGGTGTGGAGGTGATCGAGATTATGAAAAAAGGCCTTTAATGGGGCAAATAGCACAAAAGTATTGTAAAAATTTTTTTGTTACTGATGATAATCCAAGAAGTGAAAATCCAAATAAGATTAGAAAAGAGATAATTGGCAAAATTAAAAGCAATAATTGCTTCAACGTAGGTAATAGAGCAAAAGCGATAAAAGAAGCAATACTTAAGTCAGACCCTAATGATATAATTTTAGTAGCTGGAAAAGGTCATGAAGAGGAGCAAATTTATAAAAATAAAACAATTTTTATTTCAGATAAAAAAATAATCAAAAATATAAAATTAAAAAAATTTTTTTACAAGGATCCAAATTTAGTTCAAAATAAAAAAATTCTTGCGGAAATTAAAAAAGATATAGATATTAAAAAATTTAATGGATTTTCTATAGACTCCCGATTAGTAAAAAAAAATGATTTATTTATCACAATTAAAGGTAAAAAAAATGATGGTAATAAATATGTGGCTCATGCATTAAAAAAAGGCGCGAAATTTATAATTTCTTCCAGAAAAAACAAAAAGTACAACAAAAAGATTATTAAAGTTGATAATGAAATAAATTTTTTACAGAAGTTTGCTTATAAGAAAAGGAGTAGAACTAATTCTAAAATAATAGCAATTACAGGTAGCGCAGGAAAAACTTCTTTAAAAAGTTTATTAAGAGTATTATTACAAAATTTTGGAGATACATTAAGTTCCCCTAAATCTTACAATAATTATTTAGGAGTTCCATTAAGTTTATCACAGTTAAGAGTTGATCATAAATATGGTATTTTTGAAGTAGGCATGAGTAAAAGTGGAGAGATAAATAAATTATCAAAACTTATCAGGCCTCATATAGCTATTATTACTAATATAGGTGAGGCACATATTGAAAACTTTAAAAATTTGAGAGGTATTGCTAAAGCAAAAGGAGAAATAATTGAAAATATTGAAAAAAATGGAACAATAATTTTAAATCGAGATGATAAATATTTTAGATTTCTAGAAAAAAAAGCAAAATTTAAAAATTTAAAAATTCTTTCTTTTGGTTTGAATAAAAAATCAGATGTTTATCCTACCTCAGTTTTAAAAAGAAAAGGTCATAATTTCTTAAATATTAAAGTAAAAAATAGTAATGTGAGACTAAAAACCAAAAATATTAATATTTACAATATTCTTGCATCGTTAACTCTAATTCAAGAATTAAATCTAGATTTAAAGAAATTATCTAATTGTTTTAAAAAAGTTGACCCAATTGAAGGGAGAGGGAAAATTCATATTATTTCTAGGTATAGTAAAAAATTTAAATTAGTCGATGAGAGTTATAATGCTAATCCTCTTTCAGTAAAAACTGCAATTAAAAATTTCAAATCTATTAAAAAAGAAAAATTTAAAAAATATCTAATACTTGGAGATATGCTCGAGTTAGGAAAAAAATCTAAAATTTTACATGAAGGACTATCAAGAGTTATTAACAATTCAGATATAGATAAAGTATTTGTTAAAGGCGACAAAACGTTAGATACCTTTAAAAAAATACACAAACATAAACGTGGCAATATTTTTCAACAGGATGAAGATATAGATTTTACTTTAAGTAATATTATATCTAATAATGATTATTTAATGATTAAAGGATCTAACGCAACTGGCTTAAATAATTTTTGCAAAAAAATGATAAAAGGTTATTAAATGCTATTTCATTTTTTTACATCTCTAATTGACCAATATTCTTTTTTCAATGTATTTAGATATCTAACTTTTAGGACAGGATTATCTGTAATAACTTCGTTGATAGTAGTATTTATAATTGGAGCACCCTTAATAAAAATTTTTTCTGAAAAAATGATAACTGGACCTATAAGACAAGATGGGCCTATAGATCATATAATAAAAAAGTCTGGTACACCAACAATGGGGGGAGTAATAATAATTATAGGAATTATCACTAGTACTTTGCTCTGGGCAGACTTAGCAAATATATATGTTTGGACGCTTGTATTTGTTTCACTAAGTCTTGGTTGTCTAGGTTTGATCGATGATATCCTTAAAATTAAACTTAAAAACTCTAGCGGTCTAAAGTCGAAATACAAATTTATAGGACAACTAATTATTGGGTCTTTAGCTTTATTTATTTTGATCAAATATTCTAATCACGAATATCTATATGATTTATATTTCCCTTTTTTTAAAAATTTAATTTTGCACATGGGCTTATTTTTTATTCCATTTGGTCTTTTTGTAATTATTGGGGCATCTAATGCTGTAAATTTAACAGATGGCCTTGATGGTCTCGCAACTGTACCAGTAATGCTAGTAGCTTTATCCTTTACGCTAATTTCTTATGTCGTTGGAAACACAATTTTTTCTGAATATCTTCAAATACAATATATTCCTGATGTTGGAGAGCTCTCCATTTTTTGTGGTTCAATTGTAGGAGCTTGTTTAGGATTTTTATGGTACAACGCCCCTCCAGCAAAAATTTTTATGGGTGATACAGGGTCGCTTTCCTTAGGGGGATCCCTTGCCGCAATAGCTATAATAGTTAAACATGAGATCGTTTTAGCAATCGTCGGAGGTTTATTTGTGCTTGAAACAGTATCTGTAATTATTCAGGTTCTTTCTTTTAAGTTGACAGGTAAAAGAATTTTCAAAATGGCTCCTATTCACCATCATTTTGAAAAAAAAGGTTGGGCGGAGTCTACAATTGTTATTCGATTTTGGATCATAGCCATAATTTTAGCTTTAGTGGGATTAGCGACATTAAAACTTAGGTAAACATGATCTCTAAAAAAAATTTTAAAAACCACTCTTTCTTAGTTTATGGATTAGGCTTAACAGGAAAGTCAGTAATAAATTTTTTTAAAAGAAACAATATAAAAAATTACAAAGTCTGGGATGATAAAAATTTTCGTCTGTACAAAAGTAAAAGACCAGTAAACTTGGACAAAACGCTTAAAGAAATTAACCATATTGTTTTGAGCCCTGGTATAAGTTTAAAAGGGTCTAAAAATAGAAATAAATTAAAAAAATATAAAAATAAGATTATTACAGACTTAGATTTAATTTTTTTATTAAAAAATTTTTCAAAAAGTGTCGTTGTTACAGGAACCAATGGCAAATCCACGACTTGTAAAATTATAGATCACGTATTAAAAAAAAATGGTTATAAAACATTATTAGGCGGTAATATAGGCACACCCATATTAAATTTAAATGTTAATAAAAATAATTTTCTTATAATTGAAGCTTCATCATTTCAACTTGCTTACTCAAAATTTATCTCCCCTGATTATGCTATATTATTAAATATAACAAATGATCATATTGACTGGCATGGTAGCATTAGAAATTACATAAATTCGAAATTCAAAATTTTTGAAAGACAAAAAAAGAGTCAATACTCTTTTGTAAATAAAAACTTTAAATACGAATTTAAAAAAAGAAGATTTTTAGGAAAGTTAAATATTCCTAACATAGATAAATATAAAAAAATAAAACCTTACATAAAAAATTCTTATTTAAAGCTTGATATAAATGACGAGAACATGTCTTTTGTTTACTCTTTTACAAAACTTCTCAAAATTAGTTTTAAATCATTTTGTAAATCACTTAATTCTTTTAAAGGTTTACCACATAGATATGAAATCTTTTTAAAACAAAATAATTGTACCTTTATTAATGACTCAAAAGCAACTACTTTTGAGGCTGCAAAATTTGCTTTAAAAAATACAAAAAATATTTATTGGATAGTTGGAGGGTTACCAAAAAAAAACGACAAGTTTCGTGTAAAAAGTTTAAAAAAAAATATTATAAAATCCTATATTATTGGCGAAAACATTAATTTTTTTAAAAATCAATTGAAAAACAAGATTAAATTAATGATTACTAAAAGTTTAAAAAATTCCATAATTCAAATATTAAAAGACATCAAATCATTTAGCCATAAAGAAAACTTTATTCTTTTAAGCCCAGCCGCAGCATCTTTTGACCAATTTTTAAATTTCGAAAAAAGGGGAGAAAAATTTAAAAAACTAAGTAAATATTATGCAAGAAAATATATCTAAACTTAAATTTAAAAATTATTGGCGTAATATTGATAAAAAAATTTTTTTTTGTTTTATAGTTTTGTTTTTTCTTGGTTTATTTTTTTCTTTTTCCTCTACTTCTTCTTTAGCTGGTGAAAGACTTAATAAAGATTATTATTTTTTCTTTTCAAAACATCTAATATTCACTTTCCTTGCTCTAAATATTATGATTTTAATTTCAATTATTGATACTTCTCTTTTGAAAAAATTTGTAACTCCTCTCTTTATTTTGTCTTTTATATCTCTTGCTTTAGTTCCAATTGCGGGAGTTGAAGTTAAAGGAGCAAAAAGATGGCTTGACTTTTATTTTTTTAGATTACAACCGATAGAAATTTTAAAACCTTTTTTTATCTTAATTACAGTTCAAATTTTGACTTTAAAAAGCCTAAAAAAATCTCAAATAAAATATATTTTTAGTTTTTTATTATTATCTTCAGTAATCATTTTTTTAATTGATCAGCCTGATCTTGGGCAAACTATTTTGCTTATCGGAACATGGATAACTACAGTTTTTATATCAGGCGTAAGTTTAATTTATATATTAGTTTTTATCTCAATTTTTCTTCTTTCTATAAGTTTGTTACTATTTTCAATGCCTGAGAAATTTGGATATATAATTGATCGATTAGTTTCTTTTATTGACCCAAGCAAGGGTGACAAATTCCAATCATCGTCTGCTCTAGATGCCATAAAGCTTGGTGGACTTAGGGGACAAGGCATGGGAGAGGGAATTTTAAAAGATAGTGTTCCTGAAGCCCACACCGATTATATAATAGCAATTATTTCTGAGGAATATGGATCAATAATTTCAATCATTATTATATTAATATTTTTATATATTTCTTTCAGAATTATAAAAAACTGCATTAATGAAGAAGATGAACTCATTAAAATCTCTTTATGTTCTTTAGCTACATTATTGATATTTCAAACATTTATTCACGTTGGCGTTAATACTAGTCTTATACCAACAACAGGTATGACCTTGCCATTCCTAAGTTATGGAGGTTCATCCTTAATTGGTAGCGCTATACTTGCAGGGGTAATTTTAAATTATACTAAAAATAATACTTATCTTTATGAGTAAAAAAATAAAAGTATTAATTGCTATAGGAGGAACAGGCGGTCATGTATTTCCGGGTTTAAACTTGGCAAAACACCTTTTAGAAAAAAACTATCATGTAAATATTGTAACAGACAAAAGAGGTTATAAATTTATCAAAAAAAATGATTATTTAAATATTGCAATATTACCCTCATTCCCTTTTGTAAAAAAAAATATTTTAAAATTATTTATCTCTTTTTTTCTTATTTTCTATGCAATCACATTTGCGTTTATATTTTTAATATTCAATAGACCCTCGATTATTTTCGGTATGGGTGGATATGCATCTTTTCCAGTTTGTATTGCTGCAAGTATTCTAAAAATAAAATACATTATTTACGAGAATAATTTAGTAATTGGAAAGGCCAACAAATATTTACTTCCATTTTCTAAAAAAATATTAGTATCTCATAAAGAGTTAGAAGGAGTTCCCCAAAAATATTTAGATAAAATTTATGTTTTAGGAAATATCATAAACAAAGAGATAATTAATTTTAAAAATAAGAATTCCAATGTCTCAATTTCTTATAAAATCAACTTGCTTGTTCTTGGCGGCAGCCAAGCAGCAAGAATTTTTGCTGAGACACTTCCAGAAATTTTTCTTAAATGTTCTAACCAAGGTATTCCGATTACAGTTTACCAACATTGCTTACCCAGTCAAAACGATCAATTATCATCTTTTTATAAAAAAAATAAAATTGATTTTGAAATATTCAATTTTAAAAACAATCTTCTCGATTTTTTTTCAAAAGTTAATTTAGCGATTACTAGATCTGGATCGTCTGTTTTAGCTGAACTTACAAATGTAAACGTTCCTTTTATATCAATTCCTTTACCATCTTCTGCAGATAACCATCAATTAAAAAACGCCATTTATTACAAAAACAAAAATTATGGATTTTTAGTAGAGGAAAAAGATTTAAATAATAAGTTGTTTGAACTTATTTTAGAAATCTATAGAGAAAAGACAAAAATAAATAAAATTTTACTTAGCCAAAGTCAATATTCTGACAAAAATGTCTACAACAATATAAGCAAAATATTAAAAGAAATAATAAATGAGAAAAATTAATTTAGGCCAGAAAGAAGTTATACACTTTGTTGGAATTGGTGGAATAGGGATGAGTGGTTTAGCCCAGATAATGAACAATATGGGATTCAAGATACAAGGAAGTGATAATAATAAAAATAAAAATACCTTAAGTTGTGTTAAAAGAGGCATTAAAGTTTTTTTTGGCCATTCAAAAAAAAATATAAAAAATTCAACAATTCTTGTAAAATCTTCTGCTATTAAAAAAAATAATGTTGAATTAAAATTTGCGAAATCAAAAAAAATTCCCATTTATTCAAGAGCAGAAGTATTAGCGGATGTAGTTTCACTTAAAAAAAATATAATAATCACAGGCTCACACGGAAAAACGACTACAACCTCTTTGGTTTCAAAAATCCTATCTGATCAGAAACTTGATCCAACTATTGTTAATGGTGGTGTAATTAATTCATTAAATAGCAATGCTAAATTAGGTAGAGGGGAATGGGCAATATTAGAGGCAGATGAGTCCGATGGTAGTTTTCTTAAATTTCCAATAAACTATTCAATTGTAACTAACATAGATCACGAGCATGTTGATTATTATAAAAATTTTAAAAACTTAGAAAACTCATTTATTAAATTTATTGAAAAAACTCCTCCAACAGGTAAATCAATAATTTGTATAGATAGTCAAAATTTAAAAAGGGTATTAGGTAAAATAAAAAATAAAAATATTTTGACTTATGGTCTAAGCTCGAATGCAGACTATCAAATCTCTAATATTAGATATAATGTTGATTATTCTATTTTTGATTTAAGTTATAAAAATATTAATAAAAAAAATAAAAATATTAAAAATATAAAGCTCAAATTACTTGGAAGACACAATGTTTTAAATGCAGCGGCAGCTATAACTGTTTGTTTAAATATTGGTGTAAGTCAAAATATAATAAAAAAATCATTAAAAAATTTTTCTGGTGTTCAAAGAAGAATGACAAAAATATTTAAAAAAGGTAAGAATGATTTTTATGATGATTATGCACACCACCCGACTGAGATTAAATCCATCCTAGATGGTGTAAAAAATGTTTACAGAACTAGAAAAATAATATCAGTTTTTGAACCACATCGTTATTCTAGAGTGTTTTCTTTAAAAAATGAATTTGCTAATTCATTTACAAAATCAAATTTAGTTTTACTTTGTCCATTATATGCCGCTGGTGAAAAAAAAAATCTAAAATTTAGTTCAATTAAATTTGCAAAATTAATTTCTAAATTTTCAAAAACCCAAGTTATTATTATAAAAAACTTTGAAGAAATAAAAAAATATTTTAAAAAGAACCTAACTAGTGATGAAATTATAATTGGTATGGGCGCTGGTTTAATATCAAAATATATGAGGGGACTTAAAGCTGAACTATGAAAATCAACGATGAATTAATAAATAAGCTCAATTCAAGTATTTCAAAAGATGTGAAACTTTCAAATTATAGTTGGTTTAATCTCGGTGGACCTGCTGAATATTTATTTAAACCTAAAGATAAAAAACAATTAATTGAATTTCTGACTCATAATAAAAAAAATAAACTAGATATAACTATTCTTGGAGCAGGATCTAACACACTTATCAGAGATAAAGGAATTAAAGGAGTTGTTATAAAGCTTGGATCAGGTTTTACAGATATTAGATTACTAGATAATGATATTTTAGAAGTTGGAGCTGCAGCACTGGATAGAAAAATCTCAGACTTTGCAAAAGACAAGGGAATAGGTAATTTGGAATTCTTGTCTTGCATTCCTGGCTCTATAGGCGGAGCAGTTATAATGAATAGTGGATGTTATGGTAACGATATTTCAAAAATTTTAGTCTCAATTAGAGTAATCAACACTAAGAATTGTACAGAAAAAGAGATCAAGTCTGAAGAAATAGAATTTTTTTACAGAGGTTCAAATCTACCAGAAGGATCAATTATTACTTCAGTAAAATTGAGAGGAAAAAAAGAAAATCCGCAAGTAATAGAAAAAACACAAAAAAAATTGATTGAAAAAAAAAAATTAGCTCAACCAAGTAAAATAAAAACATGTGGAAGTACATTCAAAAATATAGGTGAAGAAAAACAAGTTTGGCAAATAATAAAAAATGCAGGTTGTGATAAATTTTCAGAAGGTGATGCTTCAATTTCTGAAAAACATTGTAACTTTTTTGTTAACAACGGTAAAGCAAAGTCGGCTGATATTGAAAGACTCATAAAAAGAGTCAAGGATACTGTAAGTAAAAAAATGGGAGTTGATCTCGAATTAGAGATTAAAATTATTGGTGAATAAACATTTACCTTTCAAAAGAGTGCTTGTAGTGCTTGGCGGAAATTCTGGAGAACGAGCGATTAGTTTAGATAGCGGTAAAGCATGTATAAAGGCATTAAAAAAGAAAAAATATGTTATATCTAAATTTGATCCTAAGTTTAAAAACTTTAATTTAATTGATAAGAAAAAAATTGATGTAATTTTTAATGCTTTACATGGTAAAGACGGCGAAGATGGAGTAGCCCAAAGTTATTTTGAATATTTAAGAATTCCTTATACGCACTCTGGGGTTATAAGTTCTTATAACGCTATGAATAAAATTATTTCTAAAGAAATATTTATTAAAAATAAAATTTTAACTCCAAAATATTTTTCACTCAAAAAGAGAGAAAACGTAAAATATTTAAAAAAAATTATAAAAAAAAAAAAAATGAAACTCCCTTTAGTGGTAAAACCTACTGATGAAGGATCAAGTATTGGGGTTAAAATAGTTAAAAATTTAAATCACTTGAAAAAATCAATTGATAATTTGTTAGGTTATTACGGAGAAATTATAGTGGAGCAATACATTGGAGGCCAAGAGATTCAAGCAGCAGTAATTAATAAAAATGCTATTGGGGCTATAGAATTAATTCCAAAAAGATTATTTTATGATTACAAAGCAAAATATACGAAAGCTGCTAAAACAAAACACATTATGCCAGCTAGATTAAACAAAAAGGATTATAACAAAGTTTTAAAATTAGCAAAAAAAGCTCATAAGGTTTTAAGTTGCAAGGGGGTTTCACGAGCAGATTTTAAATTTTTTAATAATAAGTTTTATTTATTAGAAATAAATACACAACCTGGGATGACAAATTTATCTTTAGTACCTGAAATAGCAAATTATTGTGGAATTACTTTCCCAGATTTGATTGAGAATATTTTGTTAGATGCTAGCATAAATCGATGAATAAACGTTTATTTATCGCTTTAGTATTATTTTTGTTACTAAGCACTTATAGTTTTCAAGATAAACTTAATCTAAATTCAAAATTTACAATTAAAAAGATTTTAGTTGAAAATAACTCAATAATTGATGAAAAAATTTTAAAAAAAAAACTATCGTTTTTGTATGAAGCAAATATATTTTCGATTAACTCACAGGATATAAATTCAAAGATCGGAGAAATAGATTTTATTGAAAGTTTTGAATTTAAAAAAATCTACCCAAATAATATAAAGATTAAAATTTATGAGAGGCAACCAATCGCTATACTTCAAAATAAAAAAGAAAAAAAGTATTATACTAATGATGACAAATTAATTAATTTTGTAGAATTAAATAATTATCAAAATTTACCAATAGTTTTCGGTGATAAAAACAACTTCAAAATTTTTTATAATCAACTTAAAAAAATTAATTTTCCAATTGAAACAATTAAACAATTTAATTTTTTTGAGTCTAAAAGATGGGATCTAATTACAGTTGATAATAAAACAATTAAATTACCTAATCAAAATTATGAAAAAAGTCTTAAATATTTTTTAGGCATAAAAAATCAAAAAAATTTCGAAAAATACGAAATTTTTGATTATAGAATAAATAATCAACTTATTTTAAAATAAATAATGGGCACTAAATCACCAAAACTTTTTATTGAAATAAATAATTTTGAAACAATATTTGTTGTTCTAGAAAACATCGAAAATGATGATATTAAAGTATTATACAAAGATAAAATCATAAATGAGGGAATAAGTAACAATAAAATTTTTGACTTTGATCTAATTGTAAATAACTTTAAAAAGAATATTTACTTAATAGAACAAAAATTAAATTTTACATTCAAAGAGGCAGTGATCATGATAGATAACTTTGAGTGCTCTGTTATTGCCCTCTCAGGTTATAAACGTTTAAATGGGTCTCAACTAGTTAAAGAGAATATAATTTACATACTTAACTCCCTCAAAAATAAAATTGGAGAAATAGAAAAAAATAAATCAGTGCTTCATATTTTCAATTCTAAGTTTTTTCTTGATCAAAAAGAAATTAAAAATTTACCCATTGGTTTGTTTGGGAACTTTTACACTCATGAGTTATCTTTTTTTTTAATAGATAATAATGATTTAAAGAATCTTAAAAATATTTTTAAACAATGTAACTTAAAAGTAAAAAGAATTATTTCAAAAAATTTTATTGAAGGTGTAAATCTGATAAATACAAATCCCAATACCGATACTTTTTTTAAAATTGAAATTAATAATAATAACTCACA
>CACMVB010000001.1 GCA_902617025.1 uncultured Pelagibacteraceae bacterium | reverse complement strand
TTTCAATTTTTCCTAAGGGTATTGATCTATAAAAGCATGATTTATATCCTACATGGCAGCTTGCTCCGTTTCCTATATCTACTGACATCCACAATGCATCCTGATCATCATCTATTCTTAAATCAATAACTTTTTGCACAAAACCGCTTGTTTTTCCTTTGTGCCATATATCTTTTCTAGATCTACTCCAATAATGAGCTTCTTTAGTTTCAATCGTTTTTTTTAGAGCTTCTGCATTCATGTAACCATGCATCAATAATTCACCTGAGCCACTGTCAGAGGTTGTTACTGGAATAAGTCCATCTTTATCAAATTTAGGAGATAGAAATTTTCCCTCTTCTACCTCAAATACGCTTTCTCTCTTTTTGAACATGAGGGTAAAATAATGAAAAAAAGACAAAATAGCAATTTGCATTAATCAAATATGTCCTATAAAAGATTATATCTATGAAGTTAGTAAAAGACTTTGATAAAAATTCATCAAAAAAGCCTGAAGTTACAGATAAACAGGTCGAAGATGCTTTCAAAACAATCCTTAAATGGATCGGCGAAGATCCAAACAGAGAAGGTCTAGTTGATACACCAAAAAGGGTAGTTAAAGCCTTTAAGGAATATTTTAAAGGATATCATCAAGACGCCCAAGCTGATTTATCCAAAACTTTTGGTGATGTTGAAGGTTATGATGACATGGTTATTGAAAAAAATATCACACTGGAGAGTCATTGCGAACATCATATGGCACCCATAATAGGAGTTGCTCATGTTGCTTATTTACCAAATAAAAAGGTAGTAGGTTTAAGTAAATTAGCTAGAACAGTGGAAATTTTTTCTAAAAGATTACAAACACAAGAAAGACTAACAATGCAAATTGCTTCAACATTAATGAAAGCACTAGACGCAAAAGGTGTAGCAGTCACAATTGATGCAGCTCATCAATGTATGACCATGAGAGGTGTTAAAAAAGAAAAAGCCACAACAGTTACAAATTATTTTTTAGGCTCTTTTAGAGAAGATCTAAGTATTCAAAATAGATATTTAAAATATATTGCAAATTAAACCAAAGTTCTTATGAGCTGTGTTCAATATCATGATTCATTTTTTCTAAACCTTGACAAAAAAATTGAAGTCAATCAAAAACCTTATCCTCATGCCTCAATAAAAAATTTTTTACCAACAGAATTTTGTAGCAAAATTTCAAAAGATTTCAAAATTCCAGAAAAAGACTCTAATGCAGGTATTGAAGATAAAGTTTTTCAAAAAACAAAAAAAGGTTTAAGTAAAATTGATTTAATGCCAGCCTCAATTAAAGATTTAATAGAAAGATTAAATTCGCCTAGATTTATTTCTATATTAGAAAAAAAATTTGAGATTAAAAATCTTGTTGCTGATCCTTCATTATTCGGAGGGGGAATGCATGAGTCATTTCGAGGAGGTTTTCTTAAAATTCACTCAGATTTTGTTTTTATAAAAAAACGTAAACTCAAAAGAATGTTGAATCTTTTAATTTATTTAAATGAAGACTGGCAAGACAGTTGGGGAGGTGCGATTGAACTTTGGAAAGAAGATATGAGCGAAATGTTTTTAAAAGTATCTCCTAATATTAATAACGCCCTGATTTTTAGAACAGACTTAGAGTCTAACCATGGTTTCCCAGACCCACTAAATTGTCCAGATAGTACAAGTAGAAAATCAATTGCATTATATTATTACACACCATATGAAAAGATGATAAAACCTAAGAAGAATTTTTACGCCATTTGGAAAAAAAGACCTGGAGTTGAAGAAAAAAAATTTGGAGATAACTTAAGTTTATTTAAAAAATTAAAAAATAAATTTTTTTTCAGATTTTAGGAGAACTTAGAAATATGAAACAAACTTTTAAAGCTATAGTTATTGACAATCAAAATGATAAATTTACAAGGACAATCAAAGAAATTGATACAGATTACTTGAAAGATGGAAACGTTTTAGTCAAAATTGATTATTCAAGTTTAAATTTTAAGGATGCATTAATTTTAAATAATGGAGGAAAGATTGTAAGAAAATTTCCTTTCGTTCCGGGTATAGACTTTTCAGGTACCGTAGTTCAAAGCGATGATAATAAATTTAAAAAAGATGATAAGGTAATTTTAACTGGATTTAGGGTAGGAGAGGCTTTCTTTGGTGGTTTTGCTCAGTACGCTAAAGTAGACGCTAACTTTTTAATCAAAATACCTAAAGACTTAGATACCCATAAGTCTATGATGCTGGGCACAGCAGGTTTTACAGCTCTTTTGTGCTCTTTTGCAGTCAAAGCTAAAGAAGAATTGTTGTTAGGTGAAAAAGTAAAAGATGTTTTGGTTACTGGCGCTACGGGCGGTGTTGGAAGTATTGCTGTGATGATCTTATCTAAAATGGGATATGATGTACACGCTGTAACAGGAAAAAAAGATAAAAATGATTATCTAAAAGATTTAGGTGCGAAAAACATTATAGACAGAAAAGAATTTGAGGGAGAAAGTAAACTTCTAGAAAAAGGATTATGGGACGGAGTTGTTGACACTGTAGGAGGTGCTGCCTTAACAAAAATATTTGCACAAACAAAACCCGGCGGAATAGTTGCTGCGTGTGGAAATGCAGGGGGAGTAAAAATCAACACAAATGTGATGCCTTTTATTATAAGAGGAGTAAAACTATGGGGTATCGATTCGTCTGGTTCCTCAATAAAAAGAAGAGAGTTTGTCTGGGGCGAAGCAGCGAAATTGATTGATTTTTCAAAAGTTCAATCATTTACTAAAGAGCTCTCATTTTCTGAACTTTTAGATACGTATCCTATGCTTTTAAAAGGCGAGTTTTCTGGAAGAGCTATAGTAAATCCAAATAAATAAACTATAATCATTTAAATAATGGATTGGGATAAATTAAAAATTTTTCATACTGTTGCTGAGGCATCAAGTTTCACCAAAGCATCTACAATCTTAAACTTAAGCCAATCAGCAATTAGCCGCCAAATTCAAGGTTTAGAGACTGATTTAAAGGTCCAATTATTCGAGCGTCATGCCAGAGGTTTAGTGCTTACCGAAAATGGAGAGTATCTTTTTAAATCAGCCCACGAGGTTATTTCCAAATTGAAAGATGTTGAGTCAAACTTAAGCGGTCACAAAGATAAACTAAACGGAAAACTTATTGTAACTACCGTTGTAAGTTTTGGAACTACTTGGCTTACACCTAGAATAAAAGAATTCATGGATCTTCATCCAGGTATAGAAATTGAATTAATTTTCGACGATAGAGAGCTAGATTTAGCAACTCGTGAAGCTGATGTAGCCATCAGAATGAGACGACCAAAACAATTAAATTTAATACAGAAAAAATTTGTAGATTTTAATTATCATATATATGGTTCAAATGATTATTTAGAAAAAAGCGGTTATCCAAAAACGCTTAAAGATTTAGATAAACACAAATTTATTACTTATGGTAAAGGAGCTCCTTCTCCTGTTTATAATCCTGATTGGGTATTGAAGGTTGGCTCAAAAGATGGAAAGAAAAGAAGATCTTTGATGAAAGTGAATAGCGTTTACGGCCTGTTGTTAGCTGTTCAAAGCGGCGTTGGTTTGGCTGCGCTTCCAGATTACATAGCTCATAATATTAGTGGTATCTCCAAAGTTTTACCAAACGAACCTGGCAAGCCGACCGAAACACATTTTGTTTATCCATCTTCTCTAAAAAATAATGCAAGACTTAAGGCTTTTAGAAACTTTCTTTTTAGCAAGGTAAACGAGTGGAAATTTTAATATCTTTTATCATACCTTTTATAATACTACTTACAGTTGTAGTATTTATTCATGAATATGGCCATTATTACTATGCTAAGAAGTATGGAGTAGGTGTCACAGATTTTTCTATAGGATTTGGTAAAGAAATATTTGGCTTTAATGACAAATCTGGAACAAGATGGAAATTCTGCGCAATTCCTCTTGGCGGATATGTAAAATTTTTTGGCGATAGAAATGTTTTTAGTCAAGCAGAGCAAGAAGAATTGTTAAAAAATTACAGTAAAGAAGATCAAGAGAAATTATTTGTGGTCAAACCTTTATACCAAAGATCAATAATAGTAGCGGCCGGACCTTTTGCAAATTTTTTATTAGCAATATTTATTTTTTCATTCATCTACATGTTCGCTGGAAAAGATTTTACTCCTGCTCAAATACAAGAGGTTCAA
Organism: uncultured Pelagibacteraceae bacterium; assembly: GCA_902617025.1. Taxonomy (GTDB): domain Bacteria; phylum Pseudomonadota; class Alphaproteobacteria; order Pelagibacterales; family Pelagibacteraceae; genus Pelagilacustribacter. Next base: position 260,951 of record CACMVB010000001.1, on the reverse strand, counting down.
GTGGAAAGCCCCGCTGAAGAGGCAGGCATTAAACCAGGTGATATTATCCAATCTATAAATGGCAAAGATGTAAATAGCATTATGGAAGTTTCAGCTTTCATTAATTCCTCTTCATCAGAGATAATTGATATCGGCATATTAAGAAATGACAGTGAAATTACATTTTCTGTAAAACCTGAGGTAATTAAAGGGGAGGACTCTTTAGGCAATAAAGCAAATAAAAAGATTATCGGTATAAAGATAGCACCTTTAAATGATGAAATTAATAGAGAAAGATTAGGCCCAGCAACCGCTTTGTTTTATGCTTTTAAAGAGACTTGGTTTGTAGTTGATGCTTCATGGAATTTTATTATTTCAATGTTTAAAGGCACAGGAGACACCACTCAACTTGGTGGCCCTATAAAAATAGCTAAAATAACTGGTCAGGTTGCAAAAATGGGTTTTATAGCCTTTCTAAGCATTATGGCTTACATATCGATTAGCTTAGGATTTATTAATTTATTGCCTATTCCTATGTTAGATGGAGGACACTTAATGTTTTATGCTTTTGAAAAGGTTTTAGGCAGACCTCTAACTCAAAAGACCCAAGAAGGATTCTTTCGAATCGGTCTTTTTTTGCTACTTTCTTTAATGTTTTTTACAACATTTAATGATTTAAGAGATTTAGGCTTATTTTAAGCCATTTTTTTATTCAAAAAAGTCAATAAAAACAACGATTTTTGACCACACAATATATTGTGTTGATATTTACGTGAAACACCAAAAAAATGTTGATTTTATTGGATTTTTATAGAGATTAGAAAATAACTAAGGGGCAAAAATGAATAAAAAACAACTAGTAGCAAAAATATCGTCCACACTGGGTCAAAGCAAAGCTGATGCTGAGAGAACCTTTGATTCAATAACGACTATTATTTTAGATGCTTTAAAGAATGATGATACTGTAAAAATAGCCGGTTTTGGTACTTATAAAGTAGCAAAAAGAAAAGCTAGGGTAGGAAGAAACCCTCGGACAGGAGAGTCTATTCAAATCGCTGCATCTCAGAAAGTTAAGTTTTTACCAGCTAAAAGCTTAAAGGAAATGTTCAACCGATAAACGTTTTATTTAGCCCTTATTTGAGATTATCAAATAAGGGCTAACTACTTGCAAAAACTGCATAGCTCAAATTAAGACAATTCAATTCTTTTTCAATAGTTAAAATCCTATAACGCTCGCTTAACAAGGGAGTTAGTTATGAAAAAATACTTAGGATACTTTCTAGCAGGTACAGCCATTTATTTTGGCTTTGCAGGTCTTGGATATGCTGAGACTACAGTGTCTGCAGAAGTTCAATACATTTTTAATACCCTATTATTTTTAATGTCAGGTTTCTTGGTCATGTGGATGGCCGCAGGTTTCGCAATGTTAGAGTCAGGATTAGTAACATCAAAATCTGTATCAGCAATCTGTGCTAAAAATATAGGTTTATATTCAATCGCCGGAGTAATGTTCTGGTTGGTTGGTTACAATTTAGCTTACGGTATCCCAGAGGGCGGATATATTGGTTCATTTACACCATGGAGTGACAATTCATCATTAGAGACAGGATATTCTGATGGTTCTGATTGGTTTTTCCAAATGGTGTTCTGTGCAACTACAATGTCAATCGTATCTGGTACATTAGCTGAAAGAATTAAGATTTGGCCATTTTTCTTATTTGCCGCAATTTTAACTGGAATTATCTATCCAATTTCAATGGGCTGGCAGTGGGGTGGCGGATGGTTATCGGTAGCTGGATTCTCAGACTTTGCTGGTTCAACATTAGTACATGCTGCTGGAGGAGCTGCGGCTCTTGCAGGTGCAATCGTATTAGGTGCTAGAAGTGGCAGATTCTCTGGAAAAGGTGAGGCTAAACCGATGGCACCATTTGCTGCATCATCAATTCCGTTAGCAACATTAGGAGTATTTATACTTTGGTTAGGTTGGTTCGGATTTAATGGTGGATCTCAGTTAGCTTCTGGAACGCTAGAAGACGTTTCAGCAGTAGCAACAATTTATATCAATACGAACTTAGCTGCAGGCGGTGGTGTATTAGCTGCTGCAACAGTATCAAGAGTTATTGGTGGAAAAACTGACGTTGTAATGATGCTAAACGGCGCAATTGCTGGATTAGTAGGTATTACCGCAGAACCATTAACACCAAGTCCGTTAGCTGCAATCTTCATTGGAGCAATAGCTGGAGTATTAATGTACTTCTCAACAAAACTATTGTTCAAAATGAAAATTGATGACGTAGTTGGAGCCATCCCAGCACACTTAGTTGCTGGAGTATGGGGTACATTAGCAGTGCCATTAACAAATGGAGATGTTTCTTTCGGAGCACAATTCTTAGGAACTATCTCAGTTGTGGTATTCGTATTCATAGTCTCGTTTATTGTTTTCCAAATTATAAAAAGTACAATTGGATTAAGAATAAGCAAGGAAGCTGAAAGACTAGGAACTGACAAAGCAGAAGTCGGTGTAATAGCTTACGGTATTAGAGACTAATTAAAATTCCCTCCCTCGTTAGTTGGGAAAAATTATAAGGCCTGGTTCGGTTCCCCCGTCCAGGCCTTATTTATTTTACAAAGCTCGTATGCATTTAATTCATACTTCAAAACCTTGAAATTTGATATCAAGTCATCAAAAAAAAGGGGGAAACATGAAAAAATTAACTTTCATTTTACTAGGTTGTATTTCTGCTTTATTAATTAGCTCTCAAAGCTTTGCTGAAACTACAATGTCTCAAGAGGGGCAGTATATTTTCAATTCGTTAGGGTTTTATATTGGTGGAGTGCTAGTAGCTTTCATGGCAGCAGGTTTCTGCATGCTTGAGAGTGGATTAGTGACTACAAAAAGTGTATCGACAATTGCCGCGAAAAATATAGGTAAATTCGCTATATGTTCACTTATATTTTTCTTAGTAGGCTATAATTTGGCTTATGGCGTGCCAGAAGGTGGCTACGTTGGCTCATTTACGATTTGGACAGATTCATCTGACGCTGAAACAGGTTATTCAGGTTACTCAGATTGGTTCTTTCAAACTATGTTCGTATGCGCGACAGCTTCCATAGTGTCAGGAGCAGTTGCAGAGAGAATTAAGATCTGGCCATTCTTTATTTTTGCAGCAATTATGGCAGGAGTAATTTATCCAATTTCTATGGGTTGGCAATGGGGAGGCGGCTGGTTAGCTAGCGGCGGATTCTCTGATTTTGCTGGATCCACTTTGGTTCATGGATGTGGAGGCGCCGCAGCATTAGCTGGAGTAATAGTTTTAGGTGCTCGTGAAGGAAGATTTGGCAGAAAAGGTGAAAAGAAATCAATGCAACCTTTTGCGGCTTCAAGCATTCCATTAGTAACACTTGGAACTTTTTTGCTTTGGTTTGGATGGTTTGGTTTTAACGGCTTTAGTCAATTAGCTATGGGAACTTTTGATGATGTGAATGCAATATCAAAAATTGCAGTTAATACGCATTTAGCTGGAGCAGCAGGAACATTTACGGGTGCAGCGATTACAAGATTAATCGGCGGTAAAACTGATATCGTAATGATGCTTAATGGTGCTTTAGCAGGTTTAGTAGCTATAACTGCAGAACCTTTAACTCCTGGACCAATAACAGCTATGGTTATCGGATCTATAGGAGCTATCATAATGTATTTTGGTACTAAAATGCTAGAAAGCTACGGTTTAGACGATGTAGTCGGAGCTATTCCAGTTCATATGTTTGCTGGAATTTTTGGAACATTAGTGGTTCCTTTAACAAACCCTGATACTTCGTTCGGAACTCAATTTATTGGCACGGCATCAGTATGCATCTTTAGTTTTGTTTTATCTTGGGCTACTTTCACTGCTCTTAAATCAACAATAGGTTTAAGAATTAGTAAAGCTGCTGAGAAACTAGGAACTGATAAAGCTGAAGTAGGTGTTACAGCTTATTCAATAAGAGACTAAGATTTAAAGGGCCCCGTCAAGGGCCCTTTTATCAATCTATATCTCGTCTATAATTTGTTATCTTCCCAGCTTTTAATCCAATCAAAATTTGGTGGTATACCATAAGCAGAATTTATATTAGTGGCATGCATTGCAAGAGAGGGAATTGGACTCAAACAGTACTCTTTTTCATAAATTTCATGTAACTTTTTCTCCATTGGATGATGCCTTAAAGTACCCATTAAAATAAAAAAATCCCAATACTTAATTATCATTTTTTTACTCGTTAGGAAGGTTATTAAGGTTTCTTTCACAGATCTCCAATGTCTTTTGTTTCCAATAAAAATTTTAGCATCTTCAACTTTGTTATATAAATATGGATAATCTGCAGGACAAAGAAAAATATCTTCACCTAGCTGAGATGAGATTTTCTCATATGCAAACATCATCTCCAAAATTGCACTTTTATCATGTATGTAATCATCCTCAACAAAATAAACTAAATCATTTACCTCATTTTTAGTTAAAAATACTGACTTTAAAATATTTCGCATATTTGAAATCATTGCCTCTGAAATGTTATCTCCATTCTCATCTTGAGTTTTAATAATATCTTTAAATTCATCTTTTTCTAAAGAAATAATTTTGCTTTTAATTTCAGAATTATTTAATAGATTTTTTATAGATTTAATATTTTCTTCAGAAGAATTATCATCTGTTACAACTATACTAACATTTAAATTTTGAAACTCTTTGATTGCATATTCACACGACAAAATTAAAGAGTTGATAGTTCTTAAGGTATATTCAATTTTAGGTTTTTCAAATATTCTAGATTTATTCTGATCTAACATTATTTTACTTTTATCGATGTTAGTTGAAGTATAAGACCGAACAATAATTGTTAAATCTTTAACTTTTCTCGTAATTTTTACCTTCCCCAGAGGAATTGATAAAGAATTTTTATTTGATTTTGATAAACTCTGATTAGCATATTTTTCTAATGTAGGAATAAATAAGTTATTTTGGTCAACTATTTCATAACCTAATTTTCTGCACATTTTAACAAAAATTCTTTTTATAAAACTTTGATTATTTTTTTTCTTATCTACTTTCATTTTTTTTCAAAAGCTCTCTCCATTTTGACATCACTTTAAGGTAATTCATACTATTTTCTAAACTCATAGCATTTGAATCACTTTCAATTTGGTTTAAATTTGCAAATTTATCAAATAATTTAATTTGGTTGGCAAAAATGCTTAAATTGCTTTCAATATTAATTTTTTGAATTTGATTATTTTTATGTATTTCGATAACACTTTTCTTTTGTGGTAACCAAGGCTCTAAAATCCTAATTTTTCCATGAGTTCCACAAATTTCTGTGAAGTTTTCTAAATTTTGGTCTATCGCAACTTCAATTGAAGCTGTTATGGAATTATCATAAGTTAATTTAGCCTTAGCATTCAAGTCAACACCTTCACTATAAAATCTACCAGTTACTTCACTAATTTCTGGAACCATTTCCTCTTTTTTATTTTTAAAATTAGCTATTAAGTTTGACATACTGATCGGATAACATCCTAAATCAAGTATTGATCCACCTCCAAGATTTTTGCTAAATAGCCTTCCTTTTTTATTTGGAGCACCAGCATTAAAACCAAAATTAGATTTTATTTCCGTAATATTACCTATTATGTTTTCTTTTAATAGTTCTATCACTTTCTCAGTTTGAGGGTGACTTCTATAAGCGATTCCTTCAAGAAAAAAGATATTAGTTTTGATTAACTTTTTTTTGATATTTTCAGCTTCTAAATAATCTATAACAAAAGGTTTTTCACATAAAATATTTTTACCCGCTTCAATACATTTAATAATTAAATCATGGTGAGTATTGTTAAGAGAACAAATATAGATATTATCAATTTCTTCACAAGAAAGTATTTTTTTGTAATCTTTAAAAAGGTATTTAAGATTTATTTGATTTTTATATCCAAATTTTATTAATCTAAAAAAAGATTTGCTAGAAGCACCAATAAGTTTACTATTTTCAAGTTCTTTAATAGAATTAGCGAACTTTTTTGCCATAAAACCTAAACCAATAATTCCCCAATTCATTTAATTTGTATTTTTTTTTTGATAAAATGATAAATATTTTATATTTATATATGTCTATGAATATTAAATCATCTCAAAAATTAGTTGAAGAGGCTAAAAAGGTTATTGAGTCAATTAATTCAGATGAAGTGAAAAAATTAAACGAAAATGGGAAAATAACATTAATAGATATAAGAGATATCAGAGAATTATGGAGAGAAGGTACTATAGAAAATTCGAAACATATTCCGAGAGGTATGCTTGAATTTTGGCTAGATCCTAAAAGCTCTTATTACAATGCAAATAAAATCGATGAAATTAAAAAAATGGTTTTATTCTGCGCTGCTGGTTTCAGATCAGCCTTAGCTACAAAGTCTTTGTTGGATATGGGTTTTAAAAATGTTGCAAATGCTGAAGGTGGTTTTGAAGCACTTAAAAACTCAGGAATGAAAGTTGTCCAAAAAGAGAGAAAATAAACTACTTACTAGCCTCTTTTAAAGCAAACTCAATTCTATCTTGACCCCAGAATAATTTATTATTTGAGACAAAAGTTGGAGCTCCAAAAACCCCTTTCTCATATGCTTCACTAGTCCTTTTTTTTAAAGAATCCTTTATAGATGAAGAAGTTGCCCTCAATGCAAATGTTTTGGGATTTACATTTAAGTTTTTAAGAACTTTTTCTATAATATTTTCATCATTCATATTTAAACCATCTTGCCAAATTGCATCAAATATACTCTCAATATAATAACTTTTATAATTATCTTCTTCTGCTACAAAAACACCTCGCATTAAATTTAAGGTCCTTATAGGAAAATATGAATTGAACTTAAATTTAACATTATTTTTTTCTGCAATTAATTTGCAATCTCTAATCATATGTTTTGCTTTAGCGGGTATAAACGCAGGAGCTTTTATTCCGTGTAAATTATGCAAGCCACCTAATAAAATCGGCTTATAGATAATCTTGATTGAAGTTTTTAGTTCAATTTTTTTTATCTCTTTATGAGCAAGAAATGAGTAGGGACTCACAAAATCAAAATAAAAATCAAATGGCTTAATCATTAAAACTTATTTTTCTCGCAAAAAATATTCTGACTAGCCAATAAACTACCAATCCTAATGGACCAGAAAAATAAGTCAAAATTAGAGATGGTATTGAAACTATTTTTGGAATTAAATATTTTTTAGAGTCCCTTACTATCCAAGCGCCAGCGAATAAACTAATTGCTAGAAAATGAAGCCAAAAAATCAATAATAAAGTTTCATTCGCGAATATTGAATATAAATCATCTAATCCATAATATAGATTAAAACCATCGAAAATATTACTTTCTAGGTAAAGGTTATAGGATAGATAAACATACCCAATAGCTAAAAGTAATGGGGCAATAATTGACTGAGCAAAAAAATTAGTTAATGCATGATTTGGTGCTAAAATTAATAGTAACCAAAAAGGTACAACTCCCCAATTGGCGAATAAATAGATATTTTCAGAGGTGAAATAAGTTAGTAGATTATTTAACATAAAAAATAATATAGTATATTAAAGTAATGAATCCCACATCAAATAAAAGTGATTTTGAAGATCTAACAACAAATTTAAAAGATTTAGCTTATTCATATCTTGAAAAGTACAATCCCTCTAAACAGCAATTAAAAGTGTATTTACTTAAGAAATACTTAACAAAAATTAAAGGCAGCAAATCAAAAAAAGAGGTTACATCAATCATTGATAAAATAGTTTTAAATCTTGAGCAACACAGATTTTTAAATGATGAATTATATTCTGACTCTAAAGCTAGAATGTATCTTAGAAGGGGCTATTCTCTAAATAAAATTAACCAGTCTTTAAGAAGTAAAGGAATTGAAGACAAACATGTTCAAAAAAGCATTAATAAGATTAAAGAAAATCAAATTGAACCTGATTTTGTTTCTGCTCTAAAGCTTTGTAAAAGAAGAAGAATAGGACCTTTAAGACCAGACAGTAATCGCGAGTTATTTTATAAAAAAGACATGGGGATATTGGCAAGAGGCGGTTTTAGTTTTGATTTGTCAAAGAGAGTTTTAGAGTTAGAAAAAGATGAATTTAACAAACTTTTGAAAATAGTTTAATCAAATATTAATCTTTCTTCTTCTTTTTATCCTCTTCCAATAAAAAATCTAACTTTCTTCTTAAGGCATTACGAACTATTACAAAAAATATAATTCCGAATATGGAAACAGATATAATTATAATAAGTATTGTTTTAGTCATTTAAGTTTTTTGATCTTTTTATTAACAAACTCGGATTTCTATAATCTTCCTTTCCATACAAAAAAGGTTTTTCATCTAGAGTTTTGATAATTGCCCCAGCATTTTGTGCAACGGCATGTCCAGCAGCATAATCCCATTCATTAGCTCTTTCTCTAGCTGCGTAAATATCATACTCACCTGTTGCTATTACACAAAACTTATAAGAACTAGCCATTTTTACAATTGATGTTACATTATTTTCTTTTAATTTATTTAATATTATATCGGATGGTTTAAATACACTTGAAAGCGCGACTATGCTACCTTTTGGCTGTAATTTCTCACAACAAATTTTTTTTACTGTATCTTTTTCAATTAAATAACTTTCTCCTGGAAAGTAAGAATAAAATAGCCTATTTTTTTTTGGAACACCTACTAAACCTAAAACTGGCACCTTATCAATAACCAAAGCTGCATTAATAGTATATTCGTCCTTTCCCGCAATATACTCTTTTGTACCATCGATCGGATCTATAAGCCAAAATATATTCGATGTGTTTTTGATATTTAAGTTGACAGTTTCTTCAGAAATAATTTTTATACTAGGTGTTAATACAGATATTTTTTTTGAAATTATCTCATTAACTATTAAATCGCCATTACTAACTGGAGATTTATCTTTTTTTATCTCTATTTTTAAACCTTCATCATATAGCTTGATAGACTCTTTCCCGGCTTGTTGGAAAGTTTCAATAAGTCCTTCCGCAATATGCTTAAGTTCATTTTTATCCATTTTCGATCTTTTCTAATTTGACATATTCGATATTTATTACTTTTTTTCCAAAATTTTCAAAATTTACTGTAACTTTGTTACCTATTATTGACTGAACTTGCCCAATCCCCCAATTTTTATTCGCAGGGTTTTCAACGTAATCTCCTGGTTCAAAATCAATAAGCATTATGGAAAATAAATAATAAATATATTATACACTTTTAAGTATGAATTCTCTAGGAATTAATAAAACAAAAAAAGAAACCAAGGTTGTAGTTGCAATGTCAGGAGGAGTGGATTCCTCTGTTGTAGCTGCATTAATGAAAGATGAAGGTTATGATGTTACAGGTATAACTCTTAAGCTTTATGACGATACAAAACAGTCAAAAGAAGGAAGACAATGTTGTGCTGGCCAAGATATAATGGACGCAAAAAGAGTATCTGAAAAAATTAACATTAAACACGAAATTTTATATTATCAAAAAAAATTTAGATCAGAAGTAATTGACTCTTTTATAGATAGTTATGCTGCGGGAGAAACTCCAATTCCATGTGTTCAATGTAATCAAACTGTCAAATTTAGAGATCTTTTCAAATATGCTAAGGATTTAAATGCTGATGCATTAGTAACTGGTCACTATGTTTCCAGAATTCAAAATAATGGTAATGCACATATGTACCGAGCCAAAGACTATAATAGAGATCAGAGCTATTTTCTATTTAGCACCACGCAACAACAATTAAACTATTTGAGATTTCCTTTGGGAGAAATTAATAAATCTGAAACCAGATCAATAGCAGAGAAACTTAATTTAAACGTTGCTGATAAGCCAGATAGTCAAGATATATGTTTTGTTCCTAATGGAGATTATGGTTCTGTAATTAAAAAGTTTAGACCCGAGTCATTTAAAAAAGGAAAAATAGTAGATATATTTGGCAAACAAATAGGAGAGCACGAAGGAATAATTAATTATACGATTGGTCAAAGAAAAGGAATAAAAATTTCCAGCAAAACACCTCTTTACGTAATCAATATTGATGCTAGTGATAATACAATTACAGTAGGAGAAAAAAAAAATTTAGAAATAAAAAAAATTAAATTAAGAGAATTAAATTTATTAGCATTAAAAAAAGAATTTGATAAAACAATAAAAATTAAAGTTAGATCAACTGGTAAGCTTTTAAGGGCAAAAATATTTCTTAAAGATAATTTTGCTGAGGTAGAAATATTAGATAAAGAAGCAGGGATTTCGCCAGGCCAAGCTTGTGTTTTTTACTCAAAAGATGACGTTGGGGATAAAGTTTTAGGTGGGGGTTGGATAGATAAGACTTTCAATAATTACTTATCCACTTAATTAACAAGCTTCTGCAAGACACGCATTAAGTGATTACAAAATTAATAGGGTTATGTTTTAATCAAAATAATTAAGAGGCAACTCTTAACTGGCCATTTAAGGAAAAGCCGAGAGGTTCAAGCTTAAAGGGCAGAAAGGTGAACCTAGTAGCGCTAGAATAGTTCACCGGGATGGCTTGGCGGTAGCGCCTAAAACGACGAGCCAAAACTACTAAATTTCTGGGCTAACGCCTAGAAATTTAAGTGGTTCTCTTCCAGAAAAATCTAGAAAATAAGTAAAATAAAATTACACCAACAAAATAATTCCATTCTAACATATGTTTAAAATGTGTATTACCTTTCGTTAACAGTGTAGGCAGACTCACAACTGCAACTATAACCAAAATAGTAACAAGAATAATCTTAGCAATTAAAACCTTTCTGTTAATCAACTCATTTAGTTGAGCTTTAAGTTTATAAAGATGGTAAACAAGATAACCTTGTGCAATTAATTCAAATATTATGAATAACAATAAAACAATTCTTCTAAACAACTTGTAAACTTGAATATCAAATTTAATTCCAAGAAAAATTGAGTGAATTGCTAAAAATATAGCAGATAAAATTCCAAAAGTTTTAAACTTAAAATTTTTGTCAGTAGAATATAATTTATTAACTAAACCATTATTATATTTCCAATAATAGTATAATAAAATCGCAGTTAAAATCATTGAAGGTTTAAAAATTAAATATTGAGGATAGGTTCTAGAAGCTCTACTTATTGATAGACTACCATCTAGGTAGGGTATGGAAAAAGCAGATCTCCCAATTTGATCAACTTTAAAAATTGTATATTCTAAAAAATCTGGATTTTGAGATATATACAAACATAGATTTATCGCTAGTAATGGAATTAAAAAAATCCATATACTCAATTTTCTAATTTGAGTTACTTCAGGCATATCTTAATAAATGATTATTTTTTCTTATTTCTTTTTCTTGCTCTTCTTTTTTTTGAGCCAATTTTTCTTCTTCCTCGGTGCTTTTTTGGATAACCCATATTTTTGCCTCCTTTTTTATATCTTAATAACTAAAGTAATATATAAACTTCAATTATACTTATTTTATGAAAAAGTCTATAAGCACAATACTTAAGCATCCTACAAAAGATAATGCTAATAGGTCTGCAAACCCACCAGTAACTAGAGCCTCTACAATTTTATTCAACTCTATGCAAGAAATGCATCAACATGAGTTGAAAATAAGAAAACATAAGAAGGTATCACATTATACCTATGGGCGATATGGCAGTACAACAACCATTGAGCTAGAAAATATTTTAAAAGAGTTAGAGCAAGCCTACCACGTTTTTTTGACTGGCACAGGGTTTGGAGGAATAGCATTAGCTTTAATGTCATTATGTAGACCTGGAGATGAAATTTTAGTGTCAGATAACGTATACGGTCCTACTAAAGAAATATCACAAGATCTTATGAAACAATTTAATGTCACCGCTAAATTTTACAATCCTGATTCTTTTTATGATTTAAAACAAAAGATTTCAAAAAAGACTAAAATGATTTTGGTTGAAAATCCTGGGAGTAATACCTTCGAATTCCAGGATTTAAGAAAAATTACTCAATTAGCAAAAAGAAAAAAAATTTATTCTTTATTAGATAATACTTGGGGAACACCTTTATACCTAAAGCCATTAAAAGTTGGTTTCGATATGTCTTTCTGTTCTGCCACAAAATACTTTTCAGGTCATTCAGATGCTATGGGCGGTTCGCTCGCAGTCAATAAAAAAGTTTTTAAGAAAATTATGTTTTTCTACAAATTATCTGGCTATAGAATGTCAGCTGATGAAGCTTATCTTATAATTAGAGGATTAAGGACACTGGACACAAGACTAAAACAACATAGTGATAATACAAGGATCATAATTAATTTTCTTAAAAAACAAAAAAAAATTAAGGAAATTCTTTATCCACATAATCCGTCCAGTAAAAATTATAAACTTTGGAAAAAATATTACTCTGGCGCTACTGGGCTACTATCAATCGTTATCAAAAGTAAAAAGAGATCATCTGTTATAGCATTCATAAATTCTTTAGAATTATTCGGAATTGGTTATAGTTGGGGCGGATTTGAAAGTTTGGCAATACTTCAAGAAATCAAGAGTACTAAGAAAGATGAATACTTAAAAGGACGTCAATTTTATCGATTTAAAAAAGATGAATTTATAGTAAGACTTCATATTGGTTTAGAGGATCCAAAGGATTTAATTCAAGATTTAAAAAAAGGACTTAGAAAGATTAAATAATGAAAAATTTTTTTCCAAATAAAACTGCGTTATATGCGTTAGTGGCTGCATGCTTTGTTGTTTGTGCGACAATGGGAGTGAGACAGACTTTCGGTCTTTATTCCAGTCAATTTGAATCTAGTGGTGGAACTTCTAATACAGAATTTGGATTAGCTATTGCTATTCACGCTATATTTTGGGGAATTTTCACTCCAATATTTGGCAGGATTTCTGATAAATTGGGAGGTTACGTAGTAATAATACCTGCTTTAATTTTTTACTCTATTGCAATGTTTTTGATGGGTAACAATTATATCTCAGGCGTGTGGTTACAAGTCAATCTTGGTTTATTAGTAGGCTTAGGTTTAGCCGGAGCAGCTGGAACTATTTTAACTCCTATGGTTTCAAAACATTTTCCTAACGAAAATAGGAGTAAAGCCGCAGGTATTGTAACTGCGTGCGGTGGTTTAGGAATGTTTGTTTTTCCAGTTTTAGCAAATGTATTTAAAAATATTTCGACCTGGCAACTTTCTTTTATTTTCTTTTCAATAATTTTATTTTTAATGTGTATTCCCGGACTGTTTGTGAAACTACCCCAACAAAGTGTAATATCCAGTAATAAAAATGTAGATGAACGAAGTTTAAATCAGGTGCTTAAAGAGTCATTCGCACATAGAGGTTTTAGACTACTAGTTTTAGGTTTTTTTGTTTGCGGTTTTCAAATAACTTTGATCGCAACTCATGTACCTAGATATGTACAAGACAAAGGTTTAGCTGATTGGACCGGAATGGCCATTTTAGCATTAATAGGTTTTTTTAATATTATAGGAACATTAATTATGGGCTACTTAGGAGATAAATATAGCAAAAAGATTCTATTAAGTGGATTATATTTTTTAAGAGGAATAACTTTAATGCTATTTATATTTTTACCAGTTTCCAATTTGTCAGCTATTTTATTCGGAACTTCATTCGGATTACTATGGCTTGCTACAGTTCCAGCAACTAATGGTATAGTTGCACAAATATTTGGCACCAAAAACCTAACGCTTTTATTTGGTATAGTCTTTTTAAATCATCAATTTGGATCCTTTTTAGGCGCATATCTTGGGGGCTATTTCTATGATCAGTTTGGAAGTTTCAATTATGCTTGGTATCTAGCAATAATTTTATCTTTTGTCGCTTCTGCATTACACCTACCTATAGATGAAAGACCGCTAGAAAAAAAATTAAGTCAATCTTAAATATGGTTGATTAATATTAAAAAACCATAGATCAAAGCCAAAACATTAATATATTTTGAAAATTTTTTATCATTAATATTATTAAAAATTTTTTGAATAGGAAAATAAATAATTAAAGCAACAAGAATATAATAGAGCTTTGAAAAATTTATTGAATTATTACTAATTATCACTACTACAAAATATTGAAATATACCCATTATCAAGTATCCGTAACAAATATAGTATCTCGTTTTTTCTTTAACATTATTACTAACTAAAGTTGAATAAATTGCTAGAAAGCTACCTCCCATATTAGTTAATCCATGTATACTTCCAATTCCCATCAAGACTAAATTTTTAAGTTTAAAAAAAGTTTTTTTAAATTTTGAGAATCTTCTTTTATTAAGGATTAAAGTAGATGAAAAAATTAATAATAACGCTACCATCAAGTTAAAATCAAAAAAATATTTAAAATTTAAAGCGATAATTAAAAAAATTACTAAGCAAGGTAGACAATAAATATTGTAGTTTTTTATAAAATTGCGATCAGTCACTTTTGATCTATAAAACTGCAAAAAACTTATTGTAATTGAAACTGGCATTAAAATATTTATAGTGTTTGCAAAATCATAACCCAAGATTAAAAAAGTGGGCGTTCCAAACAATAAAAGGCCAACACCAAAAATTGACTGAATAATTATAAGCGCCAGTAAAGTTATTATCTCAAAAATTTGATCCATGAATAATGTGTATAACACTTCTGAGTTGTAAAATGAGTCCAATAATGAGTCAAAAGTGAATCAAAACGTGAACATTTGAATTATTTCAACTCAAGGATGTGGATAAAATTAATAATTATGGTTTGAAGTGACTCTTTTTTTTATTAGTCTAAGTACACGGAGGTCATTATGTTTTCAAAAAAATTAGGAGAAAAATTAGATAGATATCATTTACTTAAACATCCATTTTATCAAGTTTATTGGAACGAGGGTAAATTAAATAGAGAAATAATAAAAGATTACGCTGAACAATACTACCAACACGTCAAGGCGTTCCCAAGATATATCAGCGCTACACATTCGATTTGTGAAGATTTGGAAAAAAGAAGAATTTTGTTAGAAAATTTACAAGACGAAGAAAATAAAGACGGTGACCACCCTAAACTTTGGAAAAACTTTGCAAAAGCACTTGGTGCAGACGAGAAAAAAATAGAAAATGTCAAACTTGATTGGTTTACTCAAGACATGATTGATAATTTTTTTGTTCAAGCAAGAAAATCTTACGCAGAAGGTTTAGCATCTTTATATACTTATGAAAGACAAATACCTGAGATTGCTGAGACAAAAATACAAGGTTTAAAAAAATTCTATGGAGTTAATTCTAAAGAGGGATTAGAATTTTTCGAAGCTCATAAATCTGCTGATGTAATTCATAGAGCTGAATGTGAAAAGCTTTTAGATGATCTTTCAGAAGAAGAACAGAAAAAAGCTCAAGAAGCTTCATTACTTACAGCAAGATATCTTTGGAACTTTCTAAGCGGAATGGTTTCTAAGCATAAGCTTCAAATTATTGCAGCCTAGAGAATAATTAAATTAATTACTAATGAAAAACGATAATCACGTTTGGGACAACAAACATCCTACAGCTCAAATGTTGGGACGTTGGCAGCCATGGCATGAGGGTCATCAAAAACTTTTTGAGGAAATCTTAAAGAAAACAGGGCAAGTAAATATCATGGTTAGAGATGTACAAGGGGTAGGTGATAATCCATTTGATTTTGAAACAGTTAAAGCAAATATACTTGTAGCTTTAAAAGATTTTAAAAACAGGATTAAAATAACTTTAGTGCCAAATATTACCAATATTTGCTATGGAAGAGGAGTAGGTTATAAAATTGAAGAGGTAGTTTTAGACAAAAAAACACAAGAAATTTCTGCTACAAAAATTCGAGAACAGATGAGAAAAGAGGGTAAACTCAAATAATACTCTTTCTGATTTGACAAATCAAATTTAGGGGATAACCTGCTTTCAAGATATGGAAATTTATCTTCCGATTGTTCAAGTTCATATTGACATAATTTTTATCTTATTTTTAAGCTTTGGTGTTGGTGTATTATCTGGACTTTTTGGTGTTGGAGGGGGATTTTTAATGACTCCATTCTTAATTTTTCTAGGCATTCCACCAACGTATGCAGTACCAAATGAAATTAATAATATTTTAGCTACTTCTGTGTCTGGTTCAATAACTCACTGGTTCAAGAATACTTTGGATTATAAAATGGGTATGATGATAATAATTGGAGGGATCGTAGGAACTATTTTGGGAATGATTACTTTTACTTTTTTTAAAGAGATTGGAAAATTAAGTTTAATTATCTCATTATCGTATATGTATCTTCTTGCTATTATCGGCACATTGATGCTTATCGAAGGAGCTAAAGAAATTGACAGGGCAAGAAAAAAATTAATTTTAAAGCAAAAGCTTCATACTCATTATTGGATACATGGCCTTCCATTTAAGCTTCGTTTTCCAAAGTCTAGACTATATGAAAGTGCTTTTACTCCTATTATCCTCGGAGTTATAGTAGGTTTTATTGCTGCTTTGATTGGAGTTGGAGGAGCCTTTTTAATGGTTCCGGCAATGATTTATCTAATTGGAATGCCAGTGAAATTAATTCCAGGAACTTCTCTATTTGTTACAGTTTTTATAAGCGCTTTAGTTACAGTTTTACATGCATTTAATTATGGTTCGATTGATTTAATATTAGTTATAGTTTTAGTAGTAGGCTCTATTATCGGGGTTCAAGTTGGCCAAAAAGTAGGTCAATACTTAGACAGCTCTCATTTAAAAACATTATTTGCAATGTTATTATGCACTGTAGCCATTGCAATAGCCTACGACACATTTTTTTATGAGGGAGTGAAACAATTAAAAAGTGTTGAAGTGGTAAATTATGAAAATCTTAATTTTTTTTCAAAATTTATATCAAAACTATCTGATAATAACCCACTTCTTTATGGATCATTAGCAATACTCTTGGCAATAACTTTGGGAGCGATAGGTGCAGGGGGAAGAAAATTATTAAGTAATTATAAGCATATATTTGTTATCAAATAAAAGCTCTTATAAGTCCAAAAATTGAGACCACAATTAAAAAATAAAGAACATATTTTTTGTAATTTTCTTTGGTGCTTCCTGTGAATAATTTTGTTCCGATTGAAACACCAAACGGGACAATTAAAATTAAAGGTAATGTTCTATAAATTACTGTATTACTTAAAATATCACTTAGATAAGCTAGCAACAGTGCATACAAATCTGTGAAAAAAAAAAGAGCTGCAAGAGATGCCCTAATAACTGCAGGTTCAGCAGCAATAATTAGAAAATATAATGCAATTGGCAATCCAGCTAAAGTTCCAAAACCATTAACAGTTCCTGCAGTAGCACCTACAAAAAATTTTGAAATATTATGATTTAGCTTTTTATTCTTATATCCGCGTAATAATAAAACTGCAAACAAAAGAACAGTAATTGAAATTATTAAATGAGTAATTTTTGGTTCTAATATTGATAATAAATGAATACCAAACGGTGTTCCAATAGATACACCTACAAGCAAATAAAGAACAAATTTCCAATTAATTTTTTTCCAAATACTTGGTATCATAAAAAAACTAGCAATAATCTCTAATAACAAAATGATAGGAACGATTTCTTTTGGTGGAAGAATAAAAGATAATAAAGAAACACTTGAGGCAGAAAAACCAAACCCACTAAAACCTCTTACAGTTGAGGCAAATAAGATAATTCCACAAAAAAATATGAATTCGAAAAATGATAAATCTATAGCAGTTAACATACAATTAATTTAAAATAGTCATTGGATCTAATTTAATTTCAAACCAATTAAGACGAATATCTAGATGTGGACCTGTCGCTCTTCCACTTTGACCAAGCGTTCCAACTATTTCTCCCTTTTTTACTTTTTGTCCTTTTTTAACATTTATATCTTTCATATGCATGTATAGTGTACTAATACCATGACCATGATCAAAAATAATTGTTCCTCCAGTAAAATACATGTCACTTTCTACTAATGTAACTACTCCATCCATCATTGACTTAACTGGCGTTCCCTCTGGAGCATGAAAGTCTATTCCGTAATGAGGTCTTCTTGGCTTACCATTTAAAATCCTTTGACTACCATAAACGCCAGTCACGATATATTTATCGATAGGATAGATAAATTTATCTTTAAAAAAAATTAACTTACTATCAATTGCTCTAGCTTTTCCAATTAAAATATTATCTTTTTTAATTCTCTCATAAACTTCTGGTGGAGGTGTTACCTGTTTTGGAGGAAGACCATCAATTCTTTGTATTTTATATTTTCTTTTAAAAACTTTTTTTTCAATTAATTTAGTTTCTCTTTTATTTATTATTTTTATTAAGACATTATTTTTTCTATCTCTATCTAAACCAAAAGCAAAATAACCATCATTTGAAACTCTTACCTTTCTTTCATCAATAAATACTTTTGAATTAGGATCTGTCTTTCCTAAGATAAAAGAACCTTGTTTGAAATTCCCTAAAAATTCAACCGCGTGAGAAATATTAAATATTAATAAAAAAAATATTATAAATTTAATCATAATAAAATTCGTAAATCTTCATATATCAATTGAACAGCTACAAAAAGAATTGCAATTAACCCAACCCAACTAATCCAAGAATATTTTTTTATAAGTTTTGCAGTATAATTAGCTGCAAAAGCCATTAATAATATTGATAGACCTAAGCCGAAAGCAAGGAGAGTATAATGATCTCCAGCTGCGCCAGCTACACCTAAAACGTTGTCTAAACTCATTGTTACATCTGCAAGAATTACTGTAAAAATTGCTTTTTTAAGATTTGAGTTGTCAACTTCGATATTTTTTTCTTCAATTTTATTTTGAATTACATCTCTGTAAAGTTTGTAGCAGATATAAAGTAATAAAATTCCACCAATTAATCTTAAACCTGAGATTTGCAATAAATAAGCTGTAATAAAAGTAAAAAGAATTCTCAAAATAACAGCTCCACCAATGCCCCAGAAAATTATTCTCTTTCTATTTGAATCTTCGAATTTTGAAGCAACCATACCAATAATAATTGCATTATCTCCTGCTAAGACCAAGTCAATAAGGATGATTTCTATCAATATAATTAGTTGCTCTGTCATAATGAAATTTATATCTTATTAATTGATGAACTATAAAAATATTAAAGTAGAAAAGCGAGAAAATTACGCAATTATCGAAATTGCTAACAATAAAAATAATAGTTTAGATCAAAAAACGCTTAATGAAATTGGTGATGCAACCAAAAATTTGAATAAATCAAAAGAGATAAAATGCATTGGTTTAATTGGAGGTCCAAAGTTTTTTTCGCCTGGAGCCGATATTAAAGAAATTGAAAAACTTGACTCAAAAAAAGCAAAAAAACAAAAACTTTTTTCTAAAGTTGATGATTTACAAAAAATCGATATCCCAATTATCTCATTTGTCGAGGGCTATGCATTAGGAGGTGGTTTTGAGCTTGCTCTCTCAAGTGATTTAATCATTGCAAGCTCCGAAGCGAAATTTGGTTTGCCTGAAATTAATTTAGGATTAATTCCGGGTATTGGTGGTACACAAAAAACAAAAAAATTTACTTCAAATCAAAATGTAAAATATTTAGCAATGTCGGGTGAAATTATTGATGCTGAAACTGCAATGAGGTATGGAATTGTTTCACAAATTATTCCCAAAGAAAATTTTAAAGAATTTACTTTAAACTTTTTAAATAAAATTTCATCTAAGCCAAAAAAGTCACTTCAAATTATTAAAAATTTAGTTAACTTAGAAGAAAATTTAAAAAAATCACTTAAAAAAGAGAGACAGGAATTTTATAAATTGCTTGATAGCGATAATAAAAAAATTGGAATAAAAAGTTTTCTTAGTAAAACAAAGCCTAATTGGAAATAAATCATCTTCAAGTTGTAGACAATTTGCATACCTGTAATTAAATTTAAACATAGTTAAACTATTAAAATTTTAATTAAGATTTAATTATGAAATTTAAATTTATTTTAATTGCAACTCTATTATTTATGGGCTCAGCGATAGCTGCGGGACATATAACAAAAGCTCAAAAAGAAAAAACAATAGAGTGTTTAGGACACTACAGCGCTACAGCTGTTTTACCTGCAGAAACTATTGAAGTTAAAAATATGGAATTAGCTTTAGCTTCGGTAAAAGTAATTAGGGAGTATCTTGCGTCTGAAGGCGTAAAAGAAAATGAAATGAATAAAGGCATGAATGTTTACGTTGATAAAGTTTATGGCAAGCCTTTTAATAAATCTAAAAATTCTGAGTGTAATAAATTTATATATAAGCAAATTAAAGGTTCAGAAGAAAAAATTGAGAAACTATCCAGAACAATTTACGCAGGGTAAACATGAGTGGATACGTAATTGCTAATATAGACGTCAAAAACCCTGAAGCTTACAAAGAGTACGTTGGAAAAGTGGTTCCAACAGTCCAAAAATTTGGAGGTGAATACCTTGTACGTGCTGGGGAGTACAAAGTCATAGATGGTGAGTGGAAATATCCTAGAACGGTAGTAATTAAATTTCCAACTTATGAAAAAGCTTTAGAGTGGTACGACTCTAAAGAATATAAACCAGTAAAACCAATTCGATTAGCAAACTCAGTAGCTAATGGAATAATAATTAAAGGAATTTAAATAAAAGGAAAAAAAATGGAAAAAGAAATGTTAGTACATCTTAAATTTAAAGAGGGCAAATTAGAAACTTTTACTAGCTGGATGCAATCAGATGAAGGTATGGGCGTTAGAAAGAGTGTTGCTTACCCAGAAAAAACCGTCGGGGCTATGATTCCTGATAAAAGTGGAATGTTATTTAAAGTTAATGTTCATAACGAAGCTGGGATGAAAGAGTTTGTAACTGGGAACAATCCTACAGCTAAAGCGATTTATGCAGAATGTGTAGATAGTGCTCAGTTATATGAGCTATCAAAAATAAATCTATAAAGGAGGAAAAATGAAAAACTATATGGTAACGCATACTTTTAAATCTGCTGAAATGAAAAAAAAATTTACTGATACAGTGGCTTCTATGAAGATGGAGGACATTGTTAAGAGCATGAAAAGTGACAATGCAGCTTGTCAAATGACTTGGAACACGCCAGGAGATACAATGGAAATGTATTGTTGGTGGAAAGGAAAAGATGAGCAAGCAATTATTAATCAACTAGGTCAAATGAATGATTTTTTTACTCCTCATAAGTTTGTTGAGTGCACAGATCAAGTCATGGACTATAACGCATAGGATATTTATGATCGATAAATTTGGAAACGCATTTTATTTAATAATTTACTTAGCACATTTTATTATAGTTGGTAGCTACGCTTATCAATTAGTCTTTGATACGAAAAAATTTCTAAAAGGCAGAGGGGTAGATAAAACTGCTACCTTGATTACGAGATTTGCAGGCTCATTCATGATTGCTACTGTTTTAATGGCAATATATATCGCTTTTATTAGATCAGGCGGTGTAGAGGCTACTTGGGCTTTCTTTAACTTAGTTTTTATAATGAATGTTTCGATATTAGTTGTAAATTTTTATACATTAAAGATTGATAAAACAGGTTTAACTAAAAAAACTAGAAACGATGGAATATATGCTCCACTCGTTCTTGTTATTATCAGCGCTATTCTTTGTTACGGTTTAGCAGATAAAATTTACGTTTAAGGAGTAAAATGGCAAAGTTTATGAATATTGTTAGATGCAAAGTAAAATCATCTAGCAGAGAAGAATATTTAAAAAAAATTGATGAGCGGCCAAAGTTCGACGGTCAAATTTCAGCAAAGTACGTTGAAACTAAACCAAACGAATTTTTTATGATTGGTGAATGGAATTCTGAAGATGATATTGCTAAAGCAAGACCGAAAATGATTGAATTTTTGGATTCGCTTAGGCACACTTTAGAAGAACTGTCATCAGATTTAGGAGTAACTGATCCTCATTCTGGTACAGTTGTAATCGAGAAATAGGAAAGGGGTAACAATGGCAAAATTTTATACACTTGGATGTTACACAGCTAAAGGTCTCGGAGGGTTTGTAAGCAATCCGTCTACAGATAGAAAAGCTGCAACATCTGCACTTGCTGCTTCTGTGGGAGCTAAAGTAACTCAATACTCAGGCCTAAGAGGAAAATATGATTTCATGGCAGTGATTGAAGGAACTTTTGAACAAGCTGCTGCAGCTGCAATGGTTGCTGTTTCTAGTGGTGCTGTTTCAGATTTTACAATTTTAGAAGACGTAAATCTAAATGAAATAGCTAAGACTGCTCAGAAAATGGCATCCTCTTACAAAGAACCTGGTAAATAATTATTTTTTGTAAGAAATACATTTCAAGGTATCAGTGAATTTTATTTGATGCTTATACTTAGATTGAAGCTCACTGATACCTTTTGAAATTTCATAATTTTTTAAATCAAGTAAGCAAGAAATGTATCTTGATTTTACCATCTTTAAATATTTTTGTTTTGAAATATTTACTTTAAAATTGAAATAAGTCACACTAGTTTTTTTTAATTTTTTATCAATTATCTTAAATAATTTTTCATCTCTCTTAAGACTATTATCGAGCTTTTGTCTCATCTTTTTAAAGCATGGAATTTTATTATTTTTAGTTTTAAGGGAAAAAACTAATATTTTTCCTCCACTTTCCAATCTTTTTTTTGCAATATTTATTAAAGATTTCAGCTTTGAAGAAGAGAAAAAATGAATAGTTTGTTTCAATAAAATTAAATCATATTTTTTATTTTTAATCTTTAAATAATTATAGCCATCTATTTTTTTAAAAATAATATTTTTTTTTATTCCTTTATTTTTTATAATATCCAGACCAATTGGTTTTTCTCTGAATTTATACCTTTTTTGTAAGCTGCTTATTATATTTGCTCTACCGCAGCCAATATCAAGTATTTTTGTATTTTTATTAAATCTTACCCTTTTATTTAAAAATTTATTGAACTGAAAAATATAATTTTTTGAAGATAACCAAGTTTGGTTGTCCCAGTTTTTTAATTTTTTCATAATATTTAGATAGCATTCAAAAAATTACTTTGCTATAATTTAATAGTGAGTACTTCATTTCAATCAAAAATACCTAATTCTTTAAACGAACATTGGATGCCATTTTCATCTAATAAAGACTTTAAGAAAAACCCTCGTATCATAGTAAAAGCAGAGGGTATTCATCTTCATACTCATGATAGGAAAACTTTAATTGATGGTAGTTCTGGATTGTATTGTAATCCTCTTGGTCATGGTCGCAAAGAGATTATCGAAGCAATTAAAAATCAATTAGAAAATTTAGATTACACAATGCCTTTTCAACAAGGTTATGGTGGATCTTTCGAATTAGCAACGATGATAGCTCAAAAAACTCCAGAGGATTTAAACAGAATTTTTTATACTATTTGTGGATCTACTGCCGTAGAGACAGCAATTAAAATTGCGGTAGCTTACTTTAGGTCAATTAGTCAATCGAATAGATTTAAATTTGTTGGAAGAGAAAGAGGTTATCATGGCATGAACATCGGAGCCTTGACTGTAGGTGGCATACCAAATAATTCAAAAGAGTTTAAAAATATCTTAATGCCAGGTGTAGAGCATATGAGACACACTTTTTTACCTGAACATAAGTTTGTTAAAGGCCAACCCGATACAGGATCTGAGTTAGCAGATGATTTAGAGGTTATTGCTAAAAAATTAGGTGGTGAAAACATAGCCGCATGTATTGTTGAACCTATTGCAGGATCAACTGGAACTTTAATTCCCCCTAAAAATTATTTACAAAAGTTAAGAAAAATTTGTGATAAGCACGGAATACTTTTAATATTTGATGAAGTTGTAACAGGTTGGGGAAGAACTGGATCAGCTTTCGCTGCACAAGAATTTGGAGTAACGCCTGATATAATTACTATGGCAAAAGCAACAACTAATGGAATAGTTCCAATGGGAGTTGTTGCCGTGAGAGAAAAAATTTATCAATCTGTTATGGATGCGTCTCCAGATGGAGCAGTAGAATTATTTCATGGATATACATATTCAGGAATACCTGTGGCAGTATCAGCAGCAATTGCTGTGCAAAAAATATTTGAAAAGGAAGATATCTTTAACAGAGTTAAGAAATTGTCTAAATATTTTCAAGACGGATTACATTCATTAAAGGATTTGAGTTGTGTAGATAGTATAAGAAATTACGGATTATTAGGTGGAATTGATATTTCAATGCGTGATAAACCTGGTAAAGCTGGTTTTAATGTTTACAAAAAATGTTATGAAGCAGGGGTAAATATAAAACCCACGGGAGACGCTCTAATTATTGCGCCACCATTTGTTTGTGAAAAAAAAGATATTGATGAAATAATTGAAAAGATGCGTAGAGGGATCTCTGCTCATATAAAATCTTGATTATTTTATTCATTTTGGGCCGAATCACCTCTTCTAGACCAATATGATCAAAAAGATTATTTAAAATCTATTAAATTGTGATTTAATTATTTTATGAGTTCGCAATACAAATTTGAAAATCATGCTGAAGAATTAAGGCAACAAAGCAAAGTAAAGCTTACTGACCTTTTATCAAGAATTAATGAAGAGAAAAAAATCGAAAGAAATAGAAACTTAGCTTTAAGTGTTGCGGCAGTTTCAGCTGTAACTGTTTTTGGGATAATTTTAACTCTTTAAAATCCAACAATACCAACAAATTCTTAAAAAACTAAACTAATGATTTAGTGTTCTAAATATACTATAAAAACAATCACTAGCGGCGGGGTAGCTCAGTTGGTTAGAGCGCGGGACTCATAAGCCCGAGGTCAGTGGTTCGATCCCACTTCCCGCTACCAAAAAAAATGAAACAAAAATATAAATTCCTTTTCAAAAGAGTCCTTTATTATTTGCACGGAGAAAAATTTTTTAAAAGATTAAATTATGATTGGAAAAGTTTACCCTCAAGAACTGAAATAATTCAAAATATTATAAATAAAAAAAATTACGAGAAATATCTTGAGATTGGTTGTGACAAAGATGATAACTTTTCTAAAATACAGGCAAAAATTAAAATTGGCGTTGATCCACAGAGAGGGGGAACTATAAGAATGACAAGTGACGAATTTTTCAAAAAAAATAAAGAAAATTTCGATATTATATTTCTTGATGGTCTTCACACTTATGAGCAAACGATAAAAGATATTCAAAATTCCTTGAACATAATCTCTGAAAAGGGAGTTATCTTAATTCATGACTGTTTACCAAAAAAAATTTGGAATCAAATAGTTCCGAGAGTTTATGGTCATTGGAACGGAGATGTTTGGAAAGCAATAGTACATTCAAGAACTTTTGACCAAGCAGATACTTATACAATTATAGCTGATCATGGTTTGGGCATTATTTTTAAGAGACAAAATAGAAATTTATTAAATCTAAAAATTACTAACTTTAAAAAGTTAAAGTATGCTGATTACTACAATAATCATATGAAATTTATGAATTTAATAAATTATGATAATTTAGAAAAAATCTTTTAGAGTCTTTAAATATTATGAAAATGTTTTGTTTAACTATTTTTGATGATCATTTTGATAAAATTAAAAAATTGGGATATCTGCCCGTAGGTCTTGGAGAAAATATTAAGTCTGACAAATTTATAAATGATAAAACAAAAATCAATATTTCCAAAAAAAATCCTTTTTATGGCGAATATACCTTTCACTATTGGTTATGGAAAAATGATATTCTAAGCCCAAAAGAAGAGTGGATTGGCTTTTGCCAGTATAGAAAACACTGGTCATCACTCAATGAGAACAAAAGCATAAAAACCTTGGAACAACTTTCTCAAGACATTTTAAAAGAAATTCCTAAATCATTAAGGGAATACGAAAGTATTCTGGTAGAACCTTTCTATGTAAATCAATTTAGATTTTCAAAGTTTATCAAAAAAAATTTTATAACAATGATTAAAGAGCCATCTTTATTCTTTAATAAAGAAAAAAGAAATATTAAATTTCATTTCGATATGATGCATGGCAAAGGAAATTTAGATAAAGCGATAGATCTTTTAGATAAAAAAGATAAAAAGGATTTCTTAAATTATGTTAATTCAAACGTATTTTTCTACCCGCATAATATGTTTATTTGCAAATCTTCAGATACTCTTAAACAATATTATAATTCAATTTTCCCTTGGCTTGAAAGATGTGAAAAAGTTTTTGGATTTAGTCTGGAGGGATATGGATTAAAGAGAATTTATGGATTTTTGGCAGAGAGATTTATGTCTTACTGGTTTAGCAAATATACAAAATTTACAACATTGCCGATAATTTTTAAAGATTTAAATGAGGTAGATTAAAGATATCTAATTTTTTTTCTGAAAAATTCAAATGTTGGAAGTATTTTATCTTTTTTCGAGATAATCATTCTTTTTGAAGGCCATCTCACTTTCAAATTTTTATCATTATATACTATTCCGCTTTCATATTGAGGTGCGTAGTAATTGTCTAATTTATAATAAATTATATTTTCTTTTTCGTAACTATAATATGCATGGGCAAAACCGGCAGGTATATATAATCCTAAGGCATTA
Source organism: uncultured Pelagibacteraceae bacterium (assembly GCA_902617025.1). Lineage (GTDB taxonomy): Bacteria > Pseudomonadota > Alphaproteobacteria > Pelagibacterales > Pelagibacteraceae > Pelagilacustribacter. The sequence goes on along the minus strand of CACMVB010000001.1, from coordinate 234,341 downwards.
TTTTTTGATAATATTATTTTAAATACTTTTCCAAACGTTGTTGAATTCTTTCTTAAATCCACAACAACATCTAATATTTTACCTTTTAATACATTAACGAATTTTGACTGCTTGCTTTTTGTTTGAAAATGAAAGCCTCTTAAGACATTCTTTTTTGAGTGAGTGCAATATTCAAAAACGAATTTTTTTTTTATTATTTTTTCATTAAAAGTTTCCCTTAAACTTCCCCTTTTATCTGAATTATCTTTTTGTTTTACAATATATAAGCCTTTAAACTTTGTATTTTGAATTTTCATTTTTTGATTATTTTATTTAATTTTCCTAGGTTCATATCTGCCCTTAAAGGAAATTCCCCTTTAGACAACTTCTTTTTTATTGATTTATCATATTTTTTTGCAAATTTATAAACTGTCTGACTTGGGCCACCTAAATTAATAATTCCTTTCTTATTTAAAATTTTCAACAATAAATTTGCAGCTTTATCTTGAAATATAAAATTTAATTTTACATTAGAATAAGCTTTATTGTGTAAAAAAGGTTTTTGAGTCATACAAAGTCTTACCACTAAAGAATTTTTATACATTTGAACCGCACATTCACCTCCTAATTTCGACCATGAATAATTATTCCAGGGTTTTAGTGGATCTATTTCCTTGTAATTACCTTTTGTTCCGGGATAAACATAACTTGTAGAAAGATATATTACTTTAATATTTAATTTTGCAGCCTCTTTAACAATATTTGATGTACCGATGATATTTAGGTTTATACTTTTTTCGATGTTTTTATCGTGTAACTTCATAGGCCTTGATAAACCAGCTAAATGAAGAATAAATTTAGGTTTAAATTTTTTAAGATTTTTTTTTATAGAATTTGAGGATAAAATATTTAATTGATTTTTATTTCTAAAAATTAATTTATAATTTGTTTTAATTTTTTTTAGCTCTCTAGCAAATCTGCTCTCACCACCTGTTACAATTATTTTTGTAGGCATTTACTTAATAAGTTTTTTTAAATAATTCGAATAATTACAGTTTCCGTAAAAATTTATTGACTCTTTAATTTTGTTTCGATTAATCCAATTATAATTTAAAGCTATTTCTTCTAAACAAGCTATTTTTAAACCTTGACGATTTTCCAAACTTGAGACAAAAATGGACGTATTATAATAGTCTTCCATTGATCCTGTATCTAACCATGCACCGCCTCTTCCTAAAAATTCTGCTCTTAAACTATTTTTTTTTCTATATTTGTTTAATAAATCCACTATCTCCAACTCATTTCTCTTAGACGGTCTTAAAGCCTTACTGTATTCAATTACTTTATTATCAAAGAAATACAAACCGGTAATAGCTAAATTAGACTTTGAATTTTTGGGCTTTTCTTTAATTGAGACAATTTTCTTACCTTTTTTTATGTTAGCAATTCCATAAAGCTCTGGTCTCACGACAGGATGAACAAGTATTTTACAACCTGTATTAAGCTTAACACAGTCTTTTAATTTTTTTGTCAAACTCTGACCGTAAAAAAAATTGTCACCCAACACCATTGCAACTTTATCTTTTCCAATAAATTTCTCACCAAGAATAAAAGCATCAGGCAATCCTCTAGGTTTGCTTTGCTCAATATAACTAATATTTATGCCTATTCTTTTTCCATTCTGAAGTATCTTCTTAAATTGATTTAATTGACCTTTATTAACAACGATTAAAATATTTTTTATCCCTGCAAGCATTAAAATTGAAAGAGGATAGAAAATTAGAGGTTTATCGTATATAGGAAGTAATTGCTTATTCACGGCTTTTGTGAGTGGACTCATTCTTGTACCATAACCACCAGCTAGTATTATTCCCTTCTTTATCATACCTTTAAACCAATTCTTTTAAAAAATTTTTTCTTTGAAAAATGATTATAAAATTTTTTATTTTCAAAGTACCATTCAAAAGTCTTTCTTAGACCATCATTAAATTTCATTGATGGTTTCCAATTCAACTCTTTTCTAATTTTTTTACTATCAAGTGCATATCTCATATCATGTCCTGGTCTATCTTTAACAAATTTAATTTTTACTTTTTTACTTAAAGAAATTTTATCATTAATAATCTTTAATAAAATTTTGGTTAAATTAAGATTTGTTATCACCTTACCAGTACCTATGTTATAACTTTCACCCTTTTTTCCTGTTTTATATATTACATACAATCCTTTGCAGTGATCTTGAACGTATATCCATTCTCTTGAATTTTGCCCTCTTCCATAAATTGGCAATGGCTTATTATTTAATGCATTAAAAATCAGAGTTGGTATTAATTTTTCTGGAAATTGAGCTGGCCCAAAGTTATTACAACAATTTGATACCACTGCATCAATTTTAAAAGTTCTCACGTAGGATTTTATCAAATGGTCAGCGCTTGCTTTACTTGCAGAGTAAGGGGAACTTGGCCGATATTGACTTTTTTCGGAAGATTTCTCATTTTTTTTTAAATCACCATAAACTTCATCTGTAGAAACATGTATTAACCTAATCTTTTTTTTTGTTTTTTTAATATATTTTCTCATTTGCTCCAAAATATTGAAGGTACCAGAAATATTTGTTTTGATAAATTCCCCAGGAGATTCTATCGACCGATCAACATGTGTTTCTGCAGCAAGATTAAAAATTGCATCGGGCTTATATTTTATTAAAATTTGTAAAAGTTTGTTACTGTTAATATCAAGTTTATAAAATTTATAATTTTTTTTAATGTTACTTTTATTTATCAAAAAAGAACTTTTGGAATACTTGTTTAAATCAATGTTAATCACAAAATATTTTTTTTTGATCAAAAAATCGACTAAGTTACTGCCTATAAATCCGCTACCACCAGTTACAATTAATTTTTTCATTAAAATTTAGATTTGAGAGACATTTATATAATATTATGTAATAAGATAATAAGTTAAGTAAATCAATAATTTTAACTATTATGGAAAAAGAACTTACGATTGTTATAAACACGTTTAATAGTGAAGATAAAATCGACGATTGCCTTAGCTCATTACCCACAAATCACAAGGTAATAGTTGTAGAAAACTCGAGTAACTTAAATTTTAAAAAAAAAATAGAAGAAAGTTATAAAAATGTTGAATGTATACTCACTGGTGAAAATTTAGGCTATGCCAAAGGAAACAATCTGGGTTTATCAAAAGTAAAAACTAATTATGCACTCGTTTTGAACCCAGATGCTAAATTAGGAAAAAATACTGTTGAAAATTTTTTTATCACTGCAAACAAAATTAAAGACTTTTCATTGATCGGCCCTGCAAAACAAGATGAGCATAAACCAGAAGTTATCAAAAATGGTCAAAAGGAATTAGTTGAAGTGAATAGCATCAAAGGTTTTGCTATGTTTTTAAATTTAAAACAATTTGACGATATTGGTTTTTTTGATGAGAATTTTTTTATTTATTTAGAAGAAATAGACTTATGTAAAAGACTTAAAAATAAAAGAAAAAAAATATACTTAGATAAAAAAATTGTTGTTCATCATTTGGGGGGCAGTTCTCATAATGAGTCTATAAATTTTGAAATGGAACTATCAAGAAACTGGCATTGGATGTGGTCAACCTATTATTTTAATAAAAAACATTTTGGAATTACTATGGCATTAATAACGATTAGCGGAAAATTATTTTCTTCAGTAATAAAACTTATTTTTTACGCAAGTGTTTTTAATAAAAAAAAAAAGGAAATTTATGCTCATAGATTGTCTGGTTTAATAAATTCAATAATCGGGAAGAAATCTTGGTATAGACCTAAAATAATAACTAATTGATAAAATTATAATTTTATATATAAAACTTTTATGCCCTCAAAAATCAAAAAAGTCTTGGTAACTGGTGCTGCAGGTTTCTTGGGTTCACATTTAAGTGAAAAACTCGCTGATTTAGGTCATGACGTAGTAGGGATAGATAATATGTTAGGTGGATATGAAGACAATATCCCGAAAAAAATTCAGTTTCATAAAATAGATTGTTGTGATTTTGAAAAAATAAAATCTATCATGAAAGGTATTAATGTAGTTTATCACTGTGCAGCTACAGCCCATGAGGGTTTGTCAGTTTTTTCTCCTTTTGAAATAACAAAAAATAATTACCTAGCTTCTGTTTCTGTTTTTTCTGCTGCTACAAATGAAAAAGTTGAGAGAATAGTTTTCTGTTCTTCAATGGCAAGATATGGAGATCAAAATGCTCCTTTTACAGAAGCAATGAGGCCAAAGCCAGTTGACCCTTATGCAATTTCTAAAGTTGCAGCTGAAGAAGTTTTAAAAAATCTATGCGAATTAAATGGTATTGAATGGGTAATTGCAATTCCTCATAACATTATTGGCCCAAGACAGAAATATGATGATCCCTTTAGAAACGTAGTTTCAATTATGATAAATCGTATGCTCCAAGGTAAAGCACCTATAATTTATGGAGATGGCAATCAAACGAGGTGTTTTTCTTACATAGATGACTGTCTAGACTGCTTAATACCTATGTTAGATCAGAAAAATTTAAACAAAGAAATAATAAATATTGGGCCAGATGAGGAATTTGTTACAATTAATAAAATTGCGGAAATTTGTTCAAATATCACTGGTATAAATTTAAATCCTATTCACAAAAAAGATCGACCTAGAGAAGTCAAGCACGCTACATGCTCTGCTGATAAAGCAAGAAAATTATTAAATTACAAAACCAAAGTATCTTTGAACGATGGAATAAAAAAAACATTTAATTACATAAAGTCAAGAGGTGTAAGACCATTCGATTATAATATTAAGATTGAAATAGATAACGAGCTAACTCCCGTAACTTGGAAAAATAAAGAAATTTAATGTCCAGGAAATTCAATTAAACTATTAGTTATATAACCTTTTTTTTTTAGAAGATCATTTCCAGGTAAATCAAACAAATTTATCACAAATATAAAACCTGCAACTTTGCCTCCAGAAATTTCTACAAGTTTTGCAGCTGCTTCAGCTGTGCCACCTGTAGCAATAAGGTCATCTATTATCAATATATTCTCGTTTTTTTGTATAGAGTCCTTGTGAACCTCAATCGAGGCTTTTCCATATTCGAGCTCAAAATCAACAGAATGAGTATCAGCTGGAAGTTTATCTTTTTTTCTCAAAAGAATGAATGGTTTTTTTAGTTGATGTGATAGAGGTGCTGCGAAAACAAATCCTCTAGATTCAATTGCTGCAACTTTATCAAATTCAATTTTTTTTGATAATTCAATAATTTTATTATTGGTATACGTAAAAGCCTCAGCATTTTTTATCAGAGTTGTAATGTCTCTAAATAAAATTCCCTTTTTAGGATAGTCTGGAATAGACCGAATGTATTTTTTTAAATCCATAAATTATGCTTCAAGTTCTAACAAAAAAGCATTAATAATTAAATAATGAAAAAAAGAAAGCTTGGGATAATTGGTGGTAGTGGCCTTTATAAAATGGAAGGTTTTCAAAAAACTAAATGGAAAAAAATTAATACACCTTGGGGAAAACCTTCAGATGAAATTTTATTAGCTAGTTTGGGAAAAGAGGAAATTTGTTTTATTCCTAGGCATTCAAGAGGTCACAAAATCAATCCATCAAATATAAATTTTAGAGCTAATATTGATGCGATGAAACAATTAGGAGTAACGGATATAATCTCAGTATCTGCTGTAGGGTCTCTTAAAGAAAATTTAGAACCTGGAAAATTTGTAATTGTAGACCAATTTATTGATAGAACATTTTCAAGAATAAAAACGTTTTTTGATGAGGAAATTGTAGCCCACGTCTCAATGGCTAAACCGACAAGTCCAGGACTTTCAACTTGTTGTGAGGCCGCTTTAAAGAAATTAAATATTAATTATCAATTCGGAGGCACATATGTAGTAATGGAAGGACCTCAATTTTCTACCCTAGCCGAGTCGAATTTATATAGATCTTGGGGAGCTGATGTAATCGGTATGACTAATATGCCTGAAGCAAAATTAGCTAGAGAAGCAGAAATTAGATATACCACTGTTGCTATGGTCACAGATTACGATTGTTGGCATCCTGACCATGGTGAAGTTGATGTAAGCATGGTAGTTAAAACTTTAATGAAAAATGCCGCTAATGCACAGAATATGATCAAAGAAATAATAAATACATTTAAAGACTATTCAGTTGAAAAAGATCCTGCTAACGATTGTTTAGATGTTGCCATAATTACTGATCCAAAGTTAAGAACAAAAAAAACAATTAAAAGATTAAAAAATATAGCTGGAAGAGTTTTAAATAAAAAATAATTTCAATGCCAACTTATACGGTAAAATATTCAAATATAAATCTTTCACCAAAACAAAAAAATTCTATTGCCAAAGCTATTACGAATACTCACAGTAAATATACGGGAGCAAATACATTTTTTGCTCAAGTAATTTTTCAAAAAAATCAAAAAAATGCTCATTTCATGGGTGGAAAATTAGTTAAAACTAAGGAAATTTTCTTAAATGGACAAATAAGAGCCGGAAGAACATCAAAAGTCAAAAAAGAATTAATTTTAGGTTTGAAAAAAATTTTAATTAAGAACACAAAGTTACAGAGCGATTTTGTTTGGGTTTACTTGGAAGATTTGATACCGGATCAAATGATTGAATATGGAGAAGTTTTGCCTAAATCAGGAAAGGAAAAAAAATGGTTTAATTCTTTACCACCAAGTTTAAGAAAAAGATTAAAAAAAATGGAAAAAAGTAAATGAAAATAATGGGAGAGGCTTACAAGACCATTTGGTTTGAGAATAATTTAGTTAAAATTATTGATCAAACAAAGCTTCCTCATCAGTTTATCATTAAAGATTTAAAAACTGTAAAAGATGCGATTAATGCCATTAAAATTATGGAGGTGAGAGGTGCCCCATTAATTGGTGCTACTGCTTCCTATGGTTTAGTCTTATCTATAATAGAAAAAAATGATTTATCTTTTTTAAAGAAATCTAGTGAAGAGTTAATTGCTTCTAGACCCACTGCAATAAATTTAAAGTGGGCTGTAGACAGAATGATGAAAAAGTTATCAGGAGTAAATGAAAAAGATATCTTGAAAATAGCTTTAGATGAGGCAAAGGCGATTACAGAAGAGGATGAAAAATTTTGTAAAGATATCGGTTTGAATGGCCTTAAAATTATTGAAGACATTGCTAACAAAAAAAAGGGTACAGTTAATATTTTAACCCATTGCAACGCAGGTTGGTTAGCAACTATAGATTGGGGGACTGCTACTTCGCCGATATATCATGCTCATAAAAAAGGTATTAAAATTCATGTTTGGGTAGACGAAACAAGACCAAGAAATCAAGGAGCAAATTTAACTTCTTATGAATTAAATGAAGAGGGAATTTCAAACACAGTTATAACAGATAATGCAGGTGGTATTTTAATGCAAAGAGGACTAGTAGATATGTGCATCGTTGGAACCGATAGAACTTTGTCTAATGGTGACGTATGCAATAAAATTGGAACTTATTTAAAAGCTTTATCTGCAAAAGATAATAATATTCCTTTTTATGTTGCATTACCAAGTTCAACTATAGACTGGAGCATTAAAGATCATAGACAAATTCCCATCGAGGAAAGAAATTCAGAGGAATTATCATATGTTGAAGGAATAGATGAAAATAATGAAATTAAAAAAGTAAGAATTTACCCACAAAAAAGTAAATCATTAAACTTAGCTTTTGATATTACACCCGCTAAACTTGTTACAGGTTTAATAACTGAAAAAGGCGTTTGTGAAGCTTCAGAAAAAGGTTTGAAAGGTTTATTTAAGTGAGCAAACAAAAAGCTGAAGTCATAAAATATTCAAAAAAATTAAATATAACAAATTTATCTGCTTTAAGATCAGGAAATATATCTGTAAGAGCAAAAGAAAAAGGAGTGGATGGTTTTTATATTACTCCATCTGGAAGAAAGTATTCTTCTTTAAAAACAAAAGACATTGTCTTTGTTTCTCTTAAAGGTGTTTATGATAAAAAAAAGGGTAAACCATCCTCAGAGTGGAAATTTCATCAAGATATTTATGTGAATAAAAAAGAGGCTAAAGCTATCGTTCACGCTCACTCTACTTGTGCCACAGCTGTCTCTACTCATCAAAAAAGTATCCCAGCTTTTCACTACATGGTTGCAGTGGCAGGTGGGGAAGATATTAAATGCACTAAATATGCTACTTTTGGTACAAAAATTCTCTCAAGAAATATTATTAGAGCACTAAAAAATAGAACAGCATGTTTAATTGCTAATCACGGCCAGGTTGCTTTTGGAGAAAATTTAGAAAAAACTTTTGAGCTCGCTCAGGAGATTGAAAATATTTGCCATCAATATATAAATGCCATAAGAATTGGTATACCTAAGATTCTTTCAAAAAAAGAAATGAGAATTGTCTTAGGAAAATTTAAAAATTATAAAAAAGGATAATTTTTATGATTAAAGTTGGTGAGCACATTACCATTGATTTTCTTGGTGTTAAAAAAGACTATTCACCAGAATTTTACGAAAAAGTTATCTACAAAATAGCAAAAGCTGCAAAGGTGGAAATATTAAACGTTGCTTCTCATAGATTTGAACCACAAGGCTTTACTTTAGTTGCTCTATTGTCAGAAAGTCATTTTAGTTTTCATACCTTCCCTGAAAGAGGCGTTATAAGTTTTGATTTTTTTACGTGTGGGAAAGTAAACCCTAAAGTTGCTCTTAAAATTTTAAGAAAAGAGATTGACCATCAAAGAGTTGTGACTAATGCTTTTGATCGAAGTAGTATAGGTCTTTATGATGATATTTATAGTTCCCCAGGCCAAAAAAAATTCTATGTGGTCAAAGATGTATTAGAAAAATTTACCTCTAAAGTTGGGCAATTTGTAGAAATAATGGACCTAGAAGAATTTGGACACGCGTTATTTATAGACCATGAAATTCAAGTAGCCGAAAAGGATGAAAAAATCTATAGCTCAAATTTTTTTAAATCCAGTTATGATCTAAGTAAAAAAAATAATAATGTAGCGATTATTGGTGGAGGTGACGGAGGTGTTGCTAGAGCATGTTTAGAAAACAATTCTAATTATATCGATTGGTTTGAACTAGATCCTGAGATAGTAGATGTGTGTTATCGCCATTTACCTAAAGTTTGCTCTAAAGTTAAAAAGAGTAATAAAATAAAAACTTTCTGGGGAGATGCATTTAAAAGCATAAAAGATATAGAGGACTCAAAATACGATAAAATTTTTGTAGATTTAAATGATGATCAATATTGCATTGATTTAGCAAAAAAAAATATGAAAGGTTTAAAAAGAATACTTAAAAAAGGTGGTGTAATTACTGCTCAAGTTGGAAGCCAGGATAAAAAACCTAAACAAGTTGATAAATGGTGCAAGGTTTTAGGAAAAAGCTTTGGAAATGTTAAATTATCTGGGGCTTATATCCCTAGTTTTGACTGTAAATGGAATTTTGCTTCATCTATAATGAAGTAATGTTCCGTGTTTCTTGTATTCAATTAAGATCAAACAATAATATTCATTACAATTTAGACAAAACTTCGAAACTTATTATTAAAGCAGTAAAGCAAAAAACGGATTTTATAATTACCCCAGAAGTTTCTTCGCATTTCTCTTTAAATAAAAAAGAACTGCTAAAAATTTGCACCTCAATGCAAAATGATATTTACCTTAATGGCATAAAAAAACTTGCAAAAAAATATAAAAAATGGATTTTGATAGGATCTTTAATAATTAAAATTCAAAAAAATAAATTAGTTAATAGATCTGTTTTGATTGATAAAAGTGGAAGAGTTAGAACATATTATGATAAAATTCATATGTATGATGTTAATTTAAGTAAAAAAGAAAAATATTTTGAGTCAAAGAGTTTTAATCCAGGAAACAAAATAAAGACATTTAAATTACCTTGGGGAAAGATTGGTTTAAGTATTTGTTACGATCTTAGATTTCCAATTCTATATAGAAAACTGGCTAAGGCGGGATCGTTATTTTTAACTGTTCCATCTGCCTTTACTGAGACAACTGGCAAGAAACATTGGCATTCTTTATTGAGAGCTAGAGCTATAGAAAATTTTTGTTATATTTTTGCACCTGCTCAAGGAGGAACACACTATAATGGAAGAAAAACATTTGGACATTCATTAATCATTTCTCCTGATGGTGAAATAATTAGAGAATTAAAGAAATCAGAGGGTGTAATTACAGCAACTATAAATCCAAAACTATCAAAAAATCTTAGGTTAAGAATACCTAGTTTAAAGAGCAACTAACTATTCGTAAGACTTTACCTCTTTTATATTTGATCCAAGAGCTTCGTTAATTGCTGATTTAATTTTTGCTCTTTCGTCATTAAATTTATAAACGCTTCTGGCAAGTTCAATAAATTTTTCATCAAATTGATTATTTTTTTCAGCTGATCTTTTTCCATCTTCTATATCCCAAAGTTTCAAATTTATATTTTTAAGATCATTCTTAAAACTAACAATTTTACTTTCATTATTTATCGATTTTTTTAAAGTTTCATTTAACGAAATTAGCTCTTTATTCACTTCTACTAATTTTTCTTTATTACTTATTTTTTCCTTCTTGATTTCTAAAATGGTAATTTTATCTATTAATTCTCCGGCTGATATTTCTGCCAATATTTTGTCCATTTTCTTGCTCATATTAATATTTGACTATATTAATCATTAAATATACTTCGAAATAATAATGTCAAATATATTAATAATAAAGCATGGTTCTCTAGGCGATTTAATTCAAGCAAATGGTGCCATTAAAGATATAAAAAATTTTTACAAAAACAGAAAAGTATTTTTACTTACGGCTCAGCCTTATGCAATTTTTATGTCGGAATGCCCCTATCTAGATGGTGTGATAATTGATAAAAGGTTACCTAGATGGAATTTATTTTACTTAAATAATCTAAAAAAGAATCTTAAAAAATATAACTTTACTAAAATCTTTGATTTACAAAATTCAAGTAGAACTAAATTTTATAAAAGATTTATTTTAAAAAATATTGAATGGTCATCCACTGAAACTTCATTAGAGCCTGGTCAAAAAAAGAGTGATTTTGACAAAGATCCTGTTCTTAATAGAATGGAAATTCAATTAAAAAAAAGCGGAGTGCAAACTGAGTATGTTAAAAATATAGATTTAGATTGGGCTATTTCAGATATCTCAAGATTAAGAAAACAATATGCAAATAATGAATATATTTTATTGTTTCCATTTTGCTCAAAAAAACATCCCCAAAAAAAATGGCCTTTTTTTAAAGATTTAATTTCACGGTTAAAACAAGATTATAAAAATAGATATCCAGTTTTATTAGCGCCTGGTCCAGATGAAATTGATGAAGCCAATCAATTGAATGCTAAAGTGGTTTTAGATAACAACGAGCCAATTAATATTAAGACGTTAATATCTTTAATAAGTAATGCTAAATTTATCATTGCAAATGATACCGGACCCGCTCACATAGCTTCACACTTAGATAAAATTGGAATTGTACTTTTTGGAAGCCACACGACTGCAAAGAAAGTAAGTATTGAAAATTTTAACTTTAAAGCGATAACTGTTGAGAATTTAAATAATTTAAAAGTCGAAACTGTCTTAGAAAAAATTAAATCTAAATTAAATTAATATAATTTTTTATTATTTTATTCCAACTAAAGCCCTTTGAAAATTCAAAAGCATTAGCACCAAGTTCTTTATATTTTTCGTTTGATAAAATCTTTGAAAGCGTATCATAAATAGCGTTTAAGTCATTACCATTACATAGATATCCTGTTACACCAGATTTTATGGCATCTCCTTCACCACCATAAATTCCACCAATTGATGGTTTTCCGTAGGATGCTGCTTCAATATAAGTAATACCAAACCCTTCAACAGATTTTTTATAGACGACCGAGGGCATTACAAATACATCTGATTGTTCAAGTAAACCAACTTTTTCTTGCTCTGTAGAATTAAAAATGAATTCAACATTTTTTTCCAAATCTAATTCTTTTCTCAATTTTTCAAGATTTTTTCTTTCATCTCCATCACCAATTGATACATATTTTAAATTTGGAAATTTTGGTAAAAGATTTTTTATTGACATTAAAATATTTTGATGGCTTTTACGCCCATCTAATCTAGAAATAGTAATTAATTTTGGTGATGAATTTCCATAAATATTTTTAGAAAATTCTTTAGCTTCTTCACTAACATCAATAGGATAGTTACAACCAGGATTAATTACACGAATATCTTTTAATCCAAGTTTTAAACCTAATTCCTTAGTAAATTTTGAATTTGCAATTATGAAATCTGCCTTTCCCAACGATTTTAAAACTCTTTTATTTAAAGAAGAGCCAACAGGATGATTTATTTCTTTTGAGTGAATTAAGCAGAAAGATTTTGTTTTCTTCAGGGTGTCTAATTCAATATTTTCAATACTTTTCCAATGATCAAAGAAACATGCTCTTATTTGATTTTGTTTAATGAAATCTTTAACTAAATTTGCTTTTCTATACTTCCTAAAAATTTTAAAACCTGAAATCCTCTCTATATTTAATTTTGAATTTTGATCATAGTTTTCAGCATGCTCATGATTATCTGCAAAAACCTTTACTGGACCATGATCTATGAGAGCATTAGATAAACCTTCCATAAGGTTCTGCATCCCGCCAAGTTCAGGAGGAAAATTTCTAGTAGAAACTAAAAACATTAATTAAACCACTTTATATTACATCCCATACTAGGAGTTTGTTCCTTTGGACCAGCTTGAGTTTTTGAAATCATTTTCATCGCTACTTTTAAATCACTATCTCCTTTTGAAATAGGTTTTAAATCTTTAAGCTCTCTAAATCTTCCACGATATTGAAGTTTTAAATCTTTATTGTAACCAAAAAAGTCTGGAGTGCAAACCGCACCGTACTTTCTTGCTATCTCTTGTGTTTCATCAATCAAATAATGCATTTCACCAAAATCATTTGCTTTTGCAAATTTAATCATGTTATCGAACGAGTCCTCTGGATAATTTTTAGTATCATTAGACATGATTGCAACAGAGTTAATCCCGTCTTTTTTTAATTCGTTACAATCATTTGCTAAATCACGAATAATAGCTTTTACGTAAGGACAGTGATTACATATGAACATAATAAGTGTAGCTTTTTCACCTTTAACATCATTTAAAGAGATTATTTTATTTTCTATTGATTTTAGTTTGAAATCCTCAGCTTTTTTTCCAAAATCGCAGACTGGTGTCTTTGTTAAAGCCATAATATATTATAAGATAATTAATAATACATTACAGCAAATTTATGATTTACGATGTTAACGGTCACACTCCAAAAATGGATCCAGACAGCTGGGTAGCTTCTAATGCAGTTATCATTGGCAGAGTTGAATTAAAAAAGAATTCTAATATTTGGTTTAATGCAACTTTAAGAGGTGATTTAGAACCAATTATTATTGGCGAAGGTTCGAATATTCAAGATGGTAGCGTAATACACACAGATCCAGGATGCCCAACTATTGTAGGCAAAGGTGTTACAGTAGGTCATATGGTTATGCTTCACGGATGTGAAATTTCAGATGATTGTATTATTGGAATAGGCTCAACTATTTTAAACAAAGCAAAGATTGGAAAAAATTGTATCATCGGAGCAAACTCATTAGTCACAGAAAATAAAGTTATTCCAGACAGATCACTTGTCTTAGGAAGCCCTGGCAAAGTAGTCAGACAAGTTACTGATGAAGAGATACAACATATTAAAGAAAACGCCAGAGACTATGTTGAAAATATTAAAAAATATAAGAAATAGTTTTTTTTTATTTGCCATTTTATTATCAGGCTTTTCAGATTTGGAAGCTAAAAACAGTAAAGATGTCTCTAATACTGAGGTAAAAAGAAAAACTATCTCTCACAAAAAAAAATATTCTCTAACTTTAGCTAATAGTAAAGATGGTCATCCTGTAAGATCTGGAAAAAAATCTTACAGATTTGAAGTAAGATTAGGTGATTGTGGCAAAGATAGCGGACATGATGATTGTAAAAAAGATAGACAAAGAACTGAGCTTCAATTCAAAAAACATCAAATGGGTAAAAAAGATCATTGGTATTCTGCATCAATTTATTTACCCGAAGACTATCAATCAGTAGCCCCTGTTAGAACTACTTTTGCTCAACTTTATGAAAAAGGCTGGAAACCTATTTTTATGATTACAGATAGAAGTGGTGAATGGTTAGAAGTAGGAAGAATGTGGAGTGGTGAGTATGTTGAAATGAAAAAGGCAATTAGGATAAATGATATGAGAGGAAAATGGACTGATGTACTAATTAACGCTCGATACTCAAGAGAAGAAAATGGATTCATGAAAGTTTGGATTAATAATAAATTAATATTAAATGCTGAGAATATTAAAAATATTACGCCATACACTAAAAGAGGTGTCGGACTAGATTTTGGAATTTATCAGACATTTGTAAGCGGGTGGAAAAGGGAACATGGAGATAAACCCTATCCAAATATGGTTGTTTATTTTGATGAAGTTAATTTAGGCTCGACAAAAGAAAAAGTTACCAAAAAATTAGGGAACTAACCAAGTAAATTTTTTAGATCCATTCAAATCAATTAAAGCTCTTCGATGACCTTTGGCTGCCAAATAAAGCCACTCAATACTTTTAACCTTACATCTAATGACACAAAAGTTTTTATAACCAGCTTCGCTTTCTTCTTTAGTAAAATCAAAATTATCAAACTTATTATCTAACCCTGAGGTCGGTTTTTCAGATTCTGTTCCTGGTCCATTAGTAACTAAGTAACATTTTCTACTGATATGGCCAGTTTTTTCCCAAGACTCTTTTGTAACATCATTATTATAATTTACTTCGCATTCAGCCTTAACTCTAAGCTGTATTTTTTCTTCTTTACCATAAAATAAAATAGAACACTTAGGATTTTTTTTAATTTTTTCAATTTTTGAAGATCTAATATCGCTATGGTACTGAATAAAATTATTTTGTTGATCTGCCTTTCTAAGAACAACAACCCTACCATCAAGATCTCTATCATTTCCGCAAATAAATACTGGAGTTCTAAATTCGGAAGATCTATCTTTGACAGCTTTTGATAATAAATCCCAGATTTTTTTTTCAATCTCTTTTGAATCTTCGTAGTAACTGACTGTTTCTGACACGATTTATTTTCTAAATCTTTTAATTAAACTTGAAGTATCCCATCTTTGACCGCCCATTTTTTGGACTTCAGCATAATATTCATCAATTTTTTTTGTGATAGGTAAAGGTGAGTTATTTTTCTTAGCTTCATCCATCGCTATTTTTAAATCTTTTCTCATCCAATCAACTGCAAAACCATAATCAAATTTATCTTCAATCATTGTTTTATGTCTATTTTCCATTTGCCAAGATTGAGCTGCACCTTTTGAAATTACTTCAATCACATCATGCATATTTAAACCTGCATTCATTCCAAAATTTATTGCTTCAGATAATCCTTGTACTAAGCCTGCAATACAAATTTGGTTTACCATCTTAGTTAACTGACCACTTCCTGATGGACCAAGAAGTTTAATCTTTTTACTATAGCAATCGATTACTGGTTCAGCTTTTTTATAAGGAGCTTCATCTCCTCCAACCATCACTGTTAAAATTCCACCTTCAGCTCCAGCTTGCCCACCTGAAATAGGTGCATCCAAGAAATCAAAACCTTTTGATTTTGCCTCTTTGTAAAGTTCTCTGGCAATATTTGCAGATGCAGTAGTGTTATCTACGTAGATCGCTCCTTTTTTTGCAGTTTTAAATAAACCTTTGCCACCTAAAGTCACCTCTCTTAAATCATTATCGTTTCCAACACATGTAAAAATAAAATCGCACTCTTTTGCAGCATCCATTGGAGTATCTGCTGTTTTGCCTTTGTATTCCTTGATCCATTTTTCTGCTTTAGCTTTAGTTCGATTAAAAACTGTTACATCGTGACCAGCTTTTGATATATAACCTGCCATAGGGTATCCCATAACACCCAAACCTATGAAAGCAACTTTACAAGTCATAAATGATTAACCTCTCAATAAATAAAAAAGTAATTTTATTCGGGTTTATATTTACATTTTTTTCAAGTTTTGGACAGAGTTTTTTTTTGGGATTGTTTAACGCACCAATTAGAAATGAATTAGGTATTACTCACGGACAATTCGGAAATATTTATGCCACTGCAACAATATTTTCTAGTCTTTTACTTATATGGGTTGGAAAGAAAATCGATGAATATCAAATAATCTATTATTCTTTATTTGTTATTCTATTATTATTTTTTTCATCTTTATTTTTTTCTTTCATCAATAGTATTATTTTTTTATCAATCGGTATATTTTTAATGAGATTTTCTGGCCAAGGTTTAATGAGCCACACATCTACGACTACAATCTCGAGATTTTTTGAAAAGTCTAGGGGAAAAGCTCTAAGCACAATTTGGTTTGGATTATCATCTGCAGAATTTATTTTACCTGTATTAGTAACTTACTTGTTTATAATTTATTCTTGGAGATCTGTTTGGCAAGGAATAGCAATTACTGTAATTATATTTTTGCCATTTGTTGTTTTTAATACAATCAAACAAATTAAATTAGACTCTAGAGAAAAAGATTTAGATCCTAAAAAAAATTTTAAAATAAAAAGTTGGAGAAGAAGAGAAGTAATTAAAGATTATAGATTTTATATTGTCTCACTTAATATGCTTGCAATGCCTTGGATAGCCACTGGAGTATTTGTATATCAGTCGTTTATTTCAGACTCAAAAATGTGGAATATTTACACAATACCAAAAGCATTTATGGTTTATTCATTAGCTTCAATTATAACTTTATTTTTCTCAGGTTTTTTAGTTGATAAATTTACAAGTAGAAAATTAATTCCAATAATGAATATACCTCTGTTAATAGCTATGTTTGTAATATTTTATTACCAACATGAAATGTCAGCATTTGTTTTTTTAGGTTTAGTAGGTATTTCTAATGGATTAGCCAATGTTCTTGGATCTTCTACTTGGGCTGAAATTTATGGCGTAAAATTTATTGGATCTATAAAAGCTTTGACAACCGCATTTATGGTGTTTTCAACAGCTTTTGGAACAGCAGTGTTTGGTTTAATGATCGACAATGGTTTTACAATTGAAAATATTGCTTTTGTATCAAGCATATACATAGTTATTTCTTTAGTTCTTTTGATATTAATTAGAAATAAGCTTGAACCTACTAAGCTTAGAAAATAATTGATTTCTTAAGATTATTTGAATATACACTCTTCATCATGGCAAGAATTACCGTAGAAGACTGTTTAGAAAAAGTAGATAACCAATACGATCTAGTTTTACTAGCTAAGGAAAGAACTGTTCAATTAAATGCAGGAGCTCCAATGATGGTTGAGGAAGATAACGACAAACGAACAATTATATCATTAAGAGAAATCGGAGATGGCAAAATTGATGTTAAAGATGTTGAGGCTAGTGCAATTAAAAGATTAAGAAAAGAACCTGACGAAGTGGAACAGCAGGAAGAAATCGAAGAAGAAACTAACGATGACTTTGAAAATCTTTACAAAGGACAAGTCTCTAAAAGTGGAGTTGCAATATTACCATCAAAAAGAACAAGAAGAATTCCAGAAGTAAAAAAACCAAGCTTAGCTGATGAAGCTCTTTCAGAGCTAAAAGCAGAGCAACCTGAGATAAAAGAAGAAAATTTAGATACAGAGGAAGCTCCTCTTGAGTTAAGTGAGGAAGTTCCAGTAGCCGAAGAAAACAAATCAGAATAAATTATGAAGAAAACTGTTTCAGTTGCGCCCATGATGGATTGCACTGACAAACACGAAATTTATTTTCTAAGTCTTATAAGCAAAAATATACATTTATATACAGAAATGATTGTTGCTAATGCAATTGTAAGAGGAGACAGAAACAAACTTCTTTCATTCAAAAAAATTAATAATCCGGTAACACTTCAAGTAGGAGGATCGAATCCAAACGAGCTATCCGAAGCATGTAAGATTTCTGAAGATTACGGATATAAAGAAATAAATTTAAATTTAGGATGTCCAAGTAAAAAAGTACAAAAAAATAAATTTGGCGCATGTTTAATGCAAGAACCAGATCTTGTGGCTAAATGTGTTGAAGCAATGACTAAAGCAACTAAATTACCTGTAACAATCAAAACTAGAATTGGTTACAACGATGTTGAAAATTTTGAATTTTTAAAATCTTTTATTCAAACTACTAAAGATGCAGGTTCAAAAAAATTTATAATTCACGCAAGAAAAGCTTTACTTAAAAAACTAACACCAAAAGAAAATCTAAATATTCCACCACTTAAATATGATTTTGTTTATAAATTGAAAGATTATTTTAAAGATGATGAGATAATTATTAATGGAGGGATAAAAACAACAGAAGAAATTAAAAATCATTTAGCAAAAGTAGACGGAGTGATGATTGGTAGAGCTATATATCATTCACCTTATTTTTTGGCAGATATTGAAAAAGAAATTTTTAAAAATGAAAATGTACCGACAAGAACAGAAGTTATGGAAAATCTAATTCCTTATATTCAAGAGCAAACATCAAAAGGCGTACAGTTAAATCATATTATGAGACATACGGTTGGTTTGTTTCATGGACAAAATGGTTCAAAAACTTGGAAGCAATATCTATCTAAAAATATGTGTATAAGAGATGCGGATTTACAAAAAGTAAATCATATTATGGACCAAGTAAGAAAAAATAATCCTGTTTCTTTAGAGAGATAGTTTTGGATATCCTTTCTCAATCAGAAATAATTTATTTAGTTTTAATTATGATTGCTACAGCAATACCAGCAGGGTTTGCGGCTGGACTCTTTGGTATTGGGGGAGGATTAGTAACAGTTCCTATTTTATTTTATATATTTAGCTTTTCTGGGATCGAAACAGCTTATGTTATGCACTTAGCAGTAGGAACCTCGTTTGGAATTATCATACCTACCTCAACAGTTTCTGTGTTAACCCATCATCAACATAAAGCTGTAGATTTTAATATTGTAAAAGGTTTCGGGTTCTTTGTTGCTACTGGAGTAATTTTAGGAACAATATTTGCTGCAAGTTTAGAAACAAAACCTTTGATATTATTTTTTACTATAATTGTATATGTTCTTGCGTTTTACTTACTTTTCTTAAAAGAAAAAGAGACAAATATAGAAATCAAAATAGGATTATTCTCAAAAGCCATTTCAGGTATTGTAAGCGGTTTTATTTCTGCACCAATGGGCATTGGTGGAGCTGTTATGAATGTACCAATTTTAAAATTTTTTGGTTATCCAATAAATAAAGCTATTGGTAGTGCAGCTGCAATTGGATTTATTATTGCTTTGTTTGGTGCAGGGGGTTTTTTAATTTCAGGCTCATACTTAGAAGCTGATTTACCTTTGAGTATTGGATTTTTGAATATTCCAGCCTTTTTAGTTTTTTTCCCTATTACTGCTTTCATGGCAAGATTAGGCGCAAAGGCCAGTCATAAAGTTGATAAAATGAGAATGACTAAATATTTTGGATTATTTTTAATAGTCATTGGAACTAGATTTTTATACGAGTATTTTAAAATTTAAATTTTTTGATCATATTCGCCAATCTTTCCAGTTTTCTGCAAAAGATTATCTATAAATTCAAAAATTTTTTTCTTTTTTTCATCTGACTTAGTGCTTTCAGCCACAATTACCAAAGAGGGCTTATTGGATGATGCCCTAATTAAACCCCATGATCCATCCTCTAAAGAAAATCTCACGCCATTAATTGTTAATACTTCAACAATACTTTGATTATCAATCTTAATACCTTCATCTTTTAATTTCTTTACCTCTTTTACCATTTCATCAACTACTTTATATTTCTCTTCATCTTTGCAATATGGAGCCATTGTTGGAGTTTGATAAGTTATTGGTAATGTTTTAATAATTTCACTCATTTTTTTGTTTTGATTTACAATGAGATGACAAACTTGTATTGCCGAATTTATCCCATCATCATAACCATACCCTAAGGGTTGATTAAAGAAAAAATGCCCGCTCTTTTCAAAACCAGCTAATGCTTTTTCTTTATTTACTTTTCTTTTTATGTGCGAATGACCAGTTTTCCAGTAAATGGTTTCACATCCATTTTCTCTAAGTATTTTATCATTTTTAAATAGTCCAGTTGATTTAACGTCAACAATAAATGTTGTATCTCTATGTTTGTTTGAAAGATTTCTCGCAATTAGTAACCCAATTTTATCTGAGAATATTTCATTACCTTTTTCATCTATAACTCCGCATCTATCTCCATCTCCATCAAAACCAAATCCAATATCAGCTTTATTATCTTTTACGGCTTTAGCTATTGCATGGAGCATCTCAAGATCCTCCGGATTTGGGTTATATTTAGGAAAGGACCAATCTAAATTACAATCTAATTCTATGACTTCGCATCCGATACCTTTTAAAATTTCTGGCGCAAATATTCCTGCCGTCCCATTTCCACAAGCTACCACAGCTTTTATTTTTTTATTTAACTTATTTTTTTTAATTAAATCTTGTATATATACGTTCTTAAAATTATCTATTTTTTTTAATGATCCTTTTCCACTTAAATATTTTTTATTTAAAGTAATATCTTTTAAGTTTTCCATTTCTTCAGGTGCATGTGTTAAACCTTTTTGAATACCCATTTTTACACCTGTCCAACCGTTTTCATTATGGCTAGCAGTTACCATTGCTATTGCGTCTGAGTTTAAATTAAACTGAGCAAAATAAACCATTGGGGAAAGAGATAAACCTACATCTTCAACATTACACCCAGTTGAAATCAAACCTTCAGTTAAAGCTTTTTTAATTTTCTCACTGTATGATCTATAATCATGACCAACTATTATTCTCGGATTATCTTTTTTGGTGTGGCTTATTATTTGAGTTCCTAAGCCTTTGCCTAAATTAGTGATTCCCTCAATATCGATCTCTTTTTCAAAGATCCACCTCGCGTCGTACTCTCTAAAACCATTTGGATTGATTTTCATTAGTAATAAATACTAGAGAATATAGGCATTTGTTATTAAATGTTTATTAACAAAACTTTCCACTTGCAAAATTAATCAGATGTTCTTATAATGTTCTATTGATTTCGATGTTATATAGTATATTAACATATCTGTAACACAACATGTAGTTGTTTTGTTAACAAATCAAGTAAAAACAAGGAAAATATGAATAAAAGTGTATCATTGGCAATAGAGAAAGCTGTCGGCTCCATAAGCCAAAAAAACCAAAACGAACTAAAGAATAACGGACCCAAAAAGCCTGATTTATTCTCTTTATCTGGAGAGACAGAATTATTCCAAAACGAGAAGGGTATCACTATCAAGATTGATAGATCTAGAGATGAAAACTTAACTGATTTTGGAAGAGCTACACTTACAGACAGATATTTAGGTCAGAACGAAAGTTTTCAAGATTTATTTGCTAGAGTTGCGAGCGTTTACGCTGATGATAATTTACACGCACAACGAATTTACAATTATATAAGTAATTTATGGTTTATGCCTGCTACACCTGTTTTATCTAACGGTGGTACAGAAAGAGGACTGCCAATTTCATGTTTTTTAAACGAGGCTAGCGATAGCCTAGAGGGAATAACAAATCTTTGGGAAGAAAACGTTTGGCTTGCAGCTAGAGGCGGCGGTATAGGAAGCTATTGGGGCAATCTAAGATCAATTGGAGAAAAAATAGGAAAAGTTGGAAAGACTTCAGGGATTATTCCTTTTATAAAAGTGATGGATTCTTTAACTTTAGCTATCAGCCAAGGTTCTTTAAGAAGAGGTTCAGCTGCTTGTTATTTACAAATTGATCATCCTGAAATTGAAGAATTTATTGAAATGAGAAGACCGACTGGTGGAGATGTTAATAGAAGATCTTTAAATTTACATCACGGAGTTTTAGTAACGGATGAGTTTATGAGAGCAGTAGAAACAGGTGGCCAATGGGCATTAAGAAGTCCTTATGATGGATCTGTTCAACAAACTATACCAGCAAGAAACTTATGGATAAGATTATTAACTGCAAGAATTGAAACAGGAGAACCTTATATTGTTTATATTGATACGGTTAACAGACAAATTCCACAACACCATAAACTTGCAGGATTAAAAGTTAAAACTTCTAACCTTTGTAGTGAAATCACTTTACCAACTGGAATAGATAATGAGGGAAATCAAAGAACAGCTGTTTGTTGTCTATCGTCATTAAATTTAGATACATATGATCAATGGAAAGACGATCCACAGTTTGTTGAAGATGTAATGAGATTTTTAGATAATGTTATGACCGATTTTATTAATAGAGCCCCTGATGAATTTGCCCATGCAAAATACTCAGCGATGAGAGAGAGAAGTGTTGGTCTTGGAGTTATGGGATTACACTCATACTTTCAACAAAAAAATATTCCTTTTGGGTCAATAATGAGCAAAGTGTGGAACAAAAAAATATTCCAAAACATTCAAGAGAAAGTTGATGAAGCATCAAAAACTTTAGCTGATGAAAGAGGATCATGCCCTGATGCGGCAGAATATGGGATGAAGGAGAGGTTTTCAAACAAAACAGCAATAGCTCCAACAGCCTCTATCTCAATTATTTGCGGAGGCTCTTCTCCGGGAATAGAACCAATTGCTGCTAATAGCTATACTCATAAAACGCTATCAGGTTCTTTTAATGTAAGAAATAAATATTTAAAAAAGATACTTCAAAAATATAATAAGGATACAGATGAAGTATGGTCAACTATAACAACCAATCAAGGATCCGTATCACATTTAAATTTTTTAACCGCGAATGAGAAAGATACATTTAAAACCGCTTTTGAAATTGATCAAAGATGGATTGTTGAACTTGGCGCAGATAGAACGCCTCATATTTCACAGGCACAGTCAGTAAATATCTTTGTTCCAGCAGATATTCATAAAAAAGAACTTCACGATATTCATTTTCAAGCATGGAAAAAAGGTCTGAAAAGCCTTTATTACTGTAGATCCAAATCAATCCAGAGAGCTGAAAATGTAAACAATGGATCTTCAACAGATGTGACAAAAAATGTTTACTCTGGAAAACAAGAATCAAATAATGAAAGCAATAACTATGAGGAGTGTTTATCATGTCAGTAGCAGAAAAAACTAAACCAACAATAATCCAGCCTAATAAAATGGGTTTATTAGTAGAAAACCCAGTTTACAAACCCTTTAGATATCCATGGTGTTACGATGCCTGGTTAACTCAACAAAGAATTCATTGGTTACCAGAAGAGGTTCCTCTAGGAGACGATGTTAGAGATTGGCAGAAAAATTTATCAGTTGAAGAAAAAAATCTTTTAACTCATATCTTTAGATTTTTTACTCAAGCAGATGTTGAAGTAAATAATTGCTACTTAAGACATTACACAACAGTATTTAAACCAACAGAAGTTTTAATGATGATGACAGCCTTTGCAGCAATGGAAACAGTGCATATTGCTGCTTATTCTCATCTATTAGATACAATCGGAATGCCAGAAACAGAGTACTCAGCTTTCTTACAGTACAAAGAAATGAAAGATAAGTATGACTACATGCAAGGTTTTGATGTTAAATCAAAACACAATATAGCAATGACAATGGCTGTATTTTCTGCTTTCACAGAAGGTTTACAATTGTTTGCTAGTTTCGCAATCTTATTAAACTTCCCTAGATTTAATAAAATGAAAGGGATGGGCCAAATAGTAACGTGGTCAGTTAGAGATGAAACTTTGCACTGTAATTCTATGATCAGACTCTTTAGAGATTTCATTAAAGAAGAACCACAAATTTGGAATGATAAATTAAAAAATGAAATTTACGAGGCATGCAAAACAATCGTTCACCACGAAGATGCATTCATTGATCTTGCTTTTCAAATGGGTCCAATGCAAGGGTTAACAGCTGAAGAAGTTAAACAGTACATTAGATTTATTGGTAACAGAAGATTAGAGCAATTAGGTTTAAATCCTATCTACGATGTTAAGAAAAATCCATTAACGTGGTTGGACACTATGCTTAACGGAGTAGAGCACATGAACTTTTTTGAAGGTAGAGCTACAGAATATTCTAAAGCTTCTACTAAAGGTACATGGGGCGAGGTTTTTGCTTAAAGATTATTTTTCCCAATCAAATTTTGGGAAAGTATCAAATACCTGAAGAACTTTATCAGACCATTGGTTGCAAATTTTTTTGTAATCTTCATCAGATGTATTTAAACATTTAAGGTAAGATAATTTTTTTTGATCTTTTTTATAGACGGCAATATCAATTGGCGGGCCTACTGTTAAATCACTTTTGAGTGTGGAGTCCATAGATATTAATGCACATCTAGATGCATCTCCTATTGAAACATTAGGAGTTATAACTCTATCGAGTATGGGCTTCCCATACTTTACTTCACCAATTACCAAATACGGTTTACTATCTGCTGGCCTAATATAATTTCCTTGAGGATAAACTAAGTACAATTCTAAATCTTGACCTCTTATTTGCCCTCCAATAATAAATGTAGCCCCTAAAACAAGGCTGTCAGTGTTCACTCCGTCTGGAGATGAGTGTTTAATAGTAAGTTTCCCAACATATGAAGCTATTTGCTCAAAATCTTTACATTTATTGAGATTGTTCGATGAATTTTCTTTTATGTCTTTCTCAATAGACTTAAAAACTGCTTGCGATGTTGCCAAGTTTCCTGAAGTAACTATAACAACTGTTCTGTCACCTACGTCGTAAGTAAGCATTTTAGAATAAATGTTTACATTATCTAAACCAGCGTTTGTTCTAGAGTCAGAAGCTAACACAACGCCTTCATTAGTCTTAATACCTATACAATATGTCATGGTGAATTCTTATTTAAAAAACAGTAAATATTCAATTCTTAATTATCATAGCTATTATCGAATTTGTGCATTTGATAAAGGCATCAAACTATTAAGAATTATAAAATGGTGAATTTGTGGAAAAAATACGATTCTAAAAAAACTTATGACGAGTACTTAAACTCTGACCATAAGTTGCGTAGGCAAGCTGTTATTATCTCTCACATTTTAGAGAGACATGGCATCAAGAAGTTAAATGAAATTGAAAAGAACTGCGCAAGTACAATAAATGCTAGGGGAATTAATTTTCGAGTTTATTCATCAGGAAAAAAACTCCAAGAAAAAAAGTGGCCTTTAGATATTATTCCTAGAATTATTCTAAAAAAAGATTGGGCTAAGGTTTCAAAAGGACTACTTCAAAGAGTAAAAGCTCTTAACCTTTTTATAGACGATGTTTACAACGACAGAAAAATTTTTAAAGACAATATTATTCCTGAAGATTTAGTTTTTAATTCTCCATTTTATTTAAGAGAGTGCTATGGTTTTTCACCAAAATATAAAGCTTGGTCCAACATTTCAGGAATTGATTTAATAAGAAATATCAATGGTGAGTTCATGGTTCTAGAAGATAACTTGCGTGTTCCATCAGGAGTTTCTTACATGCTTGAAAATCGAATGGTAATGCGAGATGTCTTTCCTGAATTATTTACAAAATACAAAGTTTCTTCAGTTCATCAATATCCAAACAAATTATATCACTGTATGCTTGAATGTGTCCCTCGAAAAACAAGAAACCCACACATGTGTGTGTTAACTCCAGGAAGATATAACTCAGCTTATTTCGAACATAGATTTTTAGCTGAACAAATGGGTATCGCGCTTGTAGAGGGGAAAGATTTATTCGTTGAAAAAGATTTTGTTTATATGAAAACTGTAACAGGCCCTATGAAAGTTGATTGTATTTATAGAAGAATAGACGACAACTTCTTAGATCCAAAAGTTTTTTATAAACATTCTTTGCTTGGAGTACCCGGTTTATTTAAATGTTGGCGTAAAGGTAATGTTGGTATTGTAAATGCACCTGGGACAGGAATAGCAGATGATAAAGCTATCTATTCTTACGTTGATAAGATGATTAAGTTTTATTTAAACGAAGAACCAAAACTAAAACAAGTAAAAACATTTTTATGTAGAAAAAAAATCCATAAAGATCATGTTATCGAAAATATCTCTAAATTAGTTGTAAAACCTACCAATGGATCAGGTGGTAATGGAATATTAATTGGTCCGATGGCCTCAAAGGATGAGAGAGAAAATATGATTAACAAGATAAAAGCTAATCCTTGTGATTATATTGCTCAACCATTAGAAATTTTATCCACTAACCCTACAATTGCTGAAGAGGGAATTGAGCCAAGACATTTAGACCTTAGACCATTTGTATTAACCGGTAAAAAAACCTGGGTTACAACAGGTGGATTAACTAGAGTAGCTCTTAAAAAAGGAAGCACTATTGTAAACAGTTCTCAAGGTGGTGGCTCTAAAGATACTATGGTTATTGAAAGATAAATTATTTAACAACTCTTAAAAGAAGCATACATATTTCTTATTAAATCAAAGTATAAATCTTTTCCTGGATCAAGAGTTGCTCCTAATGGATCTATAACTCCAGTCTTAATATTGGTATCTTTTGCAACTGCTTTTATAATATCTGGATTAAATTGAGGTTCTGAAAATACACAAGTTACTTTTTCATGTTCAATTATTTCTCTGATTTCAGCCAATTGCTCAGCTCCTGGTAATACATCTGTATTAACTGTAAAAGCTCCCAAAACATTTACATTAAATCTTTTTTCAAAATACTGGTAGGCATCATGGAATACAATAGATTTAAAATCTCCTTTTAGCTCAGATTTAACTTTTTTTGTAAGATTGTCTAAAGCTTTATGAGCCTTCTTTAAATTAGCTTTATAAGCAGATGCATTGTTTGGATCTTTTTCAATTAAATGCTCTGCCATCTCACTTAAGATTGCTTTTGCGTTTATTGGATCAAGCCAAATATGCGGATCGTGTTCGCCGTGAGCATGCTCGTGATGATCATCATGTTTATCCTCTTTATGACCATGTTCTTTATGATCATCATGTTTATCCTCTTTATGACCATGTTCTTTATGATCATCATGTTTATCCTCTTTATGACCATGTTCTTTATGATCATCGTGTCCGTGATCATCATGCCCTTCGAATATGTTTCTTTCTCTGAATTCTAATTTTTTTACACCCTTGATTTCCATTAATTCTATTTTTTCAGCTTTTTTTGCTATTGATTTTAATGGTTTTTCTAAAAAAGTTTCTAAGTCTTCGCCAACCCAAAATATTAAGTCAGCATTTTGCAACATTTTAGCGTGTGATGGTTTTAATGCAAATCCATGTGGAGAATTATATCCATCAACAATTAAATCTGGTTTACCCACTCCATCCATCAAATAACTAGCTAGTGAATGTATTGGTTTAATAGAAGCCACAACTTTAATCTCTGCATTGGCAGAAAAACTTAGAGTTAATGTAAAAAATAAAGTAATTGTAAGCTTAATAAATTTGTTTATCATAGTGTTATAATATAACGTTTGTTATAATATAACATATTTGAGGTCAAGGTTTTTAATATGGAAAATAAAAATAAAGTTCTACTAAAGGTTGAAAATGCTGGCGTTTCTATAAACGACAAATCTTTAGTTAAAGGAGTTTCATTTGAGATTAAACAAGGTGAGATAGTCACTTTGATAGGTCCAAATGGCTCTGGGAAATCAACAACAGCAAAAATTGCTTTAGGAATTTATAAAAAGATAGATGGCAAAGTTAAAAAATATACTGACAAAATTGGATACGTGCCTCAAAAAATTTCAATAGATTGGACCTTGCCAATAAGAGTATTGGATTTTATGACTTTGACAGAAGAATTAACTCAAGATCAAATTAATATTGCTTTAAATTTAACTGGTGTTGAACACCTAAAAAATAAAAGTTTAAGTAATTTATCTGGAGGAGAGTTCCAAAGAGTTTTGATAGCAAGAGCTATTTCTAAAAAACCAGAATTATTAGTTCTTGATGAGCCAGTACAAGGTGTTGATTTTAAAGGTGAAATTGCTCTATATGAATTAATCAAACAAATTTCAGAAAAAATGAAATGTGGAATTCTTTTAATTTCACATGATCTACATGTAGTAATGTCTGCAACTGATTTTGTATTATGTTTAAATGGACATGTATGTTGTTCTGGAGCACCTCATAAAGTCGTTAAAGACAGTAAATATAAGGAATTGTTCGGAGATAGAGCTTCCAATATCTTATCTTTATATGAACATAAACATGATCATACTCACTCTCAAGATGGAACAATAGATCAAAAATAATATGCTTAATGATTTTTTTATAAGAGCTTTACTTGCAGGAATTGGAATAGCTTTAATAACAGGTCCAATAGGATGCTTTGTAATTTGGAGAAGATTGTCTTTTTTTGCAGGTACACTTGCGCATTCAGCTTTATTAGGTGTAACTATGGCTTTGGTATTTGAACTTAATATTGCTTTTTCAGTTTTTTTAATATCAGCAGTTTTAGCAATTTTTCTCCTTCAATTACAAACTAAAACAAATCTTCCTAACGATGCTTTGTTAGGTTTATTAGCCCATTCATCGCTAGCAATAGGACTTGTAATTATTGGATTTTTAACAACTATTAGATTTGATGTTATGGGTTTGTTATTTGGCGATATATTAGCTGTAAGTCAAAGTGATTTGTTATTAATTTGGGGTGGTGGCGTATTTATTTTAATAATTTTAAAGATTATTTGGAAACCTTTGTTTGCTTCCACAATAAATTATGATTTAGCTAAAGCAGAAGGGATGAACCCTGATAGGTATAATGCAATATTCACAATTTTGATGGCAGCAATAATTGCTATTTCAATTAAAATAGTCGGACTTCTTTTAATAACTGGAATGCTAATAATTCCCGCAGCTCTTGCAAGAAATATATCTAACAATCCATTACAGATGGTTATTTTATCGACAATTGGAGGACTATTATCTATTTTAATAGGATTATTTTCTTCTTTAGAATTTAATACCGCATCAGGTCCATCAATAATAACCGCAGCTTTAATACTTTTTTGTTTTTCACTTTTAAAGTTTAAAAAATATTCCGAATTGAAAAAATGATAATTAATTAGTAAATTATATTTATGGCAAGAGCACAAACACTTTCTAGAAACCAACAAATAGTTTTAGATATTATTCAGAAGGCAAAAGGTCCTTTAAAAGCTTATTCCATATTATTTAATGTACAAAAAAAAGGAATTAACGCCCCTCAACAAATTTATCGAGCATTGGATAAGTTGATTGGAATGGGAAAAATTCATAAAATAGAAAGTAAAAATGCTTTTGTTGCATGCAGAAGCTCAGATTGTGAAATTTCAAAAGCAACAGCATTTTCAATTTGTGAAAGTTGCGAAATGGTTGATGAGATCAGCGATACCAAACTTTCAAAATATTTATCAGGTTTTAATCATAAAAAAGGAATGAAATTTAAAAGATTTAACTTAGAATTTTTTGGTATCTGTAAAAAGTGTAAAAAAGATTAAATCAACTTTAAATATTTCTGCGACAATACTCTCTTTTCATTAAAATTCTTTATAAATTAATATAATATCAACAGAAGGATAATTATGAAATTATTAAAAATATTAATAACAATAGTTTTTGTTTCAACATTAAGTTTATCAATAAATGCAAAAGAAATAAAAATGGGTAAAGCTGATTGGGACACAGGTTATTTTCAAGCAGAAGTTTATAAAAAAGCACTAGAAAAAATGGGTTATAAAGTTACAGGCCCGACTGTTATGAAACCACAGGTATTTTATGTTGCGGCAGCTGCAGGAGATATGGATCTTTGGGTTAATGGATGGTTTGGAAATCACGATTCTTATGTCAAAGAGGCAATGGGTAAGGTTAAGCCTGTTGGTTTCGTTGCAAAAAGTGGTGGCTTGCAAGGTTACTTAATTGACAAAAAAACTGCAGATAAATTTAACATTAAATCTGTAATGGATATAAAAAATCACGCTAAAGAGTTTGACTCAAATGGCGATGGTAAAGCAGATATGGTTGCTTGCCATCCAGGATGGGGTTGCGAAAAAATTATATCAAGACATTTTGAGGAACTTGGTCTGGGTGAATTTATTAATCCAATAAAAGCAGATTACTCAGCTGCTATGGCAGATATAATTTCAAGATATAAAAATGGTAAATCTGTTTTATTTTATACTTGGACTCCGAACTGGACAGTCGGCACTTTAAAATTAGGTGAAGATGTAGTTTGGATCGAAGCTCCTTTTAGTGAAACAAAAGTTGTTAGCGTACCAAATGCAACAAAGTCAAAACTTAATATGGGATTTGGTGTGAACGACATTAGACCGGCTGCAAATGTTGATTTTTTAAAAGCTAATCCAAAAGTAGAAAAGTTTTTAAAAAAAGCATCTATTCCTTTAGCTGATATTGCTGCTCAGAACTTAAAAATGAACAAGGGTGAGAAAAGTGAAAAAGCAATAAAGAAACATGCTGAAGAGTGGATTAAATCAAATCAAAAAACTTTTAATAGTTGGATAAACTAAAAATAAATTAGCAAATAAGAATATATGCGCACGATAGTGCGCATATAAGACATATCTCACTTTTTAGTTGTATTACGGTTACATTCAAAATTTATACATGTTAAAATTTTATAAATTTAGGAGGGAAGATGAGATATTTTAAACATTTAGTATCAATAATTGCAGCTCTTACTATTAGTAGTGCTGTATTTGCCAATGAGATCAAAATGGGTAAGGCAGACTGGGATACAGGTTATTTTCAGGCTGAGATCTATAAGGCAGCTCTTGAGAAAATGGGTTACAAAGTTTCAGGCCCAACTGTAATGAAACCTCAAGTGTTTTATGTAGCGGCAACATCAGGTGATGTTGATTTATGGGTGAACGGCTGGTTCGGAACTCATGATGGTTACATTTCAGAATCTAAAGGAAAAGTTAAACCAGTTGGTTATGTAATGAAAGGTGGAGGAGCCCAAGGTTACTTAATCGATAAAAAATCAGCAGATAAATTTGGTATCAAAAGCGTAATGGATATCAAAAAACATGCAAAAGAGTTTGACTCTAATGGAGATGGAAAAGCAGACATGGTTGCTTGCCCTCCGGGTTGGGGTTGTGAAAAACAAATCACAAAACACTTTGATGAACTTGGATTAGGTGAATTTATCAATCCAGTAAAAGCAGACTACTCGGCTTCAATGGCAGATGCAGTGTCTAAGTATAAAAATGGAAAATCAATTCTGTTTTACACATGGACGCCTAATTGGACTGTTGGTGCTTTAAAACTTGGTAAAGATGTAGTTTGGATTGAAGTTCCATACAGTAAAACAAAACCTACTAAGATCGCTAATGCTACAAAATCTAAAGTAAATTTAGGTTTTGGTGCTGATGACATTAGACCAGCAGCTAACGTAGATTTTCTTAAAGCAAATCCAAAGGTAGAAAAAATGCTTAAAAAAGCCTCAATACCTCTTGGAGATATTGCTGCTCAGAACTTGAAGATGAACAAGGGTGAGAAAAGCGAAAAAGCTATTAAGAAACACGCAGCTGAATGGATAAAAGCTAATCAAAGTACGTTTGATAGTTGGATCAAGTAAAGGTTCAGGTTAATTTTAATGAGTTTAAAATTAGCCCCATCAGATTACGAAATATACATTCCAATAGGTGAATGGATAGAAGGAAATATTAAAGAGTGGCTGTTTGAACAAAGGCCACTCTTTAAAAAAATTTCAGCACCTATAGACACTGTATTAAATAGTTTAGACTCTCTTTTTAATTTTATTCCTTTTCCGATCATACTTTTAATATTTATAATTTTCGCTTACAGAACAAATGGAATTAAATTTGCAATATTTTCTTTTGTAAGTTTAGTTTTTATTGATCTTGTTGACCTTTGGTCAGAAAGTATGACCACGCTTGCAATGATTTTTACTGCTGTTTTATTTTGTATGTTAATTGGAATTCCTCTTGGCATTATTGCCTCGAGAAGTAACACTTTTGAAATTATTTTACGTCCTATACTTGATATAATGCAAACAATACCAAGTTTCGTATATTTAATACCTGTAGTTATGCTTTTTGGAGTTGGCTTAACTCCTGGAGTAGTTGCTACAATTATATTTGCTTTACCACCAATTATTCGATTAACAAATTTAGGTATTAGGCAAGTTGGTAAAGGATTTAAAGAGGCAGGATCAAGTTTAGGACTTACAAGATTCTTAATATTAATTAAAATTGAAATTCCTTTGTCTTTAAAAACTATAATGGCAGGAGTTAATCAAACTCTAATGCTTGCTTTATCTATGGTAGTTATTGCTGCTTTAATAGGTGCAGGAGGACTAGGCTTAACAGTATATATTGCTCTGGGAAGGCTCGATGTTGGTTCTGCAGTTATTGGCGGAACAGGAATTGTAATTCTAGCAATTATATTAGATAGAATTACACAAAAAATAATTAAATCACACTAAAGACTTTAATTTTTCGATATGTTTTGGAGTAATTTCGCAACATCCTCCAATGATTTTTGCTCCATTGCTCTTTAATTTTTTACAAATTTCAAGGAACTTTTTGGGAGTAAGATCTTTTCTTTTTCCAAGCTGAACTTTAGGATTATTTGAGTCGGGTTTCCAACCTGGCGGAATATGCTCAAAAGCATTGATTTTAAATCCAAATGGGACTTTAAGTTTTTTTGCGTCTTGTATTACTTCGTTTAAATCCTCAAAAGAAACACAAGAAGCCATAATTCCAATGGGTTTATGTTTTTGAACTTTTTTTGCAACAGTTATAAATTTTTCACCTGAGGGTAACAATCCTTTACTCCTAATGTGGATACCGACTAAAATTTTTTTCTTGTATTTTTTAATTGCATTTAAACCTAATGAACATTCTTTCCAACTACTCATTACATCTAGATAAAAGAAATCCACATATGGATTGAGATATTTTGCCTGAGATTTAAAACTTTCCTTTATAAATTTTAAATCTTTTCCAAGATCAGCAAAATAAGTAAAGTTTTGAGGAGGCAAACTTCCAGCAATTAAAACTTTTTTCTTGGACATCGTAACAGCTCTTTTAGCTAATTTTCCAGCTAGAACGTTAAGATTTTTATATTCTTTTACCAAAGCATTTTCGATGAGCCTTCTTTTTCTACTACCAAAGCTATTAGTCACTATAATTTCTGCTCCAGCTTTTATAAAATCTAAATGCGTTTTGACAACTGTTTTGTGATATTTTCGATTATATAATGCTGAGGCTCCCCATAGAGTTCCGTGAGGTTTAACTCCCCGGTTAAGGAGTTCCTGGCCCATACCCCCGTCTAAAATTCTTGTTCGTTGAAAAAAATTATTATCCAGAAACTTCAATTCCAAAAAAAGTAGATATTAAAACAATGAGTGCAAAAATAGCAAACCACATAAACCACTGAGATGCTACTTTTACTAATGAACCTTTATCAATACCTTTCCAGGGCATAAAAGTATATGTAGCCAGTGTAACTAAGATTAAAAATAATAATAAATTAGTTAAAGTCATTTATCTTTGATTCAACAACATTACTTCTCTCACTTCAGCACCTCTATATTTAGACAATGGTCTTATTAGTTTGTTTGAGGCGTGTTGTTCCATAATATGAGCCGACCAACCAGTAATACGAGACATTACAAATATTGGTGTATAAAAATCTATATCAATACCCATCATGTAATAAGTTGGACCACATGGAAAATCTACATTTGGATGGATATTTTTTCTTTGTAACATTACTTTTTCTAAAATTTCATACATTCTCGTATATTTTTCTTTTTTCAAAAGCTTAGCTACTTTAAACATATAGTGTTTCATTGTTGGCACTCTCGAGTCTCCTGTACGGTAAACTCTGTGCCCAAATCCCATTACTACCTTTTTTTTATTTAATGCATTTTCAATCCAAGCTTTTGCTTTTTCAGGTTTTCCAATCTCTTTCATCATATGCATTACTGCTTCATTAGCTCCACCATGTAATGGACCTTTTAAAGACGCTATGGCTCCAGTTATTGCACCATGTAAATCAGATAAGCTAGATGTAATGGTTCTAGCTGTGAATGTCGAAACGTTAAAACTATGTTCTGCGTATAATATTAACGAAATATCAAATGCTCTTACTATCTCCTTATCTGGAACTTTATTAAACATCATTTTGAAAAAATTTTCTGAAAAAGATAATTTCTTACTTGGAGCTATAATTGATTTACCTTTTCGTGTTCTGAAATAAGCAGCAACAGCTGTAGGTGTTTTAGCAAATATTCTCATTGCCTTTCTCATGTTTGCTTTAGGAGAATTGTCTTTTGTGTCCTTATCTTCTAATGCCATTAAACTTACACAAGTTCTAATTACGTCCATAGGATGAGCGTTACGAGGCATTTTTTTAATATCATTTAATATTTGTTTAGAAAGTTTTCTTTCTGATCTTTCTTGTTTAATAAATTTTTTCAGCTGACTTTTGTTGGGGAGCTCTCCGTTCAGTACTAAATAGGCAACTTCTTCGAAATCACATTTATCGCAAAGCTCTTGTACTGTGTATCCTCTGTAAGTTAAGGCACTGAGTTCTGGAACTACATGTGAAATTGTAGTTTCATCAACTACTATACCTAACAAACCTTTTTTAATTTCTTCACTCATTATTCATGTCCCTCTGTAGAAAAATCTGTGATTTTCTTATCAGGCGTATTGTATTTCTCATATTCTACTAACTCGTACAACCTTTTTCTAGTCTGCATTTTGTCAATGATATTATTTTGATGGCCATCTTTAAATATTGATTTAAGACCATATTCAACATTCTGCATGGCGAGTCTCTGTGTTGTCACTGGATAAATAACTAAATTATAGCCTAAATTTTCTAATTGAGACCTATTTAATAATTTAGATTTTCCAAACTCTGTCATGTTTGCTAGTAAATAGCCTTTTGATATGTTTCTGACTTTTTCAAACTCTTTTTCATCTTTCATTGCTTCTGGAAAAATCATGTCAGCACCAGCATCTTCATAAGATTTAATTCTTTCTAATGTTTTATCAATACCTTCCACAGTATTTGCGTCAGTCCTTACTATAATTAAAAAATTTTTATCTTTTCTAGCATTTACAGACTCTTTAATTTTTTTAACCATTTCATCTTTTGAAATAAGTTCTTTGTTATCTAAATGCCCACATCTTTTTTCAGCTATCTGATCTTCTATATGACAACCAGCTAAACCTTTTTCCTCAAAGGTAATAATTGTTTTTTCACAATCTTTAAATCCTGTATCAGCATCTACTATGGTAGGAAGGTCTGTAACTCTAGAAATTTGGTTAGCTCTGTAACTTACTTGATCTAAAGTCGTTAATCCTATGTCTGGTAATCCTAGATCATTAGACATAACACCGCCTGAAATGTAAACTCCATCAAATCCAATTTCAGCTATAAGTTTTGCACACAACGGATTATAAGCGCCAGGAAATCTAAGAAGTTTTTTGGATTGTAAATTTTTTACAAATTCTAATCTTTTTTCAGAACTATTCTTTTTTGTAAAGTGCATCTGCAAAGTTTATATTAAAGAGAATTATAAAAATCAAAGGCTATTATTTAATAAGAATAAATATACCAGTTAAAACCAATAAAAGTGCTAAAACATATTCTATTATTTTTTTTGTTTTAACATCTCCCACAAATTTTCTTAATCCGCTTCCAAATAGCGCCCAAAGACTGATCGTAGGAAAACATATAACTGCAGCAGTAATAGTAACAAATGCGACCCCTACAAAAATATTTTCCTCAGTCGGAAAAAAACCTGATGCAACTGTGACCGCAATTGACCAAGCCTTTGGATTTATAAATTGAAATAATGATGCTTCGTAAAATCTCAAAGGTCTTCCAGTTTCTTTTTGAACCATAGAAAATGAGCCAATCATTTTCCATCCTAAGTAAAGTAAATAAATAAAACATAGGATTTTCATATAGAATTGCACTTGAGGATAAATCAAGAATAAATTTGCTAAACCAAAACAGGTAAGCCCGATTTGAAAAATATGCCCTAAAGGAATTCCAATTAAATGTGGTAACGTTCTCATGAATCCAAATTTCATACCTGATGCTGTAAGCATTGCATTATTCGGTCCTGGGGTAAAAAACATTGTAAAATAAAAAGTTGCTAAAGCTGAAAAGAGAGCAAAACTAATCATAAATATTTTTCAAAAATTTTTTCAAAATTCACAAAGTCGGAAATTAGTTCATCGTGTTTAATTTCTTTTTCAGTTTTTTCGGTATATCCATCTTTCACTAAAACAAATGGTATTCGAGCGTTATATGCAGACATAGCATCTACTTCGCTATCTCCAATCATCATTGTTTTTTTTAAATCACCACCAATTATTTCCACAACATCAGTAAGGTGTCTTGGGTCAGGTTTGTTAAATGAGAAAGTATCTGAACCAGCGACATATTCAAAAAATTTGAACAAATCGAGTTTTTTTAATAACTCTATTGCAAGCCTTTCTTGTTTATTAGTACAAACGGCCATTGAAATATTTTTATTTTTTGCCCAATTAAAAAAATCGATTACGCCTTTTATTGGAACACTGTTTTTATCAATATTTTTTGAATAAAAATCTATAAATTCTTTTGTCATTTCTTTTTTTGTTTTTTCATCTTTTATTTCCTCTTTAAAAGATCTCTGCATCATTACCCAAGCACCTTTTCCGGCAAGTGACTTAATATCTTCAAGTTTTTTTTCTGAATGACCAAACTTTCTCATCACATGGTTATGAGCAGCCATTAAATCTGGTGCGGTATTTACTATAGTTCCGTCCAGATCAAAAAGAATAGTGTAAATTTGATTCATTTTTAAAGTATTAAAAAGAAATATTTTGTGACTTATTTCAGTTACATTAATAATGTAAAGAAATTTTTAATGAATACAAATAATAAATTAAATAAAGCTAATTCTTATAGGCTTTCACAAGAATTACTAAGAAACAAAGCTTTGAAGAAAGGTGTAAATTTAATTGCACCGGAAACAATATTTTTATCAAAAGATACTTTATTTGGAAAAAACGTAACTATTGATCCTTATGTCGTAATCGGTCCAAGTGTGAAAATTGGGGACAATTCTCATATTAAATCTTTTAGTCATCTTGAGGGGACCAAAATTGAAAAAAATGTTACTGTAGGTCCTTACGCAAGGTTAAGAGAAGGAACTGTTTTGAAAAAAAATACCAAAATTGGAAATTTTGTAGAAACAAAAAAATCTTCCATCAACCAGAATTCAAAAGTGAGTCATCTCTCATATATTGGCGACACTTCAGTTGGAAAAAATTCAAACATTGGTGCAGGTACAATTACTTGTAATTACGATGGTGTTAAAAAATCTAAAACAAAAATCGCAGATAATGTATTTATAGGGTCTAACTCTTCATTAGTTGCACCTGTTGTTGTGAATAAAAATAGTGTTGTAGGTGCCGGATCTGTGATTACAAAAAATGTGAAAAAAAAATCATTAGCTTTAACTAGGACACCACAGCTTGAAATTAAGAATTATAGGAGAAAGAAATAGTAATGTGTGGGATTATAGGAATTGCAAGTAACAAACCAGTTTCAATTAATATAATTAATTCTTTAAAAAAATTAGAATACAGAGGTTACGACTCTGCTGGTTTAGCCACCCTAAGTAATAACTTGATAGATGAGAAAAAATGCTCTGGAAGAGTTGATGAACTTGAGAAAATTCTATTTAGGAACCCTTCAAATGGTAATATTGGAATAGGTCATGTTAGATGGGCTACTCATGGGGTTCCTAATATTATTAATGCCCATCCTCACTCCTCAGATGAGGTTTCAGTTGTTCATAATGGAATAATTGAAAATTCGGATGAATTAAAAAAAGATTTAGAGTCTAAAGGTTTTAAGTTTAAATCACAGACTGATACAGAAGTTATAACGATTTTAGTTACTCATTTTTTACAAAGCTCAAAACCTTTAGAATCTGTATTTAAGACTTTAAAGAAATTAAAGGGGAGTTTTGCATTAGGTATTATATTTAAAAATTTTTCAAACATTATAATTGGAGCAAGGAGGGGGAGCCCTTTAGCAGTTGGTTATTCAAAAGAAGAAAATTATTTAGGCTCAGATTCTTACGCTTTAAAATCTATGACAAATAAAATTTCTTATCTTGACGATGGTGAATTATGTATCTTGGATAAAGATAATATTGAGTTTTATGACGTGAATCAAAAAAAAATAAATAAAAAGATACACATTGTTTCAGACGATGAAAATATTTCTGACAAAGGAGACTTTAAAAACTTTATGTCGAAAGAAATTTTTGAACAATCCACAACAATCAAAAAATGTTTAAATGAGTATACTGATAGTCTTAAAAAAGATATTAATATTTATAATTTTCCAATTAATCCTAAAAAAATTAATAAAATAGTTTTAATAGGTTGCGGTACAGCTTATCATTCATGTTTAGTAGCAAAATATTGGTTTGAGGAACTAACTTCTTTAGATGTTGAAATCGATATAGCTTCAGAATTTAGATATAGAAATTTAAAGTTTAATTCTAATAATCTTTATATTTTTGTTTCTCAATCTGGTGAAACCGCAGATACAGCAGCTGCTTTAGATATATGTAAAAAAAATAAAGCGAAAACTTGTTCAATAGTCAATGTAGTAGAAAGCACAATTGCAAGAAATTGTGACTGGGTGTTACCTATCCATGCTGGACCAGAGATAGGAGTAGCTTCAACTAAAGCCTTTCTTGGACAATTAATAGTATTGTATATCCTCACTTTAAAGCTTGCTACTACTAGGGGAGATATTGACCAAAAAAATTATAGAAATAATTTCAACAATTTACAAAAACTTCCAGACGCAATTAATAATACTTTGAAACTTGAGAGTGAAATTCAATTAATGGCTAAAGAATTTTTAGATGCTAAAGGATCAATGTTTTTAGGTAGAGGTAATTCTTTTCCAGTTGCTCTTGAGGGCGCTCTTAAATTAAAAGAACTTTCTTATTTACACGCTGAGGGATACCCAGCAGGTGAGATGAAGCATGGACCATTAGCCTTAATTGAAGAGGGTTTACCTGTAATTGTAATCGCCCCAGATGATAGATATTATGAAAAAACTTTATCAAACACTCAAGAAGTAATAGCCAGAGGAGGTAAAATTTTTTTTATAACTGATAATAAAAAAAAACTTTTAAGTACTAATATTAGATTTAGATTAAGAGTTCCTCGTGTTGACAACCTGTTATCACCTTTATTATTAACAGTTCCTTTACAATTACTTGCTTATCACGTAGCGTTATTAAAAAATTGTGATATTGACAAACCTAGAAACTTAGCAAAATCAGTTACTGTAGAGTAAAATGAAAAAAAAATATCAAGCTATGGTTCTATCTTGTATAGATCCTAGGTTTCAGTCAATAGTTTTTAATTATTTGAAAAAAAGAAATTTGAATGGAAAATATAGTTCTTTCATAATCGCTGGTTCTGCAATTGGTGTAACTGCACCAAAATTTAAAAAATGGTATAAAACATTTTGGGACAATCTTGAAATTTCAATAAAGCTTCATAAGATCAAAAAATTGATAGTCATTAATCATCGTGATTGTGGAGCAGCGAAAATTATCAATGGAAAAAAAAAATTTAATTATTTTCATGAAACTAAAATTCATGAAAATTCTTTTTCTAAAATCAAAAAAAGATTTAAAAATAAATATCCTAATTTAAAGATCGAAACTATTCTGTTATCTTTAAATAAAAAAGTAGAAAAATTTTGATATATTGCAGTTTTTAGACTAATTTTTAAATTCTTACTTGGAAAATCTGCATTTGCGATATATATATACCATCAGTTGTATATGAAAAAATGGAGCGTAAATAGTTGGACAAAATTCCCTGCTAAACATTTACCTGTTTATCAAGATAAAGATGAACTTGATTTAGTATTAAGTAAAATAAAAAAATACCCGCCTCTTGTTTTTGCAGGAGAGTCTAGGTCTCTAAAAAAAGCCCTAGCTGATGTGGCCGAAGGAAAAGCTTTTTTATTACAAGGTGGAGATTGTGCTGAAAGTTTTGCTGAATTTCACCCTGATAATATAAGAGATACATTTAAAGTTCTTTTACAAATGTCATTGGTCCTTACAGCGTCGGCTTCGATGCCAGTTGTAAAAGTTGGAAGAATTGCTGGTCAATTTTCAAAACCAAGAAGTGCACCTACCGAAAAAAAAGATGGTAAAGAATTACCAAGTTATTTAGGTGATAATATTAATGGAATGGAATTTACAGAAAAAGCTAGAATACCAGATGCTAAACGATTATTTAGAGCATATTCTCAGTCTGCATCTACTTTAAATTTATTAAGAGCTTTTTCGCAAGGAGGATTTGCTGACTTAAGACAAGTCCATTTATGGAACTTAGGATTTATTAAAGATAAAACTAAAGGTAAGTATAAAGAAATAGAGGATAAGATTAGTGATGCTCTTGCTTTTATGGAAGCATGTGGAATTAATTCTGACAATAATCGAAGATTAAGATCTGTAAATTTTTATACATCTCATGAGGCTTTGCTTTTACCTTTTGAAGAGTCTATGACCAGAGTTGACTCAACTACAGGCGAGTACCATGATACCTCTGCACATTTTGTTTGGATAGGAGACAGAACAAGACAACCTGATGGAGCACATGTAGAGTTTTGTAGAGGGATTAAAAATCCTATTGGTTTAAAATGTGGACCAACATTAAAACCGGAGGAACTCGTAAATCTTTGTAATATTTTAAATCCAGATAATGAACCAGGTAGATTAACATTGATATCAAGATTTGGTGCAGATAATGTAGAAAAATATTTACCAAAATTAATCAAAGCGATCAAAAAAGAAGGGTTAAAAGTAATTTGGTCCTGTGATCCAATGCACGGAAATACTATTAAAGCTGCAACAGGATTTAAAACAAGAACTTTTGAAAGTGTACTTAAAGAGGTTAAAAATTTCTTTGCAGTAAGCCAATCAGAGGGTAGTTATGCCGGGGGTTTACATGTTGAAATGACTGGTCAAGATGTGACAGAGTGTACTGGTGGGGCCCAAAAAATATCTGAGAACGATTTATCAAATAGATATAGGACTCATTGTGATCCTAGATTAAATGCAGATCAAGCTTTAGAATTAGCTTTCTTAATTTCTGAGGAAATCAAGAAAAATTCAAAAATATCAAACAAAATTATTCAAGCCGCGTCTTAATAATTATTGTAATTATTAAGACCAAACCTTAAAAGAGAGGTAAGGTACTAATTATGGATGTAAAAAAAAGAGCTAAAATTATAACTGAATGGATTAACAACTATTGCGATTCGTCATCTTATAAGCCTAAAGCATTAGTTGTTGGGATTTCAGGAGGAATTGACTCTTCAGTTGTTAGTACTTTATGTGCAAATACTGGTAAAAAAACAATTGTGTTAACAATGCCAATCAAACAAATTAAGTCACAACATGACTTAAGTCTTTCACATGCAAAGTGGTTAAAACAAAAGTATAATAATGTTGAGCATCATTTATTAGAAATGGATAAAATTTTTACCTCTTTTTCTCAAGTTTTGAATAAATTTGATAATGAGCATGGATATGCAAATTCTAGAGCAAGATTAAGAATGGCAACATTATATCAAGTAGCTGCAGCTAACAGTGGAATAGTTGTTGGTACGGGTAATAAAGTTGAGGACTTTGGTGTTGGTTTTTATACTAAATATGGAGATGGTGGAGTTGATATTTCACCAATAGCTGACTGCACTAAAACACAAGTTTGGGAACTCGGGAAACATCTTGGAGTATCAAAAGATATTATAAACACTCCTCCAACAGATGGTTTATGGGATGATGGAAGAAACGATGTTCAACAACTTGGCATGAGCTATGAGGATCTTGAGAAAGCAATGGTAAACAAGAATGATCCAAACTATCAAAAATATTTAGAGATAAGAGAAAAAAATTTACACAAAATGAATCCTATACCAGTTTGCAAATTCAATGAGTAATCTTCTACTAACCAATTCATTAACAAGAAAGAAAGAAATTTTTAAACCAATAAATCCAAAAAAAATTTCTTTATATGCTTGTGGCCCTACAGTTTATGATAGTCCCCATGTTGGTAATGCTCGAAGTTTAGTTGTATTTGATGTTTTATACCGAATTTTAAAAATTTTATACAGATCTAACGTAACTTACGTGAGGAATATTACAGATGTTGACGATAAAATAATTGATGCATCTCATAAAAATAAAATGAGTATTGAAGAGATTACAAATAAAGTAACAAATACTTTTCATGAAAATTGTAAAAGTTTAAATTGTTTGAAGCCATCAATAGAACCCAAAGCCACTGAACATATTAAAGGAATGATAGAAATGACATCTTCATTAATTTCAAAAGGTTACGCCTACGAAAATCAAGGACATGTTTATTTTGCTGTAAACTCTTATAAAGATTACGGAAAATTATCCAATAAAAATTTGTATGAGTTAAAATCGGGTAATAGAATAGAAATTTCTAATTTAAAAAAAAATCCTATGGATTTTGTTTTATGGAAACCATCGAAAAATGAGGACCCTGGCTGGGAGTCACCGTGGGGTAGAGGAAGACCTGGTTGGCATTTGGAGTGTTCTGTAATGAGTGAAAAATATTTGGGCAAAAACTTTGATATACATGGTGGCGGCCTAGATTTAATTTTTCCTCATCACGAAAATGAAATAGCTCAATCATGTTGTAATAATAACACGAAGAATTTTGCTAATTATTGGGTTCATAATGGATTTGTTACAATCAACAAAGAAAAAATGTCAAAATCCTTAGGGAATATAATCACAATCTCAGAAGCAGTTAACAAATATTCTGGTCAAGTAGTCAGACTAGCCCTCTTGAGCGCACATTACAGTCAACCGCTTGATTGGAATGATGAGCTATTAAACAACCAACAAAGCACTCTTAACAAATGGTACAATCTTTATTCTGAAAAGAAAGAAAATACATTTAATGTCGACGAAATATTATTAGATGATTTAAATACTCCAGGGTACATAGCAACGATACATCAATTATATAGTGACGCTATTAAAGGTGACGAAGAAAAAAAAACAAAATTTAACCAAGCGTGCAAACTCATTGGTCTTTTTAATGTAAGCAAGGAAGAGTGGGAGAGTTCCAAAAAGAGCAAAATTAGTGTATCTGAAAGCTATATATCAAAAAAAATTGAAGAGAGAGCCAAAGCTAAAAAAAGTGGTAATTTTGATCTCGCTGACAAAATAAGAAAAGAATTATTATCAAAAGGGATAATGATTGAAGATCAAAAAGGAAAAACAATTTGGAAAATAAAATGAAAAAAGAAAAGATTTATATTTTTGATACAACACTAAGAGATGGAGCCCAAACAGAGGGCGTTGATTTCACAATTGAGGATAAAAATAAAATTGCAAAAGTTTTATCTGATATAGGTGTTGATTATATAGAAGGGGGCTGGCCTGGAGCAAATCCAGTTGATACAAAATTTTTTTCGAAACCTCCTAAAATGCATAATGCACAATTTACTGCGTTTGGAATGACAAAAAAAACAGGTAGAAGCGCCGACAACGACCCTGGTTTGGCCTCATTAATTAATGCCAATACACCTGCTGTATGCGTAGTTGGAAAATCATGGGATTTTCATGTCAAAGTTGCTCTTGGCATAAAAAATGAGGAAAATTTGGAAAATATAAAAGAGACTACAAAACATTTTGTAAAAAATAACAAAGAGTTTTTATTTGATGCTGAACATTTTTTTGATGGATACAAAGCTAACTCCGATTATGCAATTTCTTGTCTGAAACAAGCGTATGATAATGGAGCAAGATGGGTTGTTTTATGTGATACAAATGGAGGCACCTTGCCTAATGAAGTAAGAGAGATCGTATCGAAAGTTTCAAAAGTAATTCCTGGAAAAAATCTTGGTATTCATGCTCATAATGATACTGAAAATGCTGTAGCAAATTCTTTAGCGGCTGTAGAATGTGGTGCAAGACAAATTCAAGGTAC
This sequence comes from uncultured Pelagibacteraceae bacterium, assembly GCA_902617025.1. GTDB lineage: Bacteria > Pseudomonadota > Alphaproteobacteria > Pelagibacterales > Pelagibacteraceae > Pelagilacustribacter. Next base: position 190,163 of record CACMVB010000001.1, on the reverse strand, counting down.
TATAAATGGATTGGGAGAAAGATGTGGTAACGCAAACTTAATGTCAATAATTCCTAATTTATGTCTTAAAAAATCTTTTAGTGAGAAGTTTGAGATAAATGTTAAAAAAGAGAAATTATCCTCTTTAACAGATTGTTCAAGATTGCTAGATGAAATACTAAACAGAAAGCCGAATAAAAATATGGCATATGTGGGAGCTTCTGCGTTCTCACATAAAGGCGGCTTACACGTTTCCGCTGTAAAAAAAGATCCTAAAACTTACGAACATATAGATCCTCAATTAATTGGAAATCATAGAAATATCATTGTTTCAAATCAATCAGGAAGATCCAATATATTGTCTAGGCTTGAGAAATATGGAGTACAGATCGACTCACAAGATCCAAAAGTTCAAAAAATTTTAGACGAAGTAAAAGATAGAGAGTTTAGCGGGTATTCATACGATGGAGCCGATGCATCATTTGAATTATTGGCAAACAGATTATTAGGAAAAGTTCCAGAATACTTAAAAGTAAAAAGTTACGACATTAACGTGTCAAAGACAAAAACAATAAAAACAAAAGCTAAAGTAATTTTTTTAATTGATGGAAAAGAAATCGAATGCCTTGGTGAGGGTAATGGACCAGTCAATGCTTTAGATAATGCTATAAGAACAAATTTTAAAAAGGTCACAAAATATTATAATTTTTTTTCAGATTTGAAGTTACTTGACTATAAAGTAAGAATTTTAAACACTGGTACTGAAGCTACTACAAGAGTTTTAATTGAAAGTACTGACAAGTCGGGTATCAGCTGGTTTACAGTAGGAGTTTCCCCAAATATAATTGAAGCTTCATTTAAAGCATTGATAGATAGTCTTGATTATAAACTTTTCAAAGAAAAAGCTCCTGCAAATTTAAATGAGAAATAAATTTGGATTTGTATTAATAAGGCCTCAATTAGGCGAAAATATTGGTGCGTGCGCACGCTCAATGAAAAATTTTGGATTTAAAAAACTAATTCTTGTCACACCTAAATTTCCTTTTCCCAATCACAAAACTAAAGTTACCTCTGTCGGAGCTTATGATATTATAGAAAATACAAAATTATTTAAAACAACTGAGGAAGCCGTAAGCGAGTTTGATATGGTTATCTCTTTAAGCGCTAGAAAAAGAGATATAAACAAAAAACATATTACAATGTATGACTTTAATAAAATTTTATCAAAAAGGAATAAATCAAATATTGGCCTCATGTTTGGCCCGGAGTCATCTGGCCTTTCTAACAAAGATCTTTCATTATCAAATTTTATTTTGCAAATACCAACTGTAAAAAACTTTAAGTCTTTAAATTTATCTCACTCTGTAACTTTAATTTGTTACGAAATTTTTAAAAATCTTAATCTTAAGATACTTAATAAAAAAGCGAAAAATTTGAAAATATCTTCTAAATCAAAAGTTTCATCAGTAGTAAAATATCTAGTAAATTTATTAGAAAGAAAAAAATTTTTTCTACCTCATGAAAAAAAACATTCAATGATACTTAATATTAATAATTTAATTTATAGATTAGAGCCAAATGATAAAGAATTAAGGATTTTATCAAGTATTATTAGTACTTTGAGCAAAAATAAGCTCTAAACCATAATTGACAAACATTTATGAAATCTTATAAACACTTCAATTAAATATGACAAAAAGACTAAAATCTAAACATAAAGTAGATCGAAGATTAAAAGCTAATATCTGGGGTAGACCGAAAAGTCCATTTAATTCAAGGGCATATCCACCAGGTCAACATGGTCAAAACAAAAAAGGTAAACCGACAGATTACGGAATTCAATTACAAGCTAAACAAAAACTTAAAGCTTATTATGGAAATATAAATGAGAGACAATTTAGAAATATTTATAGAAAGGCTTTATCAAAAAAAGGTGACACTACGGAGAATTTAATAGCTTTATTAGAAAGCAGACTGGATACAGTTGTGTATAGAGCAAAACTTGCACCAACAGTCTTTTCAGCAAGACAAATTATTAATCATGGACATATTAAAGTAAATAAAAAGAGAGTTAACATATCAAGCTATACAGTTAAACATTCAGATCTAATTGAAGTAAGAGATAAATCTAAAAAACTTACAATCATCGATGGTTCATTACAAAGTAAAGAAAGAGATGTTCCTGAATATATTCAACTAGATGATAAAAATAAAACTATTAAACTAGTACGATTACCAAAATTTTCCGAAGTACCTTACCCAGTAGTAATGGAGCCTAACTTAGTAATTGAATACTATTCTAGATAATTGAATTTTTTTAGTCTTTTCAAAAGGAAATTAATTTACAAATTAAAAAAAAAAATTAATATTGATACTGATGGTGTAATGGAACAAGATCTAGATAAGTTGCTTTTTCATTATGGAAGCGATAAATCAAATTTTATCAAAAATCAAAATACAAGAGGACATGGTTATTCAAAATTTTACTCGAAATATTTTGAGAAATTTAAAACAAAAAAAATAAATATTTTAGAAATTGGATCTTATTCTGGCGCATCCGCAGCAGCATTTAATAAGTTTTTTGAAAACCCTCAAATTATTTGTTTTGACATAAATATTTCTAAGTTTATTTATAATTCAAAAAACATAAAAGTATTTGGATTGGATATCAAAGATTACAATAAAGTAAAAAAAATTTTAAATAGAATTAATGAAGAAAATCATTTTGATTTAATAATTGATGATGGGTCACATAATCTTGAAGATATCTTAATAGCGTTTAAAAATATGTTCAAATATCTTAAAAAAGGAGGTCTCTATGTAATTGAAGATTATAAATTCCCAAATTATTATTCATATAATAAAAATATTGATGATATCCTCGTCGATAATATGCTTAAAAATATTGTTTCTAAAAAATTCTTCGAATCAAAAATCTTCGACAAACAAACCCAAATTTATTTTCACGAAAATATAGATAACATTTTCTTTCATAAAGGGAATTTTGAACATTCCGATATTTGTTTTATAAGTAAATAACGTAATGAAAATGCTTCACTTTAAAAACAATTTTTTTAATTATTTTATATTGTTGTATTTAATTGTTTCTATATTCGCGTCTTTAAATGTTGGGATAACTCATGACGAGTTTCACAATTTAGATGTTTGGAATATTAAAAAAAATATTTATCTGAATTATTTGTTTAATTCAAATCTCTCTGTTGAATTTGAGGATCTTGGGATGAAATATTATGGGGTTGGATTTCACTTTTTCTCTCTGCCTTTCGAATTAATTTTCAACTTAATTTTTTCCAATCTAGATCTTACAGAGTTGGGAAAAACACTAATGTTAAAACATCCCTCGATTGTGATTATTTTTACAATCTCGGGTATTTATTTTCAAAAAATTTTAAATTTTATTGTTCAAAACAAAACCTATGCAAGCTTATCTGCTATTTTCTATCTTTCCTATCCTTACCTTTTAGGACATAGTTTTTTCAACTTCAAAGATATTCCTTTTATGTCAATCTGGGTAATCTGTACGTTCTACATAATTAAAATTTCAAATATTTTCTTCAAAAGAAATGAAATTAAAAATTTGGACTTATTTTTACTCGCGATTCTGACATCATTTTTAATATCAATTAGAATTTCAGGAATTCTTATTTTTTTTGAGTTTTTTGTTTTTGTACTATTTACTTATCAAATATCGAAAATAAATTTTAAAAAATTTTTAAAAATTATTACTCCAAAATTATTATTGTTCATATTAACTTTCATATCGTCCTTATTTTTACTTCATCCTACTTATTGGACCAATCCTTTTATCTTTTTTGACTCAATTAGTTACATGAGCCAGCACATTCAAACTGTTTGCACAACAACTTTTGGGGATTGTATGAAAGCTCAAAGTCTCCCCTCTACATATGTTCCATTATGGTTGTTGGTGAAACTGCCAATAATAATTTTAGTAGGTTTTTTAATTTTACCACTAATAGATAAAAAAATTTTTTCAAATGAGTTACACTCAATTAATATAGGATCATTAATATTATCTATAATAATAATAATGCTTAGTGTAATCTTTTTTAATTTTCATTTATACGATGAGATAAGACAAGTAATGTTTTTAGTTCCGTTATGTTTTATCATTTCACTTTCTGTAATTTATTTTTTTTCTAATGCAATATCTAAAAGTATATTAATAATTTATTTAATTTTTTTCTTGTATCAAAATATAAAAATTTTTCCCTATAATTATTTATGGTTAAATAATTTTTCTACTATAGCTAAAATAACAAATAACTTTGAACTTGATTATTGGGGCGCATCAACAAAAAATATAGCAAAGTTTTTTAAAAAAAATAAATTTAACAAAGACGAGTGTATAATTTCTAATAGGAATGATGGAATTAAACAATTTTTAAACTTAAGAGAAGCATGTTTTATAAATTTTAGAAATTTACATAAAAAAAATCAAAGACCATTTTTTGTAGTGTTAACAGAGCGTTCTTTGAATAAGGGCGTTCCAAACAATTGTGAAAAAATTTATGATGAAAATTTTAAAATGAATTTTTCTAAAGAAAAATTAGTAGTTGCAAAGATTTTTAAATGTTCTTAATTATTTAAATTTATTTCTTTCCGAATTTTTAGTAAAAAATTTCTAATAAGCACTCTTTCATCTTCATCCAAGTAATTTTCTTTATTATTTGCTTTTTCAATTTCTTTTTTAAGCGATTCTACAATTTTTTTTCTTCCATCTGATGAGGCGAATGTATTTATTTTTTCATTTATTTGTGAAATTTCTTTTCCAATTGTAAATTCAAATGCTAAAATTACAGCTATTAAAGCAATTAGAATTTTATAAATGTATTGTCTCATTTATTTAATTCCTTTTTGTTTAAATAATTCTAAAAGCTCACCTTTTTCAAACATCTCTTTTACAATGTCACAACCTCCTATAAATTCACCTTTTATATAAAGCTGAGGTATAGTTGGCCAATCACTAAATTCTTTAATACCTTGTCTTAAATTTTCATCCTCCAAAACGTTAACCCCTTTAAAATTTATTTTTAAATGTTTCAATACGTTTGATACAGCCATTGAAAATCCACATTGAGGATTTTCAGGCGTACCTTTCATAAACAAACAAACTGCATTCTCTTTAATAAAACTTTTTATTTTTTCTTTAGTTTCCATTATTTTTTAAAGTTGTAATCGATAATGCGTGGAGCTCATTTCCCATCTTGCCTTTTAGAGATTTATATACCAACTTATGTTGTTCAATTTTATTTAAATTATTAAATAGCTCTGATTTAATAATAGCTGAATAGTGATTGCTATCACCCATTAGATCTTTAATTTCAATAATTGCATCTGGGATAGATTCTTTAATTAATCTTTTTATCTCATTTATAGGAAGCGGCATTAGTAATTATTATACCATTGATTATTAATTTTAAATAGGTCATTTATGTCTGTTTTCATTTCCCCCTCGATTTCAAAATATTTTTTTTGAGTAAAGCCAATTTTTTCGAAGTGAATATTATAAGATTTTAATATTTTTTCTACATAAGCTAATTTATTTCTTTTAACTTCTAAAATGTATCTTCCTTGATCTTCTCCAAAGAAAAATTCAATTAAATTTCTTAAATTTTTATTTTTTTCAACTTTTAATCCTAAATTAGATCCAATTGCCATCTCGCTTAAAGCCAAAATTAAACCACCATTAGAGACATCATGAGCTGAATTTATCAAATTTTGATTAATTAACTCTAAAACTGTTTCACCATTATTTTTTTCGTTAATAAGGTTTATTTCAGGAGGTTTTCCATCAATTACAGAAAAATTTTCTTTTAAAAAACAGCTTTGGCCAAGATGCCCAAAAGTTTTGCCTACCAAGATTATAACACTATTTAATTCTTTAAATTTATGACTTACCGGCTCAGATAATTTTTTTATTAATCCTACTCCACCAATTACTGGTGTAGGAAATATGTTTTTTTTATTTGTCCCATTGTAAAAAGACACATTACCTGAAACCACTGGATAATTTAAAAATTCACAAGCTTTTTTTATTCCCTCTAAACAATCTGCAAATTCTCCCATTATGACTTTATTTTCTGGATTACCAAAATTTAAACAATTTGTTATAGCCAATGGTTTAGCTCCGACAGCTATAAGATTTCTCCAGTTTTCACAGACTATCTGTTTTCCTCCAGTCAAAGGATCAGCTTTACAATAATTTGCTGAAGAATCTACTGATACAGCTATCGCTTTATCTTTATTATGAATTCTAATTATTGCAGCATCTGATCCTGACTTTTTTGCTGTGTCACACATAACCATTTGATCATACTGTTCTGTTATCCAATTTTTGCTTGAATGATTAGGTGAAGATAAAATTTTTATTAAAGCATCTTCTATTTTAATCTTTCCAAATTTTTTAATATCTACTTTACTATTAGAAGATTTTTTTCTTACCAATTTTCTGTCATAAACCGGTGCTTTAGAGGCTAACGCATCAATAGGTATTTCACCTTGAATGACTTTGTTAAATTTTAACGTTAATTTTTTTGTATTTGTAGTTTTTCCAATGACAACAAAATCTAAATCCCATTTTTTAAAAATTTTCCTAGCATGATCTTCTTTACCATCCTCTAAAATTATTAACATTCTTTCTTGGCTTTCTGACAACATCATTTCATATGGTGTCATATTTTCTTCTCTACATGGAACCTTGTCTAATTCTAATTCAATTCCTAATGACCCCTTTGATGCCATTTCTACACTTGATGAAGTTAATCCAGCTGCACCCATATCTTGGATGGCTATAATTGAATCATCTCTCATTAATTCCAAACACGCCTCTAATAACAACTTCTCTGTAAAAGGGTCTCCAACTTGCACAGTAGGTTTTTTTTCATCAGAATTTTCATCAAACTCTGCTGACGCCATAGAAGCACCATGGATACCATCTCTACCTGTTTTTGAACCTACATAAACTACAGCTTTACCAACCCCTTTTGCCTTCGAATAAAATATTCTATCGATTTTTGCATGACCAACTGCCATAGCATTAACTAGAATATTTTCATTATAAGTTTCATTAAATTTAGTTTCACCAGCAACAGTTGGAATACCAATGCAATTTCCGTATCCACCAATTCCAGAAACAACACCGTTTAATAAACTTTTAGTTTTTGGATGTTCTGGGGATCCAAAATGAATGGAATTCAAAAGAGCGATAGGTCTTGCACCCATTGTAAATACATCTCTAAGAATGCCACCAACACCAGTTGCCGCTCCTTGGTAAGGTTCAATGTAAGAAGGATGATTATGACTTTCGATTTTAAATACAATCGCATCATTGTCTCCGATATCTATTACACCAGCATTCTCCCCTGGGCCTTGAATAACTTGATTACCTGTTGTTGGCAGTTTTTTTAAATGCAATCTAGATGATTTGTAAGAACAATGCTCATTCCACATAGCTGAGAAAATTCCTAGTTCCAATAAATTAGGATCTCTTCTCATTAGTTTTTGAATATTCTTATACTCTTCTAATTTAAGACCATGCTTTTCTATAATTTTTTTCGTAATTTCCATTTATATTAGTTTAATATACTCAAAAAAAGATCTGCCCCATCCGTATTGGAAATTAGGTTATCGATCATTCTTTCGGGGTGAGGCATCATTCCTAAAATATTTTTTTTGGGGTTATAAATTCCTGCAATATTTTCAATAGCTCCATTTGGATTAGACTCCATATTAATATTTCCTTTTTCATCACAATATTTAAAAGCTATCAAATTATCTTTACACAGTTCATCTAAATGATTTCTATCAGTGAAATAATTTCCCTCGTTATGTGCAATATTAATTTTTAATATTTGATTGGCTTTATACTTAGATGTAAATTTTGTATTATTATTAGTTACTTTAATATTTACATCTTTATTTATAAATTTGAGATTTTTATTTCTAAGCAATGTTCCTTTAAGAAGACCAGTTTCAGTTAAGATTTGAAAACCATTACAAATACCTAAGATTAAACATCCTGAATTTGCTGCTTTTATTACTTCATCAATTATTAAAGATTTTCCAGCAATAGCCCCTGAACGAAGATAATCACCATAGGAAAATCCTCCTGGTATGACTATCAGATCAGATTTAGGTAACACTGTATCTTTGTGCCAAACCATCTGATTTTTGAATTGCATTTTTTCTAAAGCCACAGAGATATCTCTGTCACAATTTGATCCAGGAAATACAATCACAGATGATCTCATTAAAGTTTACTAATCTTATAATTTTCAATAATTAAATTTGCTAATAATTTTTTACACATTAGATCAATCTTTTTTTTTGCAGTGTTTTGATCTTTTTCATCAATCTCGATTTCAAAGTATTTTCCCTGTCTTATCTCTTTAAGATTGTCTAATCCTAAATTTATTAAAGTGTTTTGAACCACCTTACCTTGTGGGTCTAATACATCTTTTTTAAGTGTGACTGTAACCGAGAATTTCAATTTATTTTTTTTTGAATTTTATTGGAATTGTTTTTCCAAAATTAACTTCACTTATATTAGTTTCCTCAGGCATAATGCCTAGTCTTCTCGCTACATCTTGATAAGCTTGAATAATATTACCTAAATCTTTTCTAAATCTATCTTTATCAAGTTTTTTCTCAGTTTTAGCATCCCATAATCTGCAAGTGTCCGGGCTAATTTCATCAGCAAGTACTATTTCCTTTTTTTTCGTATCTTTGTTCCAGGTTTTTCCGTATTCAATTTTGAAATCTACTAGTTTAATACCTATAGCTCTAAACATTCCTATTAAAATATCATTAATTCTGAAAGTCATTTTATCAATAGTCTGAATTTCTTTTTCAGTTGCCCAACCAAATGTAAAAATATGTTCTTTTGAAACTAAAGGGTCGTTTAATTCATCTTTTTTGTAACAATATTCTAATAAAGGTTTATCTAAAATAGTTCCTTCAGGAATTCCAAGTCTTTTTGTTAAGGAACCAGTTGCAATATTTCTTACAATAAATTCAATGGGAAAAATTTCAGCCTTTTTTATTAATTGTTCTCTCATGTTCAACCTCTTAACTAAATGAGTTTGAATTCCGCATTGAGAAAGATTGCTTAAAATATACTCTGAAATTCTATTATTAAGAACGCCTTTACCCTCTACCTTTGCTTTTTTTAAATTATTAAAAGCAGTGGCATCATCCTTGAAATGTTGTATTACTAAATCTTTATCTTTTGTTTCATAAATAATTTTAGCTTTACCCTCGTATAATTTATTACCTTTATTCATTTGATTACTTATTTTTCAGACTTCTATTAAAAATTATATTAATTTTTTTAGTATGATAACTAAAATCAAATAACTTTTTTAGTTTATTAACAGGTATTTTACTTGTAATTTTTGTATCTGAAATAATTTTACTTAAGAAAGAGGAATTCTCTTTTAAAGCATCCATCGCATTTTTTTGAACGATTCTGTAAGCTTCTTCTCTAGTAAAACCAGATGTTGTTAATTCGAGTAAAATTCTTTGAGAAAAAAAAATTCCGTTTGTAAGCTCTAAATTTTTAAGCATTTTCTTTGGATAAATATTTAAATTTTTAACTATATTAAATAATCTATTTAATGCAAAATCTAATGTAATAGTTGCGTCCGGTCCTATATTTCTCTCTACAGCAGAATGAGAGATATCTCTTTCGTGCCATAACGCTACGTTTTCAAGAGCTGGAATTACGCTTGATCTAATTAATCTCGCTAAGCCAGTTAAATTTTCACTTAAAATTGGATTTTTTTTGTGTGGCATTGCTGAAGATCCTTTTTGTTTTTTTCCAAAAAATTCCTCAACTTCTAATACTTCGGTTCTTTGAAGATGTCTAATTTCTAATGAAAATCTCTCTATTGAGCTAGCTATGATCGCAAGTGTTGCAAAGAATTGAGCATGTCTATCTCTGGGTATTATTTGAGTTGATATAGGTTCAACTTTTAATTTTAATTTTTTTGCAACAAAGCTCTCAACTTTTGGATCAATATTTGCAAAAGTTCCTACCGCACCAGAAATTGCGCAAGTTGAGATTTCTTTAACTGAACTTTCTAATCTTTTTTTGTTCCTTAAGAATTCTTGGTAAAAAGATAACATTTTTAAACCAAATGTTATTGGTTCAGCATGAACCCCATGACTTCTTCCGATACATAATGTGTATTTGTGTTTTAAAGCCTGTCTTTTGATTGCAGTAAGTAATTGATCTAAATCTTTTAATAAAATTTTGCTTGATTGTATTAATTGAAGATTAAAACATGTATCTAGAACGTCAGAGGAAGTCATACCTTTATGCAGATATTTAGCTTCTTTTCCAACTTTTTCAGTAATTGATGTTAAAAAAGCAATTACATCATGCTTTACTTTATCTTCAATCTTTAAAATCCGTTTAACGTTTATTTTTCCCTTTTTTTTTACTTTTTTAGAAACTCCTCTTGGAATGATTTTAAGTTTTTCCATTGCCTCAGCTGCAGCTAATTCAATATCCAACCATATGGAATATTTATTTTTATCTTCCCAAATGTTTTTTATTTCTTTTCTAGAATATCTCTCTATCATTAATTTTTTGACAAAGTAAAAATTTCATAACCATCTTTTGTTACACCTATAGTATGTTCAAATTGTGCAGATAAAGATTTATCTTTTGTGACAGCTGTCCAACCATCATTCAAAGTTTTTGTCTCGTATTTTCCTAGATTTATCATAGGTTCAATGGTAAAAATCATTCCAGCCTTTATCTTTTCACCAGTTCCCTTTTTTCCATAATGTAGAACATTCGGCTCTTTGTGAAATTGTTTGCCAATACCGTGTCCACAAAAATCTTGCACAACTGAAAATCCTTCGGCTTCTACATGACTTTGAATAGTAGCCCCAATATCCCCTAAGAAAATATCTTCTTTAATAATTTTGATACCTTTCATCATAGCTTCATAAGTTGTTTGAACTAATTTTTTTCCTTTGATTGAAACCTCACCAATTTCAAATGTCCTACTAGTATCTCCATGCCAACCATCTTTTAAAGCAGTAACATCTACGTTGATAATATCTCCATCTTTTAAAATTTTATCCGATGGTATTCCGTGACAAACTACATGATTGGCCGACGTACAACATGATTTAGGAAAACCTCTGTAAAAAAGTGGAGCTGAGTAAGCACCATGATCATTTAGGTATTCATAACACAAATTGTCAATTTGGTCAGTTCTTATCCCAGGCTTAGCAATCTTAAAAACTTCGTCTAATGCACCAGCAGCAATAACTCCAGCAGATCTTGTTTTTTCAAAGGCTTCTTTATAATTTTCAATCATCAAATTTTGAATAATATTTCTCGATTTAGTTTTATTCCTTTTGATGAAAATTTACAATCATAGCAAAGTATTTTTAGATTTTTTTTAACAGCTTTAGCTAATAATTCACAATATTCTGGATCAATATCTTTAGCTAATTTAAATTTGCTGCAATCATCTCTTTGAATTACAAAAAGAAGATAAATTTCAAATCCTTGTTTGTTTGCTTTTAATAACTCTTGTATGTGTTTAAGACCCCGAGAGGTAATCGCATCAGGAAACTCTGCAATTTGTTTTTCTCTAGAAAGAGTTACATTTTTAACTTCAATGAAGGTTTTATTATTTTTTTGTGTTAACAAAAAATCAAATCTTGTATTTTCACCAAACTTAACCTCTTGTTGAATACTATTAATATCTTTAAAATTTTTGATCATTCTTTTCTTTAAAGCATCAAATACTATTTTATTTGTCAAATGAGTGTTAATGCCAACCTTTGACTTTTGGTTTTCAATAATTTGTAATGTATATTTAAGTTTCCTTTTGGGATTATGAGATTTACTTAGCCATACATTATTTCCCTTTTTCAATAAACCCATCATTGAACCTGTATTTGGGCAATGAGCAGTAACTGTATTTTTACCGATTTTGATATCTACAAAAAAACGTTTATATCTTTTTATAAATTCTCCTGATATTAGTGATTCATCAAAGTTCATGTATAATTAATAATCTATGAGGAAAAAAAAGAAAGTAAATGCAGCAATTTTAATTATTGGAAATGAAATTTTATCAGGAAGAACTCAAGATAAAAATATTGCATTTTTAAGCAATTGGTTAAATCTTAATTGTGGAATATCAGTTTCGGAAGTAAGAATTATACCTGACGTTGAAAATATTATAGTTAAAAATATAAGGTCACTATCAAAAAAATTTAATTATGTATTTACAACTGGTGGCATAGGACCAACACATGATGATATTACAGCAAAGTCTATTTCAAAAGCGTTCAAAGTAAAATATAAGTATCATAAAGAAGCTTATAAAATATTAGAAAATTATTATGGTAAAAAAAAATTTAATGATGGTAGAAAAAAAATGGCAAAAATGCCAGCGATTGCTAAATTAATATATAACCCCTCTAGTGCCGCCCCAGGATTTATTACTAAAAATGTTTTATCCCTACCAGGTGTTCCTTCAATTTTAAATTCTATGATAGAAAATTGTAAAAAATATTTAGTTAAAGGATTAAAAGTTTATAGCAAAACCATTAATCTATATACTGTGGAAAGTAACATTTCAAAACAATTAGAAATTATACAAAAAAGATATAAAAAATTCGTTGATATTGGAAGTTACCCTTTTTTTAGGTTAGGGAAAATTGGTGTTTCAATTGTTTCAAGATCAACATCTAAAATAAATTTAGTAAAAGTGCATAATGACTTAATCAAAGTGATTAAAAATAAAAAAATCAAAATTTTAAATATCTAAATCAGACTAAGAACTTCATCAACTTCTATTGAATTAATATCTTTGGTTTTATGAATTATTTTACTGTCCAACACTTTAACAAATTTATTTTTTGGTGCAAATTTTTCTGAGTTAGTTGGACCAAATAGAACAATCATAGGAATATTTGCGAGACCTATCATATGCATAATACCGTTATCAATCGACACAGCAGTATCAAGTCTCGAAGACAATGCAGTTACTAAAGCTGGGCAAGCAAATTTAGAATTTATTTCTGGGAAAATTGCTGCTGGGACTTGATTTTTAATTTTATCTATTAATTCGATATTATTTTTCTCAACAAAAAAAACTGGAATTTTATTTTTTGAAAGTATTTTGTTTGCTAGCGCAGTAAACTTAAAAATCGACCAACTTTTTTTTCGATATTCATTTCCCTGAGTAATTGAAAAACCAACATAATTTGTACCTGGAAGTAGTCTTTTTGCTTCAGAAATTAATGTCTTCGGAAGCTTATTAACTTTGAATTCCATTTCGATAACATCTTCCTCTAAAAATAAACTCAAGTTTTCCAAATGATTATTAGAATAAGATTTAATTTTTTTAGAGGAAAAAAAACCGTTCAATGTCCTTGAGTAAAATAATTCATGAGGAATTTTACTCAAAATGAGAGAGTTTCTTAATTTAGTTTGTAAATCAATTATTAAATCAAATTTTCCAAAAGTATTTTTTGAAGCTCTGCTTTTAGCAAACAATATGTGCCACCATCTAAAGCCAAAATATTTTAAACCTAGCTCTAAAGTTTCAAGCTTAATACTATATTCCTTTAACGCTCCAATAAAATGATTTGCATGCGCCCCTAAATAATAGAAATTTGCTTTTTTAAAATGATTTTTTAAACTTATTAATAATGGAAATAATTGGATTGAATCCCCTAAACCACCACCAGAATTATAAATTAAGATTTTTTTCATTAGATAAATATACTTTATTAGATTTAAATAATAATATAAATGTCATATATATTACGAAAAATAAATGTGCCCTCGTGGTGAAATTGGTAGACACAAAGGACTTAAAAGGCAAAGGATTCACATTTTAATCAATATCCGTTAGTATCCCTCTGTATCGAAATCCACAAAATAAAAGCAAAAAAATCACTCTCTAAAAAAAATAACAGAAATTCAATGAAATTTACTTGTGCAAACTTGTACATGACTTGTACATAGAAACACTGAGCCGAATAAAAACCGACTCGGCAATATAGTTTAATTCTGTTAATCTAAACAAATGAAAGATAAAAAAAGTAAAAAAGTATTTTATTCTGAAAAATATGGATGGTCATTTCCTGGAAAATATATTTTATTGGCGATACCAGCAATTATTGGACTAATGTATTTTGAAAATACACTTATAAATATAATTCTTTTCCTTTATTTATTTGGATGCATTGTTGGTTTTTTTAAAGGAGATAAATAATTAATGGACGCTAAAGAGATTGAGGGAATTGAACAACATTCAAATTTAATTGTATTTAGTGCACTTAAAGCTTACGTCGATTTTTTAGATGATGCATCAAAAGTTGATCAATATAATAAAGTTAATAAAATTATAACTCGACCAGAAAAAGAAACTTATCAAATATGTATTTGTATTTTAATTGGTGTAGTGATTGGTAGATTAGGGATGAAAGTTGAAAACTCTCAACGTACACAAAGTTGTGTTAATGCAGTGAGCTTATTCAATTTAGGTCTAAGCGATAAAAGATCAAAGCCATTCAAAGATAAAATATTTCCTAATCTTAAATTAGAAACTGACGCTGATGGCAAATTTAGTCATGATGGAAATAATGCGCTGAAGTGGGGACTTTCGAATATAACGAAAGGTGATGGAGCTAAATTAATTTCAACTGGTCAACATATAGCAACTGCAATTATAAGAAATATAAAAGCAATACCCGATACTGATGTTGATAAAGATTTAATTAAGAGAGGAAGTTGTCTTGCAATCGGAGAAAATTTTTTAATGGGAGTAATGTTGGCCATTATTAATAAAAATATAAAATTAAAATTATAGTTTAATCCTATAAAAAATGGGATTACTTGCACATGACTTGTACATAAAGAGATAATTAATTTTTTTTTACTTCTTTAAAACTCTTGTGTATTAATATACTAACAATAACAATAAAAATAACGACGTGCCCTCGTGGTGAAATTGGTAGACACAAAGGACTTAAAACCCCAAGGATACAGTAAGATTAGAGTCTCAGACAGTCTCAGGTAGTCTCAAAAAATTATCAATCCTTATTTTATTATTTAACCTTTCAATTAGCATTAGAAATCAAGGCAAATTAATTTGTGCAGACTAGAAGATAACTAGAAGACAGAGAGGGAAAATTTGGTAAAATGATCTAATGAGAAAACTTTTAAAATTGATAATAATAAATTTTACGTTATTATTATTTTTACATATTCCTTCACATAGCATTGAAATTACAAAAGATTTAAAACTTTTAGATTTATCAAAAGTTAATGAAGAAAGCTGTAGATATGCAGGGAGAGGCGCATTAACACTAAACAAAAATTTTTCAGATTTCATCCAAGGTTATGAGGAACCGTTGGCAATAGATGGAGCGTCAACTTTTATAGAGGATAATACCGCTTACCTAAATAACGCCCTAGCTGGTTACAGTTCTGAAAAAGAAGATGGGATATTTAAAAAAAGATTGGTTGATCTCTCTATATCAAATAGTTTTAAAAAAGTTGATTGGACTGAAAAAGGGGGGTCATCACCTTCATTTGTGACAAATATATTAATAAAATCTTTAGCGTATTCTACTTCGTATTTGAGAAATAAAAACAAATTAAATAAAGAAGAAATTAATCAACTGAATATTTACGTTGAAGACTTAAAGAAAAATTCTTATTTAGCTGATGCAAGAATTAAGAACAAAGATGCTGGAAGATATAAATCAATTTCTGGAGACGATACTAAATATTTTACAATCGATACAAAATTCGCTAGAGCAACTTCATTTATCATGTGGGGCGCGGCAATTAATGACAAAAAACTATTTGTGGAAGGTTATGAAATTTATATGAATTTAATGAAAACTTTAGATAAAAAAAAATTTTTTGAAAAAAAGTTAAGAGGTAATAATGAAGTTATCCAACACGTTATTCAAGGAGCTGAAGTTTTAAGATTGAATGGATTCAATATTTATAACACTAAATTTAAAAATGGTTCTCTTAGAGATCAATTAGAAACACATGCTAAAAGACTGATTAAAAATAACAACAAAGAAATTGCAGGCCTAGACCCAGATGCAGGCAAAACAAGTATAGTCAAAACTCGAGGTTATGGAGCCCATGTAGCTTGGATACCGTTTTATTTAAACGACGAAAAAAATAATACAGAAAATATTCAAAAAGTTCATGAAATTGCAACTGGATTTAGTTTAGATGATTATTCTGGTGGAGCTTTGGCTATTCACTCAGGTTGTTTATACGGTAAAAATTATATTCGTTACTAATTTAAACTTATCATCAAACAGACTAGCTTTGATACGTTAATAACTCTTCAACTTAACCCAACTTTTATGTCCACTTATCACTGCTAAAATATGGGAAGACTAGGTGCAGACTAGAAGATAATTTTTACTTTTCATAAATATTTAATACTGATAATTTAAATTTTAACGATGAAAAGTTTGTCTATATTTTTATTATTTTTTCTCTTTTTAAATAATTCATATGCTGATCCAATAGTATGGAAAGAATTAGCTGGAGGTAAAAGTAGTGGTAATTCGCGTTTAATTAATTTACCTGAAAGTGCTCTTGATGGAAAACAATTGAGAATGAACCATTGGGATGCTTGTTGGCAGAAAGGTAAAGGACCTGATCACTGTTTGATAATCACAGATGAGATGTCAAGAGAAGATAATTTCTCTATTAAATTTGAAAGTCATCCAGGTGATTGTGGGATATACAAGAAATCAAATGATAGCATAAATAACTGGAACAATTGCTATGAGGGAGCACGACGAGTTTTTATAGGAACAAAGTATCGGGATTGGGGAAGTAAATGGCTTTCATTTTCCGTATTAATCCCTAAAAATTATATTCATTCAAATACGCCACTTATATTCAATCAAATACATAGAAAAGGCAAAGGTGCACATTATAGAATGGGTATTTCACCTGAAGGAATTGTAAATGTACAGTTAAGAAGTTTTCTTCACGACAATGAGTGCGTGAAAATTAGCAAAAAACTTCTGGGAAAAAATATTTGTAGAAAAATAAGCGAAAAATATCACGATCCACCTTTTTTTGATTTAAAACATTTTTCTAATCACTTAGGAAAGTGGATAGATGTAATAGTACATACACCAAATAAGAAAAGTTTATTCATATGGGTTAACGGCAAAAAAATTGTAGATATGCAAAATAAAATGCCAGGAAACTCATCACTCTCGTCAACAAATTTTGGTATTTATCAACCAAGAGCAAATCAAATAAAGGCTAAAGGAAAAAAAGTGAAAACTAAATGGAAGTATGAGGAAGCGTCAACAGTTCAAATTTTGTACATAGATGAAATAAGATTTGCAGATCAATGTAATAAATTAAACCTAATAAATTTAGGGTACAATTGTAATAAACTTTAAAATGAAAAAACTTTTAGCGATCGTGGTTCTGGATTTATAAGATATTAAATTAGCATGAATTTAAAATCTTATAAATTTTCTCTTTATGATTTTGCTAATTCTGCCTTTACAACAGTTATTATAACTTTTGTTTTCTCAAATTATTTTGCGGAGTCAATTGTTCAAGATATGGTTAATGGCCAGGCATATTGGGGTTGGGCCATTTCAGTATCAGGACTATGCATTGCATTAAGCGGACCCTTTTTAGGAAATTTAGCTGATAAGAAGAATTTAAACTCAATTATCTTAAAATCAAGCACCTATTTATGTATACTTTTTACAGCAGCATTATGGTTTGCAAAACCATCTACTGAATATATTTTATTTACCTTAATCATAGTTTGTTTGGCAAACTATTTTTATGAACTAAGTTCTATTTTCTATAATTCATTATTAATTCATTCAGCGGATAAACAACATGTGGGAAAGGTGTCTGGTTTTGCTTTTGCGCTGGGGTATTTAGGTGGTATTATCACACTTGTTTTGACCATTATTTTATTAATTCAATCAAATTATTTAATCGATTTAGATCAAAAAATTAATTTTAGATCCACTGCCATTTTTGTAGCCCTTTGGTTTCTCATTTTTTCCTATCCACTATTAAGTCAAACAAAATATAAAAAAGTTGAACCAAACAAAAAAAAATCAAATAGTTTAAAAAAGATTCTTTGGAATAATGGTCTAACTAACACAACTCGTTTTTTGTTTGCACGGCTACTTTATGCTGATGGTTTAAATACCATTTTTGTCATGGGAGGTATTTTTGCTGTTGGGGTATTTAAACTATCAATAAATGAACTTTTAATGATGTCTGTTTTAATGAATGTTGCTGCTTTAATAGGTGCTAGTTTTGGTGGATATTTCAATGATAAATATAATTCAAAAAAAACAATTTCCTTTTCCTTGATATGTCTTATTTTCTTCTCCATTTTAATCATTTTTACACAGTCAAAAATTAGTTTTTTTATTTTTTCATTTTTCTTGGGATTATTTATAGGACCAATACAATCAGCTAGTAGGGTCATGATAACTAAATTAACAAAAATTGAGGATCAGAATAAAGCCTTTGGTTTATTTGCTACTTCTGGAAAGCTAACGTCTTTTTTTGGCCCATTTTTAGTAGGAACCATTACTTTCATAACTGAAAATCAAAGGATAGGTTTTGCCTCAGTTCTTTTACTGCTCTTTTTTGGATGGATCATATTGCATAGAACCAAGGGATTAAAATAATGTTTATACACAGAGGATTAATTGAAAAAAACTTTAGAGAAAATCATATTACTTCATTTAAAGAGTGTATAAAAAAAAAGTTTAATATTGAGACTGATATTCACTTTACCCAAAACAATACACCCATTTGCTTTCATGATTATAGCTTAAGAAGGTTATTCAATATCAGAAAAAAAACTAGAACAATTCTTGATAAGAATTTAAAAAAATACAAGATAACAAAACTATGTGATCTTTTAAAAATTTTAACTGTAAATACAAAAGTGTTAGTTGAGATTAAGCCTCTGCTTAGGAAAAATACTTTAAATCGATTGCTTGAAACATGTAATGGTTTTAAGAAGAATGTTTATTTTATTTCTTTTAAAGAAAGCAATCTAGTCAAGATTAGAGGCATCACAAAAGATTTTAAACTTGGTTTAATATTACATAGTCATCGAAAAAATGGTAAAATTAACCAAAAACTAAATAAAAATCATATTAATTTCCTTGTTTTTCATACTCAATTTTTATTTATTTCCAAAATAAAAAAAATAAAAAAAAAAAAATATTTTTACACATTTAAAAATATAAGAATGAATGATGCTAAATCAAATTATATTATTGAAAATATCATAAAATAATGAAAATAATATTCTCTAAAACAGTTCAATTCAATGAGATAAACTCATTTTCTTTATCGTTGTATGGCCACATTATTTAAGCTCCTTAGGGAAGATAAAATAATAAATCTTTTTTAATATTTTTTTTAGTTTAAACATAAGTAATCAGAACATCTAATTATTAAGCCTATATTACAAAATATTTAATCTTTTATTAAAGAGGATTATATTTTTAAATATTAAATTAAGTAGGAGCGTTCTGTTGCCAGGTGCTTAATATTTCTTTTTTTTACCTTTAGTTAATATTTGAGAAATTTTTTCCCAATTAGCAATTAAACTTCCGATAGAAAAAATTGCTAAGCCGTGATGTGAAGCAAAATCATCAAATTCATGGAGTCCAAGTTCTGCACCTATTTCTATCAGAGCAGAACATAATAATATTCCATAAGTGAATAATGCTAATTTAGGATTTTTTTTAAAATCAATCATGCTTTATTATTTATCATGCTTAATTGTAGTGCAAGGTGCGTTCTGTTGCCAGTTGCCGCAGACAGAAAAAAACTCATTTATTGTCATATAAAATATGGGAAGACTAGAAGACAACTAGAAGATAGAGACGTAAAATAATTTTTTTTTACTTCTTCAAAACTCTTGTGTATTAATATATTAACAATAACAACAAAAAACACGGAATGCCCTCGTGGTGAAATTGGTAGACACAAAGGACTTAAAATCCTTGCCCTTTTGGGAGTGCCAGTTCGAGTCTGGCCGAGGGCACCACTAAAAAATGAATAAACCTATAATAATTTCAGATAAAAATTCTAGATCTCAATCTATTAAGAGACAAGTAATTAAAATTTTAAATAAAAAAAATTTGAGACGAATGAATGTTGTAATTGTAATCGGTGGAGATGGCTTCATGCTTCAAACACTGAAAAGAAATAAAAAAAAAAATAGGTTTTTTTATGGGATTAACTCTGGAAGCTACGGGTTCCTAATGAATAAATTTTCGAAAAAAAATTTAATCACTAATGTTATTAAATCAAAAATGATAAGCATCTCACCTCTAGAAATGACTGTCTCCAGAACAAAAAAAACAAAAAAATGCATTGCGATAAATGAAGTTTCGATACTAAGACAAAGTAGACAGGCTGCAAATCTCTCAATAAAAAATAAATCAAAATTTATAATGAAAAAATTAGTTTCTGATGGTGTCATGGTTTCAACACCAGCAGGAAGCACAGCTTATAATTTATCAGTTCATGGCCCAATACTGAATTTGAATTCAAAAAAAATATCCATTGCTCCAATAAGTGCTTTTAGACCAAGAAGATGGAAAGGTAAAATTGTTAGCGATAAGTCGAAGATAATTATTTCAAATTTAAATTCATCTAAAAGACCTGTGAGCGCGGTTGCAGATAATGTTGAAATTAGAAATGCAAAGAGAGTAATAGTTACAGTAGCAAGTAAAATAAAATTTAACCTATTATATGATAAGAATAAAAGTTTACAAAAAAAGATACAACTAGAACAATTAATAAAAGAAACTAATTAAATTTGGTGCCCTCACACGGACTCGAACCGCGAACCTATTGATTACAAATCAATTGCTCTACCAATTGAGCTATGAGGGCTTAAGTGTCTCTTTAAGATAAATTTGCTTAAAAAACAATCAAAATTAAATGTTATTTTATTGATTGAAAGATATGGTGACACACCACTGAAACAGTATTAGAAATGTTTAAACTTTCAATATTTTTATTAATATTGACTTTAAATTTATAATCAGAGTTTTCCAAAGTTTTTCTTTTTAAACCATATCCCTCTGATCCAAATAATAGAACGTTTTTACCTTCCCATTTATTTTGTGTAAAATCTTTTT
Source organism: uncultured Pelagibacteraceae bacterium (assembly GCA_902617025.1). Taxonomy (GTDB): domain Bacteria; phylum Pseudomonadota; class Alphaproteobacteria; order Pelagibacterales; family Pelagibacteraceae; genus Pelagilacustribacter. Next base: position 168,950 of record CACMVB010000001.1, on the reverse strand, counting down.
TTGCAGATACATCGAAAGCACTTACCCAGAAATTTTTAGTTTTAAGAAATCTAAGAGTAGTATTAAGGTTAGAAACTCTAAATATTTTAATGTGCTCTGCTCCACCACTTGCACTCTTATATAATAATTTACTTTTTGAGGGAAACGAACGTTCTTTAACAATTATACCATCAATATTGAATGCAACGGCGCTTCTTATAATTGATCCAATATTTCTTGGGTCAGTAACTTCTTCTAAAGCTATTAAATTTATATTTCGGTTTTTATTTTCCAGAACGAAATCTTTTATTGTTATTTCTTCTAATTGTTCTACCTCAGCGACTAAACCCTGGTGAGATGTGTCATCTTTTCCACATAAATTATTAAGTTCTCTTTGTGATTTGAAGAAAACATTCACAGACTTAAACAGGTTTAATGATTGATTTTCTCTATTTAGCTTTTTTTGGGCATCTTCAGTTAAAAAAACTCTCTCGATTTTTCTGGAAGGGTTTTTTAATGCTTCTAAAACAGCATGTTTTCCAACTATCAAAAACGTTGTTTTTTTCATAATTTTAAGCAAATTTTTAAAATTACTAGCATATTTTAAGGCAAAATGATTTATTGCAATTATTTTATAAATGCTTATAAAACGCTTGTTGTTAAATGCTTTTTAAGTTAGTGGGTATCCCCACATTGAATATTAGGAGGGGTACCAAAGCGGTCAAATGGGGCGGGCTGTAAACCCGTTGACTTCGGTCTTCGAAAGTTCGAATCTTTCCCCCTCCACCAAACTTAAATGTTTAATAATAAAGAGCGCGATAAGTTTGGATATTGCGGGTGTAGTTCAATGGTAGAACGCTAGCCTTCCAAGCTGGATGTAAGGGTTCGATTCCCTTTACCCGCTCCAAAAAATTAAAATAAAAAGTGAGGAAAAAAATAAATGTCAAAAGAAAAGTTTAACCGAAACAAACCACATTGTAACATCGGTACAATCGGACACGTGGACCATGGAAAAACAACTCTTACTGCGGCTATAACAAAAGTATTATCCGAAGCAGGGGGTTCCAGTAGCGCAAACTTTGTTGCATATGATCAAATAGATAAAGCTCCTGAAGAGAAAGAGCGAGGAATAACTATTTCAACAGCACATGTTGAGTATGAAACCGAAAAAAGACATTACGCTCACGTAGATTGTCCAGGACACGCCGACTATGTTAAAAATATGATTACAGGTGCAGCGCAGATGGACGGTGCAATTTTAGTTGTTAATGCAGCTGACGGCCCAATGCCTCAAACAAGAGAACACATTCTTTTAGCAAGACAAGTAGGTGTTCCGGCAATAGTAGTTTTCTTAAATAAGATTGACACTGTAAAAGATAAAGAGTTAGTTGATTTAGTTGAAGAAGAAATTAGAGAACTTTTAACTTCGTATAAGTTTCCTGGAGATAAAATTCCAATAATTAAAGGTTCAGCATTAAATGCTGTTGAAGGTAAAGATGAAACCACTGGTAAAAAAGCTATAATGGAATTAATGAAAGCCGTTGACGAAACAATTCCTCAACCTGATAGACCTAAAGACAAACCTTTCTTAATGCCAGTTGAAGATGTTTTCTCTATCTCAGGAAGAGGAACAGTTGTTACCGGCAGAGTTGAGTCAGGTGTGATCAAAGTTGGTGAAGAAATAGAAATTGTTGGTATCAGAGATACTAAAAAGTCAGTATGTACTGGTGTTGAAATGTTCAGAAAACTTTTAGATAGCGGTGAAGCTGGAGATAATATTGGTGCACTCTTAAGAGGTGTAGAGAGAGATGATGTTGAAAGAGGTCAGGTTCTTTGCAAACCAGGATCAATAACACCACATACAGAATTCGAATGTCAGGCTTATATTTTGAAAAAAGAAGAGGGAGGAAGACACACACCATTCTTCACAAAATATAGACCTCAGTTTTATTTTAGAACTACAGATGTGACAGGAGAAGTAACTTTACCATCTGGAACTGAAATGGTGATGCCAGGTGATGATGGAAAATTTACTGTTAAGCTGATCACGCCGATAGCTATGAATGAAAACCTTAACTTTGCGATAAGAGAGGGTGGAAAAACAGTTGGAGCTGGAGTAGTAACTAAAATAATTAAATAAACGCTTAGGAGCGTAGTTCAATTGGTAGAGCGCCGGTCTCCAAAACCGGAGGTTGTGGGTTCGAGTCCCTCCGCTCCTGCCAAACAGATTTAGAATATGAAAAATCCTCTTAAATTTATTCAAGAAGTAAAACAAGAAACTTTTAGGATTAGTTGGCCCTCAAAAAAAGAAACAATGATGGGAGCTGTGATGGTTTTTGCCTTAGCTTCAATTGCTGCAATTTTCTTTTTAATCCTTGATCAAATATTAAGATTTTTACTAAATATTATTTTAACAATTAATTTCTAAAAATGAATTGGTATATAGTACAAGCATACTCTGGATTTGAAAAAAAAGTGGTTGATTCTATTAAGGATGAGTTAAAGAAGCACAAACTATCGGATAATCTAGCAGAAATTTTAGTTCCCACACATCAAGTAACAGAAGTTAAAAAGGGAAAAAGAACTAAAAGAGAAAAAAAATTTTTTCCAGGATATGTTCTTGTCAAAATAGAGTTAACAAAACAAATTTATCATTTAATTAAAAATCTTCAAAAAGTAAGTGGTTTTCTTGGATCTTCGGACAAACCTACACCTATTTCCGACAATGAAATCAAACGTATCTTAGGACAGGTTTCTGAGAGCGCAGTTAATCAAAAATCTGGAATAACCTTTGAAATTGGAGAAAAAGTTAAGGTATGTGATGGACCATTTGCCTCTTTTAATGGGTTAATTGAAGAAATTGATGAAGAAAAATCTAGACTTAAAGTGTCAGTTTCTATATTTGGTAGAGCAACACCAGTAGATTTAGAATTTAATCAGGTTGAAAAAAATTAAATGGCAAAAGAAATTGTAGGATATGTAAAATTACAAATAAAAGGTGGTCAGGCAAATCCTGCACCTCCAGTTGGACCAGCGCTTGGCCAGAGGGGAATTAATATAATGGAATTCTGTAAAGCTTTTAACGAGAAAACTAAAAGTTTTATGGGGAAGCCTGTCCCAGTAGTAATAACAGTTTACAAAGATAAAAAGTTTGATTTTATAATTAAATCTCCACCAGCTTCACATTTTATTAGGGAGGCTGCCAAATTAAAAAGTGGTTCAAGTGAACCAGGTAGGGTTGTTGCAGGATCAATTACAATGAAACAAGCAGAAGCAATTGCTAAAGAAAAAATGAAGGATTTAAATGCTTTCGATTTAAAAGAAGCTACTAAAATAATTTGTGGTTCAGCAAGATCAATGGGTATAGAGGTAAAAGAATAACGATGAAAAAGAAATCAAAAAGGTTCAAAGCATTAATGAAACTTTCAGAAAAAGAAAAAAAAAGACTTAGCGCTAAAGAAATATTAGAAATAGTCAAAAAAAGTGCTGGTACAAAATTTGATGAGTCGGTTGATGTCTCATTAAGAATAAATGTAAAACAATCTAAGGGTGGAGATTTTAGTTTAAGGACAGTTGTAAAACTTCCGAATGGCTCTGGAAAAAAAGAGAAAGTAGCTGTGTTATGTGACCCAGATAAAATAGAGGAGGCAAAAAAAAGTGGAGCGGAAGTCTATGGTTCAGAAGATTTGATTGAAAAAATTGCTTCAAGTAAATTTGATTTTACCAAATTAATATGTACTCCATCAATGATGAGTAAAATTGGAAAACACGGAAAAGTATTAGGCCCAAAAGGTTTAATGCCAAACCCGAAACTTGGCACAGTTTCAAATGATATAACTAAAGCAGTTAAAGACATAAAAACTGGTTTGGTCGAAATTAGAAACGATAAAGACGGTAATTTAGCTTCAACGATCGGAAGAAAGAGTTATTCAACAGAGAAACTTTTAGAAAATTATGATTTTTTCTTGGAAAGTATCAAAAAAGAGAAACCTGACACTATTAAAGGTGAGTTTATAAAAAATATTTTTATAACATCTACAATGGGTCTATCTTATAAAGTTGGAGCGAAATAAAAGATATGATGAGCAAAGAAGCAAAAAAAGTTTACGTTGAAGAACTGAAAAAAAATTTCACCGCCAATGAGTCTGTAATGATCGCTCAATATCAAGGCCTAAATGTAAATGAGTTAGATGCTTTGAGAAAAGAATTGAGAGAAAAAGGTATATTATTTAAAATTACTAAAAACCGAATTACTAAGATTGCTTTAAAAGATACTCCAAAAAAAGATCTAGAAAAATATTTTACCGGCCCAACGGCTGCAGCAATTTCTTCTGACCCTATTTCAACAGCAAAAATTTTGACTAAGTTTTCTAAGTCTAATTCAAAATTAAAAATAATAGCTGGATTCATGGATGGAAAAGTTTTAGACGAAAAAGAGGTGTCTATTATAGCCACACTCCCTTCATTGGAGGAGGCAAGGGCTAAAATCGTAGGTATTTTGACCTCACCTGCACAAAAATTAGTTAGTATTTTACTTGCACCGGGCTCAAAAATTGCTAATTTAGCGCGCGCAAAGAGTTTAAAAACTAATTCATAGGATTAATAATGGCAGATTTAAATAAAATTATAGATGAACTATCTTCGCTCACAGTTGTTGAAGCAGCAGAACTGTCCAAGCAACTAGAGGAGAAGTGGGGTGTCACAGCAGCAGCTCCAGTAGCCGCAGCACCAGCAGGCGGAGCAGCAGCTCCAGCAGGAGAGGAGAAATCCGAATTTTCACTTTTCTTAGCAGCAGCTGGCGATAAAAAAATTAATGTAATTAAGGAAGTAAGAGCGATAACTGGTTTAGGTTTGAAAGAAGCTAAAGATTTAGTTGAGGCTGCTCCAAAAGAGATTAAAGGTGGAGTAGCAAAAAAAGATGCTGAAGAATTTAAGAAAAAACTTGAAGCAGCTGGAGCTAAAGTAGAATTAAAGTAAACAAAATTAAAGACTAGATTTTATTGCAAAGAATAATTGCAGTAAAATTTTTTATATTTGATGCAATTATCTTTTACTCAAAAGAAACATATTAGAAAAAACTTTGGTAAATTAGTTGAAGGATTATCTATTCCTAATCTTATTGAAGTTCAAAAAAATTCCTACAATGAATTTTTAAAATCAAAGTCATTAAATGAGCAACTCAGTGACTTATCAAAAGGAATTGATAAGGTTTTTAAAAGTATTTTTCCAATAGAGGACGGTAATGATAAATCGACATTAGAATATATTTCTTACAATTTAGAAAAACCAAAATTTGATGTTATTGAATGCAAACAAAGAAGTTTGTCTTACTCTGCTGCTTTAAAAGCTACTTTGAGATTAGTTGTCTATGACATAGATACTGAAAATAATACAAAACAAATACTATCTGCTAAAGAACAAGAAGTATTTATTGGCGACTTACCGTTAATGACTCCTAGCGCTACTTTTATTACAAACGGTGTCGAAAGAGTCGTTGTTAATCAGATGCATAGAAGTCCGGGTGTATTTTTTGATCATGATAAAGGTAAAACTCATGCAAGTGGTAAGTTATTATTTAATTGTAGGATAATTCCTGGAAGAGGTTCATGGCTTGATTTCGAGTTTGACCCAAAAGATATTTTATTTTTCAGAATTGATAGAAAAAAGAAGTTACCAATCTCAACAATTTTATTTGCTTTAGGTTTTTCAAAAGAAAAAATTATTAATAGTTTTTATACAACTAGCAATTACTCATTTAATTCAGATGATAAAGCTTGGGTAACAGATTTTGTTCCAGAAGACTATAAAAGGCCTATTAAATTATCTTACGATCTAATAGATGCGAATAATAAAAAAAAACTTTTAGCAAAAGGAGAAAAACTTAATATCATAATAGCTAAAAAACTTCATGAAAAAGGTTTAAGATCTGTACTTGTTAATAATGATGAAATTATTGGTAAATATATTGCTCAAGATGTTAAAGATAAAAATGGAGAAATTTTAATTAAAAGTGGTTTTGATATTACAGAAGAAGTTCTACAAAAGATAATCGATCAAAATGAAAAACTTTTAAAGATTGTAAACATAGACCCAATTAATAAAGGGCCATATATTTTAGAAACATTAAAAGTAGACAAAAATTCAAATAAATCTGAAGCTTTAAATGATATTTATAAAGTTTTGAGACCTGGTGAAGCACCTTCATCAGAAGTAGCAGAGGAAATTTTCAATAATTTATACTTTAAAAAAGAAAGGTATGATTTATCTGAAGTTGGTAGGGTCAAATTAAATTCAAAACTCAATTTAAAAACAAATTCAAAAAAAACGATCTTAGATACCGAGGATATAGTTTCAATAATAAAATTTATGTTGGATTTAAGAGACGGGAAAGGCGATGTAGATGATATTGATCACCTGGGAAATAGAAGAGTAAGGTCAGTTGGAGAACTAGTAGAAAATCAGTTTAGAATTGGACTTTTACGTATGGAAAGAACTGTAAAAGAAAAAATGTCTACTTTTTTAGAAATCGAGTCAGCAATGCCACAAGATTTAATTAATGCAAAACCTATCACAACGTCGTTAAAAGATTTTTTTGCTACCTCACAGTTGTCCCAATTTATGGATCAGACAAATCCTCTTTCAGAAATAACTCACAAAAGGAGAGTATCAGCCCTAGGACCTGGCGGATTAACTAGAGAGAGAGCTGGTTTTGAGGTCAGGGATGTTCATCCGACACATTATGGAAGAATTTGTCCTATTGAGACCCCTGAAGGACCAAATATTGGATTAATAAATAGTTTAGCTACTTACTGCAGAGTTAATAAATTTGGATATATAGAAAGTCCATATAAAAAAGTTATAAATGGAAAAGTTACTTCTGAAATTAAATATTTATCAGCTATAGAGGAGGAAAAATATACAATTGCTCAAGCGAATTCAAAATTAACAAAAGATGGGCACTTTGCAGAGGAATTAGTTGCATGTCGTAAAAATCTTAACTTTGAATTATCTAATAGAGATAGCATTGAATACATTGACGTATCTCCAAAACAATTAGTTTCCGTTGCTGCAGCACTCATTCCATTTTTAGAAAATGATGATGCTAATAGAGCGTTAATGGGATCTAATATGATGAGGCAAGCAGTTCCTTTGTTAAAACCAGAGTCCCCATTAGTTGGAACAGGAATAGAGTCCGATGTGGCTTTAGACTCAGGGGTTACAATTGTAGCAAAAAGAAATGGAATAGTAGATAAAATTGACGGAAAAAGAATTGTTGTTAAAGCTACTGATGTTACGGACTTATCTCAGTCAGCGGTTGATATTTATAATTTATCAAAATTTCAAAGATCAAATCAAAACACCTGCATTAATCAAAAACCTTTAGTTAAAGTCGGAGATAAAATAAAAAAAGGAGATATAATTGCAGACGGCCCGGCTACTAAACTTGGCGAACTAGCTTTAGGCAAGAATGTGACAGTAGCATTCATGCCATGGCAAGGTTATAATTTTGAGGACTCAATACTTATTTCAGAAAGATGTGTTACAGATGATGTATTTACTTCTGTTCATATAGAAGAATATGAGTCTATGGCAAGAGATACAAAATTAGGCGCAGAAGAAATTACAAGAGATATTCCTAATGTCAGTGAAGAGAGTCTTAGAAACTTAGACGAGTCTGGAATTGTATATGTTGGTGCTGAGGTTAAACCTGGTGATATTTTAGTTGGAAAAGTAACACCTAAAAGCGAGACTTCATCAAGCCCAGAGGAAAAGTTGCTAAGGTCAATTTTTGGTGAAAAGGCAACTGATGTAAGAGACTCTTCTTTAAAACTACCTTCAGGTAGTACAGGGGTAGTAATAGACGTTAGAGTATTTAATAGACATGGCATTGATAAAGACGAACGTTCAATTGCTATCGAAAGAGCTGAAATTGAATTAGTCCAAGAGGATAAAAAAGTAGAAGAAGAGATTTTGAATAGGAATATAAAGCTCAGGGCAATTGATTTATTAAATGGCAAAAGTATTAACAAACAGTTTAAAGATTTGAAGCCAGGGACTACTTTAAATAAAAATGATTTTGAAAATTTAAGCTTAAAGGATTTATGGAAACTCTCTTTCCAAGAAACGACGATAAATGAAAACATAGATAAGTTAAAAAAACAATTCGACAATGCCTTTGAAGATATAAAAATAAGATTTGATGACAAAGTATCCAAAATACAACAAGGGGATGATTTACTTCCAACTGTGATGAAAGTAGTAAAAGTTTTTGTAGCAGTTAAAAGAAGACTTATGCCAGGTGATAAGATGGCAGGTAGACACGGAAACAAAGGCGTAGTTAGTAAAATTGTACCAGTGGAAGATATGCCTTATATGGAAAATGGCAAACCTGTAGATATTGTTTTAAATCCGTTAGGAGTACCAAGCAGGATGAATGTTGGTCAAATTTTAGAAACTCATTTGGGTTGGTCATGCTCTGAACTCGGTGATCAAATTAAAAAATATATGAAAAATATCGATAAAGAAATTAATCAAGTAAAACTCAAGTTAAAAGATATTTATGGAGAAGATTACTTTCAAAATGTAATTGAAAAATTATCTAATAAAGAAATAGTTGAACTTGTTCAAAACCTCGCTAATGGTGTTCCTATTGCGACACCAGTGTTTGACGGGGCAAGCACAAGTGACATAACTAAAATGTTAGACTTAGCAAAACTTCCTAATACAGGTCAGACTAACTTATGGAATGGTCAAACAGGAGAAAAATTTGATAGACCTGTCACAGTTGGAATTATTTATATGTTAAAACTTAATCATTTAGTTGAGGATAAAATTCATGCAAGATCAACTGGACCATATAGTTTGGTAACTCAGCAGCCTCTTGGTGGTAAAGCTCAATTGGGTGGTCAAAGATTTGGTGAAATGGAAGTTTGGGCTTTAGAAGCTTATGGTGCTTCGTATACGTTACAAGAAATACTGACTGTTAAATCCGATGATGTTGCTGGAAGAACAAAGGTTTATGAAACTATTGTAAAAGGTAATAATAATTTTGAGTCTGGTGTACCCGAATCTTTTAATGTTCTTGTTAAAGAGATAAGGGCTTTAGGTCTCAATATAGAATTAAATTAAACATGGAAAAAAATATTGTAAAAAACTTTGATAATCAAAATATTAGTCAAGAAAATATATTTAATAGTATCAAAATTACTTTAGCTAGTCCTGAAAAAATTAAATCTTGGTCTTACGGAGAAATTAAAAAACCAGAGACTATAAATTACAGAACTTTTAGACCAGAAAAAGACGGTCTATTTTGTTCAAGAATATTTGGTCCTGTGAAAGATTATGAATGTTTATGTGGTAAATATAAAAGAATGAAGTTTCGAGGTATAATTTGTGAGAAATGTGGTGTTGAGGTAACAAAATCAAATGTTAGAAGAGAAAGAATGGGCCATATAGATTTAGCATGCCCAGTAGCACATATTTGGTTTTTAAAATCACTTCCAAGTAGAATTTCATTAGCTATTGATATGAAACTTAAAGAGGTTGAAAAGGTTTTATATTTTGAGAGTTTCATCGTGGTAGAACCAGGATTGACTACCCTTAAAAAAGGCCAATTGATTTCTGAGGAGGCATTGCTAAAGGCTCAAGAGGAGTTCGGTGAAGATGCTTTTACTGCTGGTATTGGGGCTGAGGCAGTCAGAGAAATTTTGGTGAGTTTAGATCTTAAGAAAGAGCAAAAAAAACTAAGAGAGTCTCTTTCTGAAATAAAGTCAAAAGTTACAGAAGAAAGAACTATTAAAAGATTAAAACTTATAGAGTCATTTATTTCATCAGGCAATAAACCTGAGTGGATGATTTTAACTTCTATACCAGTAATTCCACCAGAGCTGAGACCATTAGTTCCCTTAGACGGAGGCAGATTTGCGACTTCTGATTTAAACGATCTATACAGAAGAGTTATTAATAGGAACAATCGTCTAAAAAGATTACTAGACTTAAAAGCTCCAGACATCATAGTTAGAAATGAAAAAAGAATGTTACAAGAGTCCGTAGACGCTTTGTTTGATAACGGTAGAAGAGGAAGAGTAATTACAGGAACAGGAAAAAGACCACTTAAATCTTTGGCAGAAATGTTGAAAGGTAAACAAGGTAGATTTAGACAAAACTTATTAGGAAAAAGAGTAGATTATTCAGGAAGATCTGTAATTGTTGTTGGTCCAGAACTTAAGTTGCACCAATGTGGCTTGCCAAAAAAAATGGCTTTAGAACTGTTTAAACCTTTTTTATACGCAAGACTAGATAAACTTGGATTAGCTACTACTATAAAACAAGCTAAAAGATTAGTTGAAAGAGAAAAAAGTGAAGTTTGGGACTCACTCGAGCATATAATCAGAGAACACCCTATTCTTTTAAATCGAGCTCCTACATTACATAGACTTGGAGTTCAAGCTTTTGAAGCAAAGTTAATCGAGGGTAATGCTATAGAACTTCACCCTCTTGTCTGTGCTGCCTTTAATGCAGATTTTGATGGTGATCAAATGGCTGTTCATATTCCTTTAAGTTTAGAAGCACAACTTGAAGCAAGAGTTCTTATGATGTCAACAAATAATATTTTAAGCCCATCTAATGGGAAACCTATTATTGTTCCAAGTCAGGATATAGTTTTAGGGATATATTATTTATCTCAGGGTTCTGATAAAGAAGAAAATAAATCAAGGGGAATATTTTCGAATGTTGAGGAAATTGAACATGCGTTAGAAAATAAGTCAATTAGTTTGCATTCAAAAATTACTTCTATATTTAAAACTATTGATAAAGACGGAAAATCAGTTTCTGAAAAATATACTAGCACAGCCGGAAGATTTTTACTTGCTAATCTTCTACCTCAAAATCATAATATTAAATTTAACCTAGTCAACAAACTTCTAACAAAAAAAAATGTGTCTGAAGTAATTGATACAATTTTTAGATATTGCGGACAAAAAGAAACAGTAATTTTCTGTGACAGAATAAAGACTTTAGGCTTCAAACATGCATTTAAAGCCGGAATTTCATTTGGTAAAGATGATTTAATTATCCCTAAAACAAAAGAGAACTTGATTAACAGTACAAAAAAACAGATAGAAGAGTATGAGAAACAATATTCCGATGGATTGATTACCAGAGGTGAAAAATATAATAAAGTTGTTGATGTTTGGTCAAAATGCACCGATACGGTTGCAAATGAAATGATGAAAGAAATTTCTTCTGCAGAAAAAATTTATGATGATGATAGAATTGAAACAAATTCTGTTTATATGATGGCAGATTCAGGTGCAAGAGGATCACAAGCACAAATGAAACAGCTCGCAGGTATGAGAGGTTTAATTGCAAAACCATCTGGAGAAATTATTGAAACACCGATTATATCAAACTTTAAAGAAGGTTTATCAGTTTTAGAATATTTTAACTCTACACATGGAGCTAGAAAAGGATTAGCAGATACAGCTTTAAAGACAGCTAACTCTGGTTACCTTACGAGAAGACTATGTGATGTTGCACAAGATGTTCAAATTACTAAAAAAGAGTGCGATTGCAAATCAAAATCTTCAGTGACTATTTCTGAAATTATTGAAGGTGGAAATATTTTAGTGAGTTTATCTGAACGGGTTCTGGGTAGAGTTATAGCCGAAAATATTAAAAATCCAGTGACTGGTGAAGTTATTATTAAAAAGGAAAAATTAATAGATGAAAATGATTGTGAAAAAATTGATGCTGCTGGAGTTAAATCAGTAAATGTTTATTCAGTAATTACTTGTGGTTCTACTAGAGGTGTTTGTGCAATGAGTTATGGAAGGGATTTAGCCAGAGGTAAGCTTGTTAGTGTTGGTGAAGCAGTTGGAATGATTGCAGCTCAATCAATTGGTGAGCCGGGAACTCAATTAACCATGAGAACCTTCCATGTTGGTGGAACAGCACAAATTAAAGAGGAGTCTCAAATAATTTCACAGACCAAAGGAAAGTTAAATATAATTAATAAAAATCTAATTGAAGACTCTAAAAAAAATACAATCGTTATGGGGAGGAACACCCAATTAAGCATCGAAGATGCTAATGGAAGACAACTTGCGATTTATAAAGTTAATTATGGATCTAAATTATTCTTTAAAGATGGAGATGTCGTAGAAAAAGGAAAAAAAGTTGCCGAGTGGGATCCATACACTTTACCTGTAATTGCAGAAACTGGAGGTATAGTAAATTATATGGACTTAATGGAAGGAAGCTCTTTAACAGAAACATTAGATGATGCTACTGGATTATCTTCAAAATCTGTAACAGATTGGAAGTCCTCATCCAAAAACTCTGAACTAAAGCCTAGAATTACTCTAAGAAACGAAAAGGGAGAAATAATTAAGAAAGCTGATGGAAATGAAGCGAGATATTATTTAGTTCCTGATACAATTTTGTCTGTTAAAGATGGACAAAAAATATCTGCTGGAGATGTGTTAGCAAGATTACCTAAAGAAACTTCAAAAACAAAAGATATCACAGGAGGTTTACCTAGGGTTGCTGAGTTGTTCGAGGCGAGAAGACCTAAAGATAGTGCCATCATTGCAGAAAACGACGGTGTTATAGAATTTGGTAAAGAAGTTAGAGGTAAACAAAAAATTTCAATTGTTTCTTCAAACGGAGAGACATCTAATTATTTAATTCCAAAAGGCAAACACGTTAATTTTAACCAAGGTGAAAAAATCAAGAAAGGCGAATATCTTTTAGATGGAAGTCCAGCTCCTCACGATATTTTGAGAATTTTAGGTGTTGAGAAACTTACTGAATATTTTGTTTCAGAAGTGCAAGAAGTCTATAGGCTACAAGGAGTTGTAATTAATGACAAACATATTGAGACAATTGTTAGACAAATGTTAAAAAGAGTTGAAATAAAAGATCCAGGCGACTCTGAATTATTAGTTGGTGAGGTAATAGATCTTTTAGATATTGATAAAATTAATGAAAAATTAAGATCTGATAAAAAAAAACCAGCAACATTTGAGAGAGTTTTATTAGGTATTACTAAGGCATCATTACAAACGAATTCGTTTATCTCAGCGGCATCTTTCCAAGAAACTACTAGAGTTTTGACTGATGCATCTATTAAAGGAAAAACTGATACCTTGGAAGGCTTGAAAGAAAATGTAATAGTTGGCCGTTTAGTACCTGCAGGAACTGGTTTAACAAAAATTGAGTGGGACAAACAAGCTAGAGAACAAGATAAAGCTAGGATAGAAGAATTAAAAAAACAAGAGCTAGAATCCGCAACAGCTGCGCCTGAACAGACTGTCTAAAATCTAAATTAAAACCTTTAAATATTGACTTTTATCAATTCAGTGTTAGTTTACGGCACATTTTGAATGTTAGAAGTAAGGTAGATTATAACCTTAAACACTAACAAATTATTAAACTGGTTGTACTTCCTTACATTTCAAAATAATTTTATGCCAACAATTAATCAATTGATTAAAAAAAGTAGAATTAAACCAATAGCTAGAAACAAAGTGCCAGCTTTAGAGAAACAACCATTAAAGCGTGGAGTTTGTGTAAAAGTTTATACTACCACACCAAAAAAACCTAATTCAGCACTAAGGAAGGTTGCTCGGGTAAGATTATCTAATGGATTTGAAGTCACAGCTTACATACCAGGAGAGGGACATAATTTACAAGAGCATTCTGTAGTATTGTTAAGAGGGGGTCGTGTAAAAGATTTACCAGGCGTTCGTTATCATATTCTAAGAGGTAATTTAGATACTCAAGGAGTAGCAAATCGAAAAAAAAGACGATCACTTTACGGGACAAAAAAACCAAAATAATTATTTATGTCAAGGAAGAGAAAAGCACCAATTAGAAAAGTATATCCAGATCCTAGATTTCACTCTGAAGTAGTTTCAAAATTTATTAATTCAATTATGTACGACGGCAAAAGAACTACTGCTGAAAAAATTCTTTATGATGCTTTAGATAAAATTAAAACAAAAAATAATGAAGATCCTTTAAAGATATTTAACACAGCTATAAGCAATGTTAAACCTAATTTAGAATGTAGATCAAGGAGAGTAGGAGGGGCAACTTATCAAGTTCCAGTTGAGGTAAAATCAAAAAGAGCACAGGCATTAGCTCTAAGATGGATTATGGATGCTACAAGAAAAAGAAAAAATAAAACAATGGCGGAGAAACTATATGCTGAAATAATTGATGCATCTCAAAATAAAGGTTCAGCGATTAAAAAACGAGAAGACACACACAAAATGGCTGAAGCAAATAAAGCATTTGCACATTTCAGGTGGTAATAGATTATGACTAAATATACTTTAGATAAATATAGAAACATTGGGATAATGGCTCATATAGATGCAGGTAAAACTACGACAACGGAAAGAATTTTATATTACACTGGCAAAAGTCATAAAATTGGAGAAGTTCATGATGGTGCTGCAACAATGGATTGGATGGAGCAAGAGCAAGAGCGCGGTATTACAATTACATCTGCTGCAACAACTTGTTTTTGGAGAGATCATAGGATCAATATTATAGATACGCCTGGCCACGTAGATTTTACCATTGAAGTGGAAAGATCTTTAAAAGTTCTTGATGGTGCAGTTGCCGTGTTTGATGGTGTAGCTGGTGTAGAACCTCAATCTGAAACAGTTTGGAGACAAGCGGACAAATATAAGGTGCCAAGAATTTGTTTTGTAAACAAACTTGATAGAACTGGAGCTGATTTTTATAGATGCGTTGAAATGATAAAAGAGAGATTGGGATGCAAACCTCTACCACTACAGCTGCCAATAGGTTCTGAAGCAGATTTAAAAGGTGTAATTGATCTTATTAAAATGAAAGGTGTAGTTTGGCAAAATGAGGATCTTGGTGCAAAATTTGAATACGTTGATATCCCCGAAGATTTAAAAGAAAAAGCAAAACAATACAGGCAAAATCTAGTTGAAACAGCAGTTGAAGAAGATGAAAAATTAATGGAGTCTTATTTAGAGGGTAAAGAACCATCGGAGGCTGAATTAATAAGATGTGTAAGAAAAGGCACACTAAAATTTAACTTTGTTCCAATATTAACTGGATCTGCATTTAAAAATAAGGGAGTACAACCATTACTTGATGCTGTAATAGATTTTTTACCAAGTCCTAATGATCTTAAATCAATTGAAGGTACAAAAGTCGGATCAGAGGATAAAGTCACAATGAAATTTGATGAAAAAGAAAATTTTTCAGCTTTAGCATTTAAGGTAGCTAATGACCCTTTCGTAGGTTCTCTAACTTTTATAAGAATTTACTCCGGAACATTAAATGCTGGAACATCTATTTTAAACTCATCTAAAGATAAAAACGAAAGGATAGGCAGAATGTTATTAATGCATGCTAATAGCAGGGAGGATATTAAATCTGCATGTGCAGGTGATATAGTTGCATTAGCAGGTTTAAAAAATACCATTACCGGCCATACTCTCTGCGATGCAAAAAATCCAATTTTATTAGAACCTATGGAATTTCCAGATCCAGTAATAGAAATAGCAGTTGAGCCAAAAACAAAAGGAGATCAAGAAAAAATGGGAGAGGCTTTAGCAAGATTAGCTAAAGAAGATCCATCCTTTAGAGTTTCATCAGACGAGGAGTCAGGTCAGACAATTATTAAAGGTATGGGTGAGTTACATTTGGATATAATTGTAGACAGGATGAAAAGAGAATTCAAAGTTGAGGCAAACGTAGGAGCACCTCAGGTAGCCTACAGAGAAACTATTTTAGGCACATCTGAAATGGAATACATACATAAAAAACAAAGTGGTGGAGCTGGTCAGTTTGCAAAAGTAAGGTTGAGTGTTGAACCATTAGAACCTGGAAAAGGTAGAGAGATAGAAAATCTTATTAAAGGAGGTGCAATTCCAAAAGAATTTATCCCAGGTGTTGAAAAAGGAGTAGAGGGTGTTGCTGACAGCGGTATTCTAGCTGGGTTTCCAATAATTGATTATAAAGTAAAAATCTTAGATGGTTTACACCATGATGTAGACTCTAGTGTATTAGCTTTTGAAATAGCAAGTAGATCATGTTTTAGAGAGGCATGTCAAAAAGCTACGTTAAAATTGTTAGAACCAATGATGAAAGTTGAGGTAGTTACTCCAGAAGAATTTATGGGAGATGTAATTGGAGATTTAAACAGTAGAAGAGGTCAAGTTGGATCCACCGAGTCTAGAGGAAATGCTACTGCAATAAACGCTGTTGTACCTTTAGCAAATATGTTCGGATACATAAATAATCTTAGATCATCAACTCAAGGAAGAGCACAGTATACAATGCAATTTAGTCACTATGATAAAGTGCCACAAAATGTTCAAGACGAAGTAACTAAAAAATTAGCTTAATTTATGGAAAATCAAAATATAAGAATTCATTTAAAGGCCTATGATAATAAGATACTAGATTTATCTACAGAGGAAATAGTAAACACAGCAAAGAGGACAGGTGCACAAGTAAAAGGACCAATACCATTACCTACTCGGATAGAAAGATATACGGTATTGAGATCTCCGCATATAGATAAAAAAAGTAGAGAACAATTTGAGTCTAGGACACATAAAAGATTAATAGATATTATTGAGCCAACACCTCAAACAGTAGAAGCTCTTATGAAACTAGACTTAGCCTCAGGAGTAGACATAGAGATAAAAATATAGATTATGAGCATTGGATTATTAGGAACAAAAATTGGTATGACAAGAGAATTTATAGATACAGGCCAGTCTGTCCCAGTTACAGTTATAAAAGTCGAAAAAGGCAGAGTGTTAGATGTAATTAACAAAGAAAAAAGAGGCTATAATGCTATTAAAATTGGCTTCTTTAAACTTAAAAATTCTAAATTGTCAAAACAAATGAAGGGATATTTTTCTAAAAAAAATACAGAACCAAAAAAAATATTGAAAGAATTTAGAGTAGAAAATACAGAAAATTACAAAGAGGGAAATGAATTGGGGTTAGAAATATTTAAAGATAATAAATTTTTAGATGTAAGATCAAGAACAATTGGTAAAGGTTTCGCTGGAGTTATGAAAAGATGGAACTTTGGAGGACTAAGAGCTTCTCATGGTGTTTCTGTATCTCACAGATCTCATGGATCAACTGGTCAAAGACAAGACCCTGGAAAAGTATTTAAGGGAAAAAAAATGGCAGGTCACATGGGTGACAAAAATCGAACAATGTTGAATTTAGAAATAATAAAATCAGATATAGAAAATAGTTTACTTTATTTAAAAGGTTCAATACCTGGCTCAAAAAACTCTACTGTTTTATTACGGGGATCTATAAAAAAAGTAACGCGCAAAACTATTAAAGAAAAACATGAAGCTAAAGTAAAAGAAGCTGTTTCCAAGAAAGGTAAAAAATAAATGAAGTTTCCTATTCTTAATATTGATGGATCAAAAGACTCTACAATCGAGCTTAATGATAAATTAGTGAAATTAAAGATTAATTATAAACTAATTAAATTTGTTATAGATTGGCAGCTTAATCATTTAAAACCAAGAATTGCCAAAACAAAACAAAGAAATCAAATTAAAGGTTCTACAAAAAAAATAATTGCCCAAAAAGGCAGCGGTGGTGCTAGGCATGCTAGTAAAAAAGCACCAATATTTGTAGGTGGGGGTGTAGCACATGGTCCCAAAGGTTCTAAATATAAGATAAAAAAAATAAATAAAAAAGTAAGAAAATTAGCTTTAGCCCAAACGCTTTCGAAGAAAAATAAAGACAACAGCCTCTATATCCTAGCTGATGTTAAAAAGGAAATAAAAAAAACAAAAGATTTTAATAAATTTTTACAAAAAAACAAATTATCAAATGTACTAATTATTTCTGATGCTGGCTCACTTAAAAATATAAATAGGTCAGCTAGAAACATTAAAAATTTAAAACTTATTAAAGAAGAAGGAGCAAATATTTATGATATTTTTAAATTTAAAAATTTAATCATAACTTCATCTTCCGTTAAAAAAATTCAAGATAGGATCCTCAATGAAAAAAATTAATTTTATAGACTCTATCAGACATCCAATAATTACTGAGAAAGCAACTATACTCTCAGATCAAAATAAGACTGTGTTTAAAGTTCACGAAAAAGCTAACAAAAAAACTATCAAAAAAAATATTGAAAAACTGTTTAAAGTAAATGTTATAAAAGTAAATATAATTAATCAAAAAACAAAACTTAAAATGAAACAAGGAAAAAAATCTTATAAAAGTGGTTACAAAAAAGCTATAATCACATTAAAAAAAGGTCAAAGTATTGATCTTACAACTGGAATATAATTATGGGACTAAAAACTTTTAAACCATATACAAAATCAACCAGGGGCACCGTTGTATTGGATAAAAGCAGTTTGTGGAAAGGAGCTCCTTACAAACCTCTTACGAAAGGTCAAAATTTCACTGGTGGTAGAAATAATAATGGAAGGATAACTTCTAGACATATAGGGGGCGGATCGAAGCACAAGTATAGAATAATAGATTTTTATAGAAAGAAAAAGAATGTTCCAGGAACAGTTGAAAGGATTGAGTATGATCCTAATAGAACTGCTCATATTGCATTAATAAATTATAAAGATAATGAAAAAAAATATATTATTTGCCCACAAGGTTTAAAAGTTGGAGATATTATCGAGGCTGGAAAAAAAGTAGAGATAAGAACAGGTAATTCTCTAGAACTAAAAGATATACCTCCAGGTACTTCGCTTCATAATGTTGAATTAATTCCTGGAAATGGGGCAAAATTAGCTAGATCGGCGGGTTCTTCGGTTATTTTATCTGGATATGACGGTGACTATGCGATTTTGAAACTCGGTTCTGGAGAGATGAGAAAGGTTAATAGTTCGTGCTTAGCAACCATTGGAGTTGTATCTAATCCAGATCAAAAAAATATTAAGATAGGAAAAGCAGGAAGAAATAGGTGGAGAGGTAAAAGACCACAAACAAGAGGTGTAGCTATGAATCCTGTAGATCATCCACACGGTGGTGGGGAAGGAAAAACTTCTGGCGGAAGAAGCCCGGTCTCTCCTTGGGGTCAATCAGCAAAAGGTTTAAAAACTAGAAGACCAAAAAGAAGCGATAAGTTGATTTTAACAAGAAGAAAGAAGAGAAATAAATAATGACTAGATCTGTTTGGAAAGGACCATTTGTTCATCCGAGTTTATTAAAAAAGATAGATAAGCTTAAAGCATCACCGAATAAAAAACCTATTAAAACATGGTCAAGAAACTCAACAATCATACCAGATTTTGTAGGACATAGTTTTGCAATTCATAACGGAAAATCTTTCATACCAATTACAATTTCGGAGGAAATGGTTGGACACAAACTAGGGGAATTCGCACCAACAAGATCATTTAAAGGTCATACGCCTGCTGATAAAAAAGCAGCTGCAGCTGAACCAGAAAAATCTTCACCAGGAGATAAAAAATAATGGAAAAAAACAATTTACAAGTAAAAGCAATTAATAAGAACGTAAGGACGAGTCCAAGAAAACTTGCATTAGTTTGTAACTTTATCAAAGGAAAAAAAGCAGATATTGCTTTAAGAGATTTACAATTTACTAGAAAAAAAATCGCTAACGACGTAAGCAAAACTGTAAAATCCGCTATTTCTAATGCAGAAAATAATAATCAACTTGATATAGATAACTTATTCATCAAGGAGGCATATGTTGGAAAATCTCTGGTAATGAAAAGATTTAGACCAAGAGCCAAAGGTAGAGCTAGCCCTATAAAAAAACCGTTTAGTAGAATTACAATTATCCTTGAAGAAAAAAAAGAAATTAAACAAAAGGTAAAAAAATAATGGGACAAAAAATCAACCCTATAGGATTAAGATTAGGCGTAAACAGAGGATGGGATTCCACTTGGTTTGCTAAAAAAAAAGATTTTGGTAAATATTTGATTGAAGATTTTAAAATAAGAAAATTTATTAAGAAGAATATTCAAAATTCTGGTGTTTCAGAAATTATTATTGAGAGATCATCAAAAAAATGCACTGTTTCAATACACACTTCTAGACCAGGATTTGTAATTGGAAAAAAAGGTGCCGATATTGAAAAAATAAAAAAAAGTATAATGAAAATAACTGAAAGCGAAGTAAATGTTAATATTAAAGAAATCAAAAAACCTGAGCTCAATTCAAGTTTAGTCGCAGAAAATATAGCTCAACAATTAGTTAAAAGAGTAGCATACAGAAGAGCAATGAAGAGAGCGATGCAATCTGCAATGAGACTAAATGCAAAAGGCATAAAAGTAATGTTAAGCGGTAGATTGGCAGGAAATGAAATAGCTAGAACAGAGTGGCTAAGAGAAGGAAGTATACCTTCTCATACATTACGAGCAGATATTGATTATGGTTTTGCTGAAGCTTTAACTACTTACGGAATTATTGGTGTTAAGGTATGGATTTATAAAGGTGAATTAATGGCAAAAGATGTTGAAAAAGAAAAAAAAGAAAGGGTGAAAAATGCTTCAACCAGTCAGAACTAAATTTAGAAAAGCTTTTAAAGGAAGAATTCATGGTAAAGCTTCAAGAGCTGTTAAATTAAATTATGGACAGTTTGGATTAAAAGCAGTTCAGCCAGATAGAGTTATTGGTAAGCAAATTGAAGCAGCTAGGGTAGCCCTAACAAGATATATGAAAAGAACTGGAAAGGTTTGGACAAGGATTTTTCCTAATATACCGGTTTCAAAAAAACCTACAGAGGTAAGAATGGGTAAAGGTAAGGGCTCCCCTGAATATTATGCATGTAGAGTAAAACCAGGAAGAATTATATTTGAAATAGATGGTGTGAGTGAGGAAATAGCAAGAGAAGCTTTGTACAAAGCTTCAGCGAAATTACCGATAAAAACAAAATTTATAAAAAGATAATTATGGCTAAAAAAAAAGAAAATAAAAAGTTAACCAAAGATCAAGCAGAGAAAAAAATTATTATGCTCAAAAAAGATTTATTTAACATAAGGTTTAAAAAAATTAATAATCAAGTAAATAATCCTGCTCAATACAGATTAATTAAAAAAGATATAGCTAGATTAAATACAACAATTAAAAACTCAAAATGACAAAAAAAATATTAAAAGGGACTGTTGTAAGCGCTAAGAATAACAAAACTATAGTTGTGGAGGTTACAAGGAAATTTAAACACCCATTTTATGAGAAAATTATTAAAAGATCTAAAAAATATCATGCTCATGATGAGAAAAATAAATTTAAAGAGGGAGAAAAAGTTTCGATTATTGAGTCTAAACCAATTTCAAAAAAGAAAACTTGGCAGGTGTTAGAGAAATGATACAAATACAAACTGAATTACAGGTTGCAGATAATACAGGAGCTAGAAGAGTGGAGTGTATTAAAGTTCTCGGAGGTTCAAAGAGAAGGTACGCAGCAGTTGGTGATATAATTGTTATAAGTGTTAAGGATGCAATACCTAAAGGAAAAGTTAAAAAAGGAGCTGTTCATAAAGCTGTAGTAGTAAGGACACGAAAAGAAATTTATAGAAATGACGGTTCTAAAGTTCAGTTTGATAACAACGCAGTTGTTCTAACAGATGATAAAGGCGAACCAATTGGCACAAGAATATTTGGACCTGTTACAAGAGAACTTAGATCTAAAGGTCATACAAAAATAATTTCGCTTGCTCCGGAGGTACTATAAAATGATACTTAAAAAAGGAACTCAGGTAAAAATTATTTATGGAAAAGACAAAGGGAAAACAGGAGAAATTTTGGAAATAAATAAAAAATTAAATAAGGTGAAAATAAAATCTATAGGCATGATCAAAAGACATGTTAAACCTACTAAAGAAAATAAAGGTGGAATAATATCCAAAGAGAGCTTTATTCACCAATCAAATATTAAAAATTTGGATGAAAAAAAAAATAAAAAGAAAGGTAACTAATGATGACAGCACGATTAAAAACAAATTATGAAAAAGAAATAGTAGTTAAATTAATGAATAAATTATCGTGTAAGAATAAACATGAAGTTCCTAAGATTTTAAAAGTAATTTTGAATATGGGACTTGGAGAAGATGCATCTGATGGGAAAAAACTCAAATCTTGCATGGATGATATGGCATCAATTTCTGGTCAAAAACCTATAATTACCAAATTTAAAAAATCTATATCAAATTTTAAAACAAGAAAAGGATCTAGCGCAGGAATTAAAGTTACTTTACGTTCTTACAAAATGTACGAATTTATTGATAGATTAATAAATATTGCTTTGCCTAGAATAAAAGATTTTAGAGGTTTATCGTCTAAGGGTATAGACAAATCAAACAATTATTCATTTGGAATAAAAGAACATATTATTTTTCCAGAAGTGAATTTTGATAAAGTAGATAAAATTAGAGGACTAGACATTACAATTGTAACAAATAGTAAAAATCAATTTGGAACTTTTGAGTTATTAAAAGAATTCAATTTTCCAATTAACAATAAAAACTGAGGTAATAAATGGCAAAAACTAGCGCAATACAAAAAAATTTAAAGAGGATGAAATTAGTGAAAAAATTTGAAAAAAAACGTGCTGCATTAAAGAAAATTATTAAAAATAAGAAGTTAGAACTCTCAGAGAGGTTTGAAGCTCAGTTAAAATTAAATAAATTACCAAAAAATTCTGCAAAAATTAGAGTCAGAAACAGATGTGAGGTTTCAGGCAGACCTCACGGTGTATATAGAAAATTAAGAATATCAAGAATTGCACTCAGAGATATGGCATCTTCTGGTAAAATTCCTGGAATAACTAAATCAAGTTGGTAGGAGGATTATGACACTTACAGACCCTATAGGAGATATGTTTTCAAGAATAAGAAACGGTCAGATGAGATCCTTGAATTCTATAGAAATACCTTCATCAAATTTTAGAAAAAATATTTTAGAGATTTTAAAAAGTGAAGGGTATATTAAGGATTTTTTTGTATCTAAATCAGAAAATAATAAGTTAAATTTGAAAATAACATTAAAATACTATGAAGGTGATCCAGTAATTAAAGAAATAAAAAGAATTTCAAAACCAGGCAGAAGAGTTTATTCAAGAGCGTCTAGTATACCTAGGGTAATGAATGGACTTGGTATAGCCATTTTATCAACTCCGAAAGGAGTAATGAGCGATGTTGAAGCTAGAAAAAATAATATTGGCGGTGAGGTAATTTGTAAGGTTTTTTAATGTCGAAAATTGGAAAAAAAAATATAATGATACCTAAGGACTCTTCAATAAAGATAGAAGGATCAAATTTAACTATCACTGGGCCAAAAGGAACAAAAAAACTATCAATTAATGATAAAATTTTCTCATCAAAATTAACTGAAAGTAAATTTCAATTATTACCTTTAGAAAAAAAAGTTGATAAAAAGACATCTGTTATGTGGGGTACCTATAGGAGTTTAATAGATAACGCAGTGAAAGGAGTTTCAGTTGGTCACGAAAAAATTCTTGAACTAAATGGGGTTGGTTTTAGAGCAAATTTAAAGGGACAAAAATTAAATTTACAAATTGGTTTTAGCCATGATGTAGATTTTAATATACCTAAAGAAATAAAAATCACAGTTGAAAAACAAACAATTATAAAGATTAATGGCGTTGATAAAGAACTTGTATCCAAGATTGCTGCAGACATAAAAAGTCTTAAACCTGTAGAGCCATACAAAGCAAAAGGCATAAAAGAAAAAGGTCAATTTGTACTAAGAAAAGAGGGTAAGAAAAAATAATGAAAAAGTTAAATAATAAAATTAAAAGGAAATTAAGAAATAGAAAAAGGTTAAAGGACGTTAGCTTTGATAGATTTAGGGTAACTGTTAGTAAATCACTAAAAAATATTTCAGCTCAAATTATTGATGATAAACAAAAAATTACTTTAGTTTCTGCATCCTCTGTCGAAAAAGATTTAAAACTTAAAAAAGTTAAAAAAATTGATAAATCAAATTTAATTGGTGAAATTTTAGCAAAAAGAGCTATAGAAAAAAAAATTACAAAAGTATACTTTGACAGGGGTGAACATAAATATCACGGTCGAGTTAAAGCTTTTGCTGAAACTTTAAGAAAAAATGGATTAAAATTTTAAAATGAGCGAAAACAAAAAAATAGAAAGCGATATTAAAGAGAAACTTGTAGCAATTAATAGAATTACAAAAGTTGTTAAAGGAGGTAGAAGATTTGGATTTGCAGCTTTAGTAGTTGTTGGAAATCAAAAAGGGTCAATAGGTATTGGTCAAGGAAAATCAAAACAAGTGCCTGATGCAATAAAAAAGGCTACTGAAGTTGCGAAAAGAAGTTTAATTAAAATTTCTTTAAAAGATGGAAGAACTTTGCATCATGATGTAAAGGGAAAAAATGGATCAGGTAAAGTTTTCTTAAGAGCCGCACCTGCTGGTACTGGCATAATCGCTGGTGGTGCGATAAGATCTGTTTGTGAAGTTATAGGAATTCAAGATGTCGTAGCCAAGTCTCTTGGGTCAGCTAACCCACACAATGTTCTCAAAGCTTGCATTAATGGTTTGAGATCTCAAATATCACCAAAAAATTTATCAGCTTTAAGAGGTAAAAAAATTTCTGATATCATTTTAAAGAGGGAGTCTTAAGAATGAATTTGAATAGTTTAACAAAAATAAATAAAAAAAAAATTAGAGTAGGTAGAGGAATTGGTTCAGGAAGAGGAAAAACTTCTTCTCGTGGTCACAAGGGTCAAAAATCAAGATCAGGTGTTGCGATTAAAAGTTTTGAAGGTGGTCAAATGCCATTGTACAGACGATTACCTAAAAGAGGTTTTAAATCAATAAATAAAAAAAATGTTGCTATTTTAAACTTATCAAAAATTCAAAATATAATTGAGAAGGGAAAAAATAATATAAAAGACACAATTGATATAAAAATTTTGAAAGAAAAAAAACTTATTGGTAAAAAATGTTCAAAATTAAAAATACTTGGAAGTGGAGAGTTAAAAAAAAATATTGAAATTACAGCAGATTTTGCCTCAAAACAGGCTTTAGAAAAAATTCAAAAAGCTGGTGGTAAATTAAATTTAGTTAAAAATAAATAAATATGTCCTCAGAATCTTTAAATACAGCAGGTGCTTTTAGCCAAGCAAAAGATTTAAAAAATAGAATTTTCTTCACAATTTTAATTTTGATAGTTTATAGACTTGGAACTTATGTTCCGTTAGCAGGTATCGATCCACAGGCTTTAAAAGAAATCATGTCATCAAGCCAAAAGGGGTTACTTGGTATGTTTAACATGTTTTCAGGTGGCGCAGTTACGAGAATGGCAATATTTGCATTAGGAATAATGCCTTACATATCCTCATCAATTATTGTGCAATTGTTAACTGGTGTTTCTGATTATTTCAAAAGTTTGAAAGAACAAGGAGAGATTGGTAGAAAAAAAATCACTCAGATAACTAGATATGGAACAGTGTTAATTGCTGCGCTCCAAGGTTATGGTGTATCTGTTGGTTTAGAAAATGCTGGTAATTTAGTTATAGAACCAGGCATGTCATTTAAAATAATTACAACAATTTCTTTAGTTGCAGGTACGACTTTTTTAATGTGGTTAGGAGAGCAAATTACTCTAAGGGGCGTTGGTAACGGAATTTCATTAATTATTTTTTCAGGTATTGTGGCAGAAATACCTAGAGCACTTGCTTCTACTTTTGAATTAGGAAGAACTGGAGCTCTATCCGCGCTTATGATTGTTGGGATATTTATTTTAGTTATATTAACAGTTTTATTCATTGTTTTTTTTGAGAGAGCTATGAGAAAAATATTAATAAACTATCCTAAAAGGCAAGTAGGTAATAAAATGTATGGCGGAGAATCATCTCATTTACCTCTTAAAATAAATACAGCAGGTGTTATTCCTGCAATTTTTGCCTCTGCACTGTTGTTACTACCGATTACTATCTCAAATTTTGGTTTTGCAGAGTCTGATAATTTTTTAAAGATTTCTTCAATGTTCACACAAGGTCAACCACTCTATATGTTGTTATATGCTTCTGGAATAATATTTTTTTCTTTTTTCTATACTTCAATAGTTTTTAACCCAAAAGAAACAGCTGAAAATTTGAGAAAATATGGTGGATATATTCCCGGGATAAGGCCTGGCGAAAGAACAGCCGAATACATAGAAAGTATTTTAATAAGATTAACAACAGTTGGTTCTTTATATTTAACATTTGTTTGCCTAATGCCAGAATTTCTAATTGCAAAATATCCTATACCATTTTATTTAGGTGGAACTTCGATTTTGATTGTAGTTGTAGTTGCAATGGATACAGTTACTCAAGTTCAAACTAGATTAATGAGCTCTCAGTACGAGTCATTGATAAAAAAAACAAAATTTGGAAAATAACTAATTTAATGAATCTAGTTATATTTGGTCCTCCAGGTGCCGGTAAGGGAACACAATCTAAATTTATCTCAAATAGATTTAATCTTCATCAATTATCAACCGGAGAATTACTTCGTATTGAAATAAAAAATAAAACAATACTTGGCTCTAAGATTTCTTCAATTATGAACTCTGGAGATTTAGTTTCAGATGATATTGTAACAACATTGATTGAAAAATATATTTCTCAAAATACTTATAAAAATAGACTTATTTTTGATGGTTATCCAAGAAATTTAAATCAAGCAATTAATTTAGATAAATTATTAAAAAAATACGATCAAAAAATTGATCTAGTTTTAAATTTATCAGTAAAATTAGACACAATAAAAAAAAGAATACTTGAGAGAAGATTTCAAGAAAAAAGAGCTGATGATAATGAAGTTGTAGCGATAAAAAGATTTAAAAATTATGAAAGCTCTACAAAGCCAGTATTAGATTATTACAACAAATCAAATTTACTTAAAGATGTTAACGGTGAGGCATCTATTACTGAAATTAACGTTGAAATTAGCGGTATAATTGAAAGTATCAAGGGTTGACTTTAAGTGATTACTCAATATAAATACGCATAAAATTTGATTTCATTTAACATATGGCTCGTATAGCAGGAATAAATATTCCACAAAATAAAGTTGTTAGTATTGCATTGACATATATACATGGAATAGGTCTACATTCCTCAAAAAAAATTTGCATAAAATTAAATATTCCATCTAATAAAAGAGTTAACCAACTATCCGAAGAGGAAGTTTTAAAGATTAGAGAATTTATTGATGCAAATCATAAAGTAGAAGGAGATCTTAGAAGAGAAGTCTCAGTTAATATTAAGAGATTGGTTGATCTCGCGTGTTACAGAGGCACACGTCATAAGAAAAAATTACCAGTAAGAGGTCAAAGAACCCAATGTAATGCAAGAACTCGAAAAGGAAAAGCTATAGCAATAGCAGGAAAAAAATTAACTCCACTAAAGAAATAAATCATGAATAAAAAAATAGAGAAAACTGATAAAGAATTAAAAGGTAAAACAGAACCTAAAAAAATAACCTCTTTTAAAAAGAAAAATAAAACAAAGAAAAATATTACCTCGGGGATTGCTTATGTTTACTCAACTTTTAACAATACGATAGTCTCAATAGCAGATGAAAGTGGTAATGTAATTTCTTGGTCATCAGCTGGGGCAAAAGGATTTAAAGGTTCAAGAAAATCGACACCTTATGCTGCACAAGTTGCAGCTGACGATGCTGGAGCTAAGGCTTTTGAACAAGGTTTAAGAACTCTTACGGTTCAGGTAAAAGGACCAGGTTCTGGAAGGGAAACAGCTTTGAGATCTCTTCAATCAAGAGGTTTTAAAATTACATCAATCAAGGACACAACACCAATGCCCCATAATGGCGCTAGACCACCAAAAAGAAGGAGAGTATAAATGGAAGCTTCATCAAATATAATTGATAAAAATTGGAAAGCTTTAATTAAACCCAATAAATTAGACATAACGAGCAATGAAGACAAAACTATTGCTACAGTGGTAGCAGAGCCTCTTGAAAAAGGGTTCGGCCAAACTATTGGTAATTCACTAAGAAGAATTTTACTATCATCTATTCAAGGTGCAGCAGTAACAGCAATTCAAATCGACGGAGTTTTACATGAATTTTCTTCAATAAAAGGAGTAAGAGAAGATGTTACCGATATTGTTTTAAATGTAAAAAATCTTGCTATAAAATCCTCAACTTCAAACCCAAAAAAAATTATCCTAGATATAAAAGGTCCAAAAGAAGTAAAAGCTAAGGATATTACATTAGTTCCTGAAATTGAAATTTTAAATCCAGAACAGACAATTTGTAATTTAGACGAAAAAACTCACTTTCATATGGAACTAATGGTAAATATTGGCAAAGGTTATATTCAAGCAGCTAAAAATAAATCAGAAGAAAGTCCTTTAGGTTTAATTTCAATTGATTCTTTGTTTAGTCCTGTAAAAAAAGTTTCTTTTTCTGTAGAGAACACTCGAGCTGGAAGTGCTTTGGATTATGACAAACTATTGATGACTGTAGAAACCAATGGAACTGTTGATGCAGAGGATGCTATAGCTTATTCTGCAAGGATTTTTCAAGATCAGCTTTCAATGTTTGTAAACTTTGAGGATCCGAAAGAGGTTGTAAAAGAAGTTAAATCAACTGAGCCTGAATTTAACAGAAACCTTTTAAAGCGTGTTGAAGAGCTAGAGCTTTCAGTCAGGTCGATGAATTGTTTAAAAAATGACAATATAATTTATATAGGTGATTTAGTTCAAAAAACAGAACCTGAAATGCTAAGAACCCCAAATTTTGGACGAAAATCTCTTAACGAGATAAAAGAAGTGCTTAATACAATGTCTTTGTATTTAGGTATGGAAATACCTAACTGGCCACCTGACAACATTGCAGAATTATCAAAGAAACTAGAGGAAAATAATTACTAATGAGACATAATTTAGGTTATAGAAAACTCAATAAAACAAGCGAACATAGAAAAGCTTTATTCAAAAATATGCTCAATTCTTTAATTAAGTATGAGCAGATTATAACCACACTTCCAAAAGCAAAAGAATTAAAACCACAAATAGACAAAGTGATTACTATTGGTAAAAACAATATATTAAGTAATAAGAAAAGACTATTTTCAAAATTACAAGATAAAAAATCAGTATCAAAAGTATTTGATGAATTGTCAAAAAGATATAGTTCAAGAAAAGGGGGATATTCAAGAGTTTTAAAAGCTGGCTTTAGAACAGGCGATGATGCACCAATGGCTGTGATTGAATTAGTTGATCGAAATCCTGAAGCTAAAAAAATTGATAAACCAAAAAAAACTGAAAAAAAAGATAAGAAAAAAGAACCCCAGCCAGCTCCGAAAGTAGCAAGTAAATAAATTAAGCTTTCATGCCTAAATCTTATACCGTAGACGATGACTATAATGACTCACGTCTAGATAAATGGTTTAAAAATAAAATAATTAACTTACCACACTCTTTATTAGAAAAAATAATAAGAAAAAATAAAATTAAAGTTAACAAAAAAAAAACTAAATCATCTTATAGACTTCAGAAAGGTGATTTGATTGAAATTTATGATATTTCTAAATTAAAACCTGTAGATAAAAAAGAAAAGATTAAATATTTTCCAAAAAAAAAAGAAATAGGTATCTATGATGATTATGTAATTGAAGATAACGAAAATTTTATAGTAATTAACAAACCAACAGGAGTGCCAGTTCAATCAGGCACAAAATCATTTAAAAATATTATTGATATATTAAAAAATTCAAAATACTTTAAAAATTCAAAACCTTTCATTGTTCACAGATTAGATAAAGAGACATCTGGAGTTTTGATAATTGCTAAAAATAGAAAATACGCTCAATTATTTACCTCACTTTTTAGGATAAGAAAAATTCATAAAACTTATTTAGCGATAGTATACGGAAAAGTAGATAAGTCTTTAAATGTGATGAAAGATGATTTAATTTACTATGAAAACAATAAAAAAGTTTTTCAAAAAGCTGTATCAAATTTAAAAATCATTAAATCAGACGAAAATTATTCTTTCTTGGAGTTAAATCCAATTACTGGAAGAAAGCATCAATTAAGAAAACAATTACTTAAAATTGGATGCCCAATAATAGGTGATAATAAATATTTTTTAAATGATAGGAAAAGAATTAAAATTAAAAATCTTATGCTACACGCATATAAAATAAAATTTATGATTAATAATGTTCAATATAATTTTAAAGCAAACTACCATAATTTATTTGAAGATTTCCTTAAAAAGAACTTCTAAATATTGTTTATGTTTTTAATGAAAATGTTTGCTAAATTATTTTCAAATTTTTTAGGTTTAATAGAAATTAATTCCGAAATAGAAGTAACTTTTTTGTTATCTAAACCACAAGGAATAATCTTTAAATATTGATTCAAATTATTAGAAATATTTATTGAACAACCGTGATAGGCTACCCATCTAGACACTCTAATACCTATTGCTGCAATTTTTTTATCTTTAACCCATATGCCTATATTTTTCTTGTCATTTTTAGATTTTATTTTATAATTTTTTAAAAATTGTATTATACTTTTTTCAATCGAATTTATTAATTTTCTTATGTCCTTCTTTCTTTTATTTAAATTAATGACAAAATAAATAATTTTTTGTCCAGGGTTATGTAGTGTAATTTTTCCACCTCTATTTGACTTAACTATTTTTATTTTTTTATCTATTATTTCTTTTTTATTAAAACTAACACCGGCAGTGTAAGTAGTTGGGTGCTCTAGTATCCATAATAACTCTCTATTTGTGCCATTTTTTACCTCCTCTACTCTTTTATTGAGATAAAGCATTGCCTTTTTATAAGTAATACGTTTTTTGCTTATTTTAATTTCTATACTCATTTAATTTGAATTTTATCATTTTATAGACTAATAGTCTCAAAAAAACTTAAAGAGGCATTAATGGCTTTACCAAAATCAAGAGAAGCAAAAAAAGTTAATTTCGATTTTAACAAAGAATTTATCAATACTTTTACTCAAAATATTGAGGGTAAAAATGTTGAATTTATTAATCAAACGTTAAAAGATTTACATGAAGCTGATGTTGCAAATTTAATTGAAAATTTAAATCCTGAAACAAGGAATAAATTAATTGAAATTGAGTCGTTCAATATTGATCCAGAAATTTTTATTGAATTAAATGAGTCAATCCAAAGTGAAGTTTTACAATTACTTTCTATAGACTCGCTTATTAAAATAATAAAACGATTAGAGTCTGATAATGCTATAAAAATTCTTGAAAATTTATCTAAAGAGGTAAAAGAAAAAGTTTTAGAAAAACTTCCCCCAAAAGATAAATTTTTACTACAAGAGGGATTAAGTTATCCCGAGGACTCTGCAGCAAGAATTATGCAAAGAGAATTTACAGCAGTACCAAGTAACTGGACTGTGGGACAAACTATAGATTATTTGAGAGAAGACAAAGATTTGCCGGAAGAATTCTTAGAAATATTTATTGTAGATAATGATTTTAAACCAATTGGAACTGTTCCTTCATCAAGAGTACTAAGAACATCTAGAGATTTAAAAATGAACTCTATAATGAGGGAAATGCCCGTTTTAATTTCAGTTAATATGGACAAAGAGGAAGTTGGTCTTACGTTTGAAAATTATAATTTAGTCTCTGCGGGAGTAGTAAATAAAGAAAATAAATTAGTTGGTATGATCACAGCTGACGATGTCGTAACTGTTGTTCAAGAAGAAGCAGAAGAAGATGCCTTACGTTTAGCAGGTGTTGGTGACGAAGAAATCACCGATAGTGTTATGTTAAAAACAAAAAGAAGATTTAATTGGTTACTATTAAATTTATTTACAGCTTTACTTGCCACTTGGGTTATAAGCTTTTTTGGAGCTTCTATTGAACAAATGGTAGCTTTAGCTTTTCTTATGCCAATAGTTGCTTCAATGGGGGGCAATGCTGGGATGCAAACTTTGGCGGTTACTATTCGAGCAATAGCAACAAAAGAATTATCAAAAAGTAATTTCAATAGAGTAGTTGGAAAAGAATTTCTGATTGGTATTTTAAATGGGATAATTTTTGCAATAATTACTGCAATAATAGTTCAATTATGGTTTAAGGAATTAAATCTTTCAATATTAATTGGTATTTCAATGGTCTTGAATATGATAGTTGCAGGATTGTTTGGTATTTTAGTTCCCGTGTCATTAAAAAAATTAAATATTGATCCCGCTTTAGCCTCAAGTGTTTTTGTAACAACTATTACAGATGTTATTGGTTTTCTTTCCTTCCTAGGTTTAGGATCCTTTTATTTTTTAAATTAGATATTATCAATTAATCTTATGTTTTTAATGTAATATGCAAAAAATAAATTAAATTTTTTGTCAGTTTTTTTAATTTTTTTAAAATGTTTTATATTGTAATTTTCTATATAATCTATTTTATTTGCACCTAAATCCATTAGATCTTTTTTTATTTTATTTACATCAAATAAACTATAATTTTTTTTTATTTTTTTCTTTAAGTTATATAAATAATAATAAATATTAGACGCGATCTTCATTTGATCTTTATTAAGTTTTGAATTTCTTGATGAGCAAGCGATGCCATTATTTTCTCTTATAGTTTTGCATTCAATTATTTTAGATTTAATCTTTCTTTTTTCTATATGTTTTTTTATTAAATACATTTGTTGATAATCTTTTTTTCCTAAAAAAATATATTTAGGTTTAATTATTTCTATAAATCTATTTATCACATTTAAAACACCTTCAAAATGACCTCTTCTAAATTTACCACATAATTTTTTTGAGAATTTATCTAAAAAAACTCTCTCCTTAGGTTTAAATCCATATATGTCTTTAATTGTCGGAATGTATAGGTAGTTAATTTTCAATTTTTTTAGCTGTTTTAAGTCTTTTTTTGTATTTCTTGGATAAGATCTAAAATCACTTTTTTTATTGAATTGTTTTGGATTCACAAAAATTGATACTAAAGTTTTTAACTTAGATTTCTTGGATTGTTTGATCAGTGAAATATGCCCTTTATGTAACCCACCCATTGTAGGTACAAATGATATACCTTTAGTTTTGAAAATCTCTTTCTGAAGGCTTTGTTTGTCTTTAAATATTTTCATTTCTATAAAGCAATGATAATAACTATTATAAGAATCATATGATAAAACAAGCCATTATTCCATTAGCAGGATTAGGGACTAGAATGCTACCTTTGACAAGTGTAATGCCAAAAGAGTTAATGCCGATCAATGGTAAACCAAATTTACAATATATATTAGAAGAATGTATTGATGCAGGTATAAAGGAATTCATATTTATAATTTCAAAAAAAAAATTATCAATAAAAAAATATTTTTTTAACGACAATTTTTATAAAAAAATTATAAAAAAGAAAAAAGATAAAAGACTTATTGAAGAGTTCAAAAAAATAAGAAGATATCAAAAAATGATTAAATTTGTTTATCAGAATAAACCAAAAGGTACAGGCGATGCAGTTTTAAGATGTCAGAAATATATAAAAGACAAACACTTTTTAATGCTTTTACCTGATGACTTAATCATAAGAAATAATTGTTCTAAAGAAATGATACGATTACATAAAAAAACTAATGGATCTATTATTGCCACAAAAAGAGTAGAAAGAAAAACAGTATCAAGATGGGGAATTTTATCACTTAAAAATAAAAAAAAAAGATATTTTCAAATTAAAGACGTCATAGAGAAACCTAGCACCAAAAAAGCGCCATCAAATTTTGCAATTATCGGTAGATATATATTGCCGACGAAAATTTTCGGAGAAATTAAAAAATTAAAACCCGGTCAAGGTGGAGAAATACATATTACTGACGCAATTAGAAGCTTAATTAAAAAAGAAAATAAATTTTACGGAAATATTTTTACAGGCAAATATTTAGATTGTGGAACTTTAAGTGGATATATTAATTCAGGAATTCAAATATCAAAAGGAAAATAAATGAAACTGTGCATGATAGGAACTGGTTACGTTGGATTAGTAAGTGGTGTCTGCTTTGCCGATATAGGAAATCAAGTTATCTGTGTTGATAAAGATAAAAACAAAATAGATAAACTCAACTCTGGAATTTCACCAATCTATGAACCAGGATTAGATGAATTAATAAAAAAAAATTATATAGCTAAACGTCTCTCATTCACAACAGATATTGATAAAGCTATAAGCTTATCAGATATAATATTTATATGTGTAGGAACTCCTACAAAAAAAGGATCAATTAAAGTCGATTTATCTTTTGTTTATAAATGTGCAAAAGAAATATTAAAATATTCAAAAAGAAAAAAGATTATTATTACCAAGTCTACAGTACCTGTAGGATCAGGTGATGAAATTGAAAAAATTCTAAAAAAAAAGAAAAAACTTTTTACAGTAATCTCTAATCCTGAATTCTTAAGAGAAGGTGAAGCAATACGGGATTTTAGATATCCTGATAGGATCGTAATAGGATCTAACGAAAATAAAGCCTTTAATATTATGAGAAAACTTTATACACCTTTAATTAATAAAGGAGCAAAATTTTTTACCACTTCAAGAAGAGGAGCAGAATTGATAAAATATGCATCAAATGCTTTTCTTGCTACAAAAATTACTTTTATTAATGAACTTGCTAACTTGTGTGAAAAGTCCGGAGTAAATATAGAAGATATTTCATTAGGTATGGGCTCTGATAGTAGAATAGGTGGTAGGTTTTTACGTGCTGGTCCGGCCTATGGTGGTTCTTGCTTTCCAAAAGACACAAAAGGCCTAGTATCAGCAGCAGAAAAATTTAAAATTAATCTATCAGTTGTAAAATCAGTTATTAAATCTAATCAAGAAAGAGTAAATTTACTTACAAAAAGAGTTCATAAAATATTGGGTTCGAATATTAAAAATAAAAAGATTTCTTTTTTAGGCGTAACATTTAAGCCAAACACTGATGACATGAGAGATTCTACTAGCCTCAAAATGATACCTTATCTATGCAAAAAGGGAGCAAAAGTAAATTATTATGATCCCTCTGGAGAAAAAAAAGAATTTAAAAAAATCAAAAACTGCAATTACAGAAACAATATAAAAACTAATTGTATTGGTGCAGATTTAGTGGTTTTACTTACTGAATGGGACGAATTCAAATCAATAGATTTCAAAAAGATTGTTAAAAATAATAAATTTAAAGTATACGACTTAAGAAATCTTTATTCCGCTGTAGAAATGAAAAAAAATAAGATCAAATATTACTCAATTGGAAGACCAAATGCTAATTAAGCTCAAAGATAGCATCAACTTCTACTGCAACTCCTAAAGGCAAACTATTCACACTCACTGCTGCGCGCGTGTGTTCGCCTCTTTTATCAAAAATCTTAGCTACAATATCTGAAGCTCCGTTTATAATTTTTGGCTGATCTTTGAAATCATCCGTTGAATTAATATAACCTGTTAATTTTACACAAGATTTAACTTTTTCTAAATCACCTCCACAAGCATTTTTAACATGTGCAATAATGCTTAAACCACATCTTTCGGCAGCTTTATAACCTTTATCTAAATCTATTTCTTTTCCAATCTTACCTGTTATAAGTTTTGAATTTTCATCAATAGATACTTGACCAGAAACATATAATAGTTTTCCAACAATCTTAGTCGCAACATAAGCTCCCACTGGAGCTTTTGGCTCAGGTAATTTTATATTTAAGCTTTTTATTTTGTTTTCAATGACGCTCATTTTCTTTTACCTTTTTTTTTTGTTTTGTCGTATTCTTTTCTTTTTTCAATTAATATAAGCGCTTCTTCCATAGTAAGATCGTTTGGATCTTTTTCTTCTGGGATAGTTGCATTAAGAGATTTATATTTTATGTATGGTCCATATTGGCCTTTCATGATTCTTACTGGTTTTTTATCCTCTGGATGTTCACCAAGGTCTTTTATTAATGAAGAAGAAATTCTTCCCGGTTTAGCTTCGGCAATTAATGTAATTGCTCGATTGATTCCAATAGAAAAAAGATCCTCAATATTTTCAAGTTTTGCAGATTTATTTTCACATTTCAGGTAAGGACCAAATCTTCCAGAATTTAATGTTATGTTATGACCATTATCAGGGTGTTGTCCTAATACTTTAGGAAGAGAGCATAAATATTTTGCTTTATCTAAATCAACACTATCAACATCTATACCTTTTGGAATTGATACATTTTGAAGATGATCATTCTCATTTTTTTTTTTTATACCTTTTTTCTTTTTTGTTTCTAATTCATCTTTTTCTTTTTCATACTGCAAGTAGGGGCCGAATCTACCATTCTTTAAGTATATATCTTTCCCTTTTTCGTTTTGACCCAGTAATTTAGGTTCTGCTAAGTTATATTGAGCTGCAGCTTTAGCTTTAGATAAAGGTCTAGTAAATTTGCACTCTGGATAATTTGAACATCCTATAAAAGCTCCTCCTCTAAAACTATTTTTTAAACTTAATGTTCCTTCACCAGAAACACATGTTTTATTATATAATTTGCAACTCCTATCAATGTTACCATCATTATTTCTTTCAAATATTAAAGCTCCTAAACTTTCATTTAATAAGTCTAATACTTCTCTAGTTCTTTTTTCTTTAACTTTTCCAACATTTTTGTAAAAATCTTTCCAAAAATTATCTAAAACTTGAACCCATTCAATTTTACCACTAGTGATTTCATCTAGTTGATTTTCTAGGTCCGCAGTAAAATTATAATCCACGTATTTAGAGAATAATTTCTCTAAAAAAGCTGAAATTAGCTTGCCTCTATCAGTAGGATTAAACCTTTTATTAATTAATTCGACATAATTTCTTGTTGATAATACTGAGATAATGCTAGCATAAGTAGAGGGTCTGCCAATGCCTAATTCTTCCATCTTTTTCACTAAACTAGCTTCAGAGTAACGTGGCGGTGGATCTGTAAAGTGCTGTTCATCATGT
Organism: uncultured Pelagibacteraceae bacterium; assembly: GCA_902617025.1. Taxonomy (GTDB): domain Bacteria; phylum Pseudomonadota; class Alphaproteobacteria; order Pelagibacterales; family Pelagibacteraceae; genus Pelagilacustribacter. The sequence goes on along the minus strand of CACMVB010000001.1, from coordinate 132,011 downwards.
AATTTAAGTATGCTAATTTCTTCACCAACTTTGACTTCAGGCAAAATATTCTTTGCATCTTCGTCAGTTTCTTGAACTTGATAAACTTTAAGAAATCCATCAAATTTTACTACCGAGCCGCTAGCTCTAAAGTTAATTTTATTATCATTTGAGGAAATAATTATCGTATTTCTATCAAATTCTGCTGGTGTCATTTGAGATGATAAGGCTCTACTCCAAATTAATTCATAGAGTTTAAATTGATCTGGATTTACATATTTTTTGATGTCAGAAGGTTTTCTACTTATATTTGTTGGTCTAATTGCTTCATGAGCTTCTTGGGCATTCTTTGCTTTTTTTCCTGTATAACTAATAGCTACCTCTGGTAAATACTTATCACCATAATCATCAGTAATGAATTTTCTAAAATCATCAATTGCCTCTTTTGAAATATTAGTTCCATCAGTTCTCATATAAGTAATTAATCCGGTAGTTTCACCCTCGATATCTACTCCCTGATACAGTCGTTGTGCAATTTGCATTGTTCTGGAAGCGCCAAATCCAAATCGTCCTGAAGCAGTTTGTTGTAAAGTTGAAGTTGTAAAAGGGGCTAGGGGGTTTCGCCTAAATATTTTTGTGTTCACATCTGCAATTTTAAATTTTGTTTTATTGATAACATCAACTGCTTTTTGTATTTCTTCTTTATTTTTAAAAGAAAATTTTTCAATTTTTTCTCCATTAAATAAACTTAATTTTGAAAAAATATTTTTATTATCTTTGTTCGTAAAATCTGATGTAAGAGTCCAATATTCTTCTGGTTTAAATAACTCTATTTCCTTCTCCCTTTCAGTTATAAGTTTTAAGGCTACAGATTGAACCCTCCCTGCTGATTTTGATCCAGGAAGTTTAGTCCAAAGAATTGGAGAGATATTAAATCCAACAAGATAATCTAATGCTCGTCTAGCTAAGTAAGCTTCAACTAAAGGTAGATGAATTTGCCTTGGATTTTTTATAGCATCAAGTATTGCTTTCTTAGTAATTTCATTAAAGACAACTCTTTCCAAATTTTTATCTTTGAGTAATTTCTTTTTCTCAAGAACTTCTTTAACATGCCAAGCGATAGCTTCACCTTCTCGATCTGGATCTGTTGCTAATATAATCTTATCCGAGTCTTCAGCAGCATTTGTAATTTCCTTCAAATATTTTTTTGAAAAAGAGTCAATTTCCCATTCCATTTGAAATTTGTTCTCAGGATCCACTGACCCATTTTTTGAGGGTAAATCTCTTATATGACCATAACTTGCTAAAACTAAATAATCTTTTCCTAAATATTTATTTATAGTTTTTGCTTTAGCTGGACTTTCAACAATTACTAAGTTCATTAATTGTTTATTTTCAAAATAAAACGAGTTTGTCAAATTTATTATTGAAAAACTAGAAAAGACAGCACTTATAACTTAATTTTAGTTTCTGTAGAACTTTTAAGTCTTAAAATATTTTCTTTGTGAGTTAAAAGAATCACTACGAAAAAAATAAAAAGTATTAGAATATTGTTATTTATTTCAAAAAAATAGGCACATAGAAAAACGATTAAAGCAGAAATCATTGAAGACAATGACGCAAATCTAAATAATAATGATAAAGAAATCCATGATACGATAAAAATTAAAAAAAATTTATAAGATAAAGCTAAAATTATACCAAGGTAAGTCGCTACACCTTTTCCACCTTTAAATTTTAACCAAATAGGAAAAATATGTCCAATGAAACAAATCAATGCTGATAAAGAGGTTAAATTTTCAAAATAAAATATTGTTATGTAAACTGAAATATATCCTTTTAATAAATCAAGAGCTAATGTACTCATTGCAATAAATTTATTTCCGGTTCTAAGTACATTTGTAGTTCCGATATTTCCAGACCCAACAGTTCTTATATCTTTTTTTAGAAATATTTTAGTTAATATTAATCCAAATGGTATTGATCCCAAAAGGTATGAATAAATTACTACAATAATTAAATTTGTATCCATTAGATTGCGAATGCTACTTCACCCTGAAGTAAAGTCATTTTTACTTTACCTTGTAACTTTCTATTTTCTATTGCGGTATTTTTTGATTTTGATTTTAACTCTTCAGCTTTAACCACCCATGGTTTTTCTAAGTCAAATATACAAATATCTGCGTCCGATCCTTCTTTAAGAGTTCCTTTATTTATCTTAAGTATTTTAGCTGGATTAATTGTTAAACACTGGATTATTTTCTCTAAAGGTAAAGATTCATTGTGGTAAAGTTCTAAAGATAGAGATAGCAATGTCTCTATTCCAATCGAACCAGTAGCTGCTTGTGCGAATGGAAGCCTTTTACTTTCTTCATCTTCAGGTATGTGATCTGAAACTATTACATCTATGAGATCGTTTTTTATACCTTCTATTAATGAAAGCCTATCTTCTTCAGTCCTCAGAGGGGGAGATAGTTTTAAAAAAGTTCTAAATTCTCCTATGTCATTTTGATTTAACGATAAATTGTTTATAGAAACCCCTGTACTAAATTTAATTCCGTTAGATTTATTTTTTTTTATAACATCAAGAGAATTTTTTGAGGAAATTTGATTTATATGATATCTGCAAGGATACTCACTTAATAAAGATAAATCTCTTTCAATAATAATCTTTTCGGCAATATCTGAAACACCTTGCAAACCCAATCTTGTTGCTACTTCGCTTTGATTTATGCAAGAATTTCTAGCTAATTCGTAGTCCTCGGCATGTTGCATAATCAGAACATCAATGTCTGAGGCGTAATTCATTATTCTAGACATCAATTCAGTATTTTGAATAGTTTTATTAACATCACTAAATCCGATGATTCCTCTAGCTTTTAATAATCCGAATTCAGTCATTTGATTACCTTCCTTCTGTCTGGTAATTGAAGCACATGGAAAAAGATTTACCTTAGCTTTATCCCTGCCTCTTCTAATTATAAAGTCCACCATAGATACATTGTCTATAATTGGCTTAGTGTTTGGCATTGTTACAATAGAAGTTACTCCACCTGCCAAAGCTGCTTGACTCAGTGTTCTAAAATTTTCTTTATACTCAAAGCCAGGTTCACCAACAAAAGCCTTCATATCAACTAACCCAGGAACAGCTATAAGGCCTTTCAAATCAATTTTTTCTGCTGTTTTTGATGAGTCAGATTTTTTTCCAATTGATTTTATTTTTCCTTTTTCATCAATTACTATATTACCTATTTCGTCCATTTTTTGAGATGGATCGATAATTCTTAAATTCATTAAAATTTTTTCGTTCATTTATTTACAGTACAATTTTAAACATGCCATCCTGACAGCCACACCTAATTCAACTTGTTCTTTTACCAGGCTGACATTAATGTCATCTGCTAGTTTAGTATCAATTTCAACTCCTCTGTTCATTGGGCCAGGATGCATTAGCAAAGCATCTTTTTTTGCAAATTTTAGTTTTTCAGGAGTCAGTCCAAAAAATTCATAATATTCTCGCTTAGATGGAAGAAACGATCCTTGCATTCTTTCATTTTGTAATCTCAGCATCATAACAATATCGCATCCATCTAATCCTTTTTTCATATCCGTAAATGATTTCACTCCTAAGTTATCTATACCTCTAGGCATTAAAGTTTTTGGTGCAATGACATTTACTTCTGCACCTAACATATTCATTAAATAAATATTAGATCTAGCAACTCTTGAATGAAGAATGTCTCCACATATTGCAATTTTTAATCCCTCAATACTATCTTTTCTATTAATAATTGTTAAAGCATCAAGTAAGGCTTGTGTAGGATGTTCTCTCCTTCCATCACCAGCATTTATTACAGTGCAATTAACTTTCTGTGAGAGAAGATTTGGTGCACCTGAGTCTTGATGCCTTATAACAATTATATCTGGATGCATTGCATTCAACGTCATAGCAGTGTCAATTAATGTTTCACCTTTTTTTAATGCAGAGTTACCCATATTCATCGTCATCACATCTACACCTAGTCTTTTTCCAGCTAAGTCAAATGAACTCTGTGTCCTCGTAGAGGGTTCAAAAAATAAATTAATTTGAGTTTTTCCTCTAAGGATATCTAGTTTTTTAGAACTTCCTCTGTTTAGTTTTATGAAGGATTTTGCTTCTGTTAAAATTTCTTTTGCTTCGAGAACTGATAAATTTTGAATACCTAATAGATGTTTTGGAGTGTTTTTAATAGCTGAAACTTTTTTTGCAGTTGCCATTAAAATCAACTCTATAGGCCTTTTACTGTATTATATCAAGTATTTTTTTTATGATAATAATCAAGCACCCCCTGAAGTATAAATTGAGCAGAATTTTCGTCTAATTTCTTCACTTTTTTTGACGAATTTATTGCTAAATCATTAGATAGATTAAAGGCTCCCTGGCTAGATAGTCTCTCATCCCATATAGTGATATTTTCTGTAATATCTTTTGAAAGATTTTTAGCTAGATCTTTAGCTGATTGCGAAGAGGGTCCTTCCGTTCCATCCATATTAATTGGATTACCTATGACTATTCCATCAATGTTATACTCCTTAACAATTTTCTGAATTTGATCCACTAAGTCTCTATAATTTTCTTTAATAATTGTGGTGTATGGGGTAGCTACAATTTTATTTTCATCTGACAAAGCTATTCCAATTCTCCTGCCACCAGGATCAATACCTATTAATCTTGATTTTTTCTTAGTTTTTTCAATAAATACGTCAATATCGAGCATGAAATTTACCTAATTTGTGATAAAACACATTTAAATTAACTTATTGCACAAATGTCCTTAGATAAAGAGAAAATTAAACATGTAGCTAAATTAGCTCGAATTTCAGTTGATGAAGCTAAAGTAGACAGCTTAACCAAAGATTTAAACTCAATTTTCAAGTTTATTGAACAATTAAATGAACTGAATACTGATAAAGTTGAACCATTAACATCGATTTTAAACCAGTCATTGAGATCAAGGAAAGACGAAATCAGTGATGGCAAGATAAGAGAAAAAATTCTTAAAAATTCTCCAAAAAAAAATGAGGAGTTTTTCGTAGTACCAAAGGTGGTTGAGTAATGAGCAATATAACAAATCAAAGTTTAAGTGAAATTTTGGAAAGTATAAAGTCTAAGAAGATATCCTCATTAGAACTTACACAAGCATATATAAAGAACATTGAAAATGCTAAAAAACTAAATGCTTTTGTAACTACAACATTTGATCAAGCTTTAGAAAATGCAAAAAAATTTGATAATAAACCAAATAATGAACAACTTCTTAGCGGAGTACCTTTAGCTGTAAAAGATTTATTTTGTACTGAAAATGTAAAAACTACGGCTGGAAGCAATATTTTAAATAATTTTGTTCCTTCATATGAGTCTACTGTAACAAAAAATTTATGGAACAATGGAGCTTTTTTACTTGGAAAATTAAATTGTGATGAATTTGCTATGGGTTCTTCGAATGAGACAAGTTTTTTTGGAAACGTTATTAATCCTATCGGAGATCATCTAGTTCCAGGTGGTTCTTCAGGGGGATCTTCTTCTGCTTTGGCGGCTGATCTTACTCCTGCAACAATTGGAACAGATACAGGTGGATCTATTAGACAGCCTGCATCATTTACTGGCACTGTAGGTCTTAAGCCAACTTACGGTCTTTGTTCGAGGTGGGGTATCGTTGCTTTTGCTTCCTCATTAGATCAAGCAGGACCAATGACTAAAACAGTAAATGATTGCTCAATTATGCTTGAAGCAATGTCTGGTTTTGATGAAAAAGACTCAACTTCAATTAATAAAAAAAAAGAAACATACTCAAAAAATTTAAAAGATAACATCAAAGGATTGAAAATTGGTATCCCTAAAGAGTATCGAGTAGATAATATGCCAAAGGAAATTGATGAACTTTGGGAAAAAGGAAAAAAAATATTAAAAGATTTGGGTGCTCATTTAATTGATATTTCATTACCCCACACCAAGTATGCTTTGCCTACTTACTATATCGTTGCACCTGCAGAAGCTTCATCAAATTTAGCAAGATATGATGGTGTAAGATATGGTTATAGATCACAAAAAGGAAAAGATTTAATTGAAATGTATGAAAACACTAGATCAGAAGGATTTGGTGATGAAGTAAAGAGAAGAATATTAATAGGCACTTATGTTTTATCTTCTGGTTATTACGATGCCTATTATTTAAAAGCCCAAAAAATAAGACAATTAATAAAAAAAGATTTTGATGACAGTTTTACTAAAGTTGATGCTATTTTAACACCTTCAACACCAAGCTCAGCATTTAAGATAGGAGAAAAAACTAATGATCCTGTATCAATGTATCTAAATGATATTTTTACTGTGCCTGTAAATTTAGCTGGATTACCAGCCTTATCTCTACCTGCTGGATTAGACAAGAAAGGTTATCCACTAGGTTTACAATTGATAGGCAAAGCCTTAGATGAACAAAAAATTCTCAATATTGGTTACGCATTCGAAAAGAATTGTGGTTATAAAAATGAAATTAAAAAGTGGTGGTCATGAGCAAAGAAAAATTTGATTATTTTATAAATGGTGAGAAAGGGAAGTATGAAGTAGTTATAGGTTTAGAAGTTCATGCTCAAGTCCTTTCTAATTCTAAACTTTTTTCAGGCTCCTCAACTAAATTCGGAGCTGATCCTAACAAACAAGTAAGTTTAATTGACTCTGCTTTTCCCGGAATGCTACCAGTTATCAATGAGGAGTGTGTGAAACAAGCTGTAAGAACAGGCTTAGGTTTAAATGCAAAAATAAACAATTATTCAGTATTCGATAGAAAAAATTATTTTTATGCTGATCTTCCACAGGGCTACCAGATTTCCCAATATAAAAATCCTATTGTTGGTGAAGGAAAAGTTTTACTTGATATGCCTTATGGTTCAAAAGAAATTGGCATTGAAAGGCTTCATTTAGAACAGGACGCAGGTAAAAGTATCCATGATATGGATCCTTCAAGCACCTATGTTGATTTAAATCGTTCTGGAATAGCTTTAATGGAAATCGTTAGCAAACCTCATCTTCGTTCGCCCGATGAAGTAAATGCTTACATAAAAAAATTAAGAACCATTATGAGATACTTGGGCACATGTGATGGCAATATGCAAGAAGGTTCATTAAGAGCAGATGTAAATGTATCAGTAAGAAAAGTAGGCGATAAAAATTTTGGTACAAGATGTGAAATTAAAAATGTAAATTCAATTAAATTTATGCAAATGGCGATTGAATATGAGGCTAATCGACAGGTTGAATTACTAGAAGATGGAAAAGAGATAGATCAAGAAACAAGATTATTTGATACAAAAAAAAATGAAACAAGATCAATGAGATCAAAAGAAGATGCTCACGATTATAGATACTTTCCTGATCCAGATCTTTTACCCTTAAAACTTGAAAAAAAATTAATTGATGATTTAAAAAAATCTTTGCCTGAGTTACCAGATAATAAGAAGGAGAGATTTATTCAAGAATATGGGCTTAACTCATACGAAGCAAACGTATTGGTTTCCGAAAAAGAAATCTCTGATTATTATGAGGAAGTTGCAAAATTGTCTGACAAAAAACTAGCAGCTACATGGATGATAGGTGATTTATTTGCAATGCTCAACGACAAAGGACTTAATATTTCTAACTCACCAATTTCTGCTAAAAATTTTGCTGAGTTAGTTCAATCAATTAAATCTGGAGAGATTTCAGGAAGAATAGCAAAAGAAGTTTTCGAAATTATGATTAAAAGCGGTGATAACCCAAAAAAAATCATAGAGTCAAAAGGGATGAAACAACAAAGCGATCCTAAAGAATTAGAGAAAATAATTAATGAAATACTATCAAAAAATAAAGATAAAGTTGATCAATATAAAGCTGGGAAAGAAAAATTGTTTGGTTTTTTTGTTGGACAGGTTATGAAATTATCTGGCGGGAAAGCAAACCCTCAATTGACAAATGAAATTCTAAAAAAACTTTTAAAAGGCTAATTATGCCTAAGAAATTAGATTTAACTGAAAATCTTGAAAAATACATTATTGATCATTCAGAATCTTTAACTGATGTTCAGAAAGAGATAATTCAATATAATATAAGTCTTGGCGATCAACAGAGATTACAGATTTCAGTTTCTCAAGCACAATTTCTACAAACATTAATTAAAATCTCTAATATTAAAAAGATTTTAGAAATAGGAAGTTTTACAGGTTTTAGCGCTTTATCAATGGCCTTAGCCCTTCCATCTGATGGTCTTCTAATTAGCTTAGATAAAAGTACTGAATTCAGTATGAAAGCACAATCATTTTATAAAAAAGCAAATGAAAAAAAAATAAAGCAAATTGTAAAACCTGCTACTGAAAGCCTTAATGAATTGAAAGACTCAAGTCAAAGATTTGATTTAATTTTTATTGATGCTGATAAGGAAAATTACCTTAAATACTATGAAGCATCTATGGATCTTATTAATAAAAATGGACTTATTGTTATTGATAATGTTTTATGGCACGGAGAAGTAATAGATGATACGAAAAACGATAAATTTACAAATATTATAAGGGAATTTAATACACACATTAAGAAAGATAGCAGAGTTGCAAAAAATATTATTCCAATAGGTGATGGACTTACAATTTGTATTAAAAAATAATGTATACAATTTTTGGTTTTTATAAGTTTAAAAAGATTAAATTTTTGAAAAAATATAAATCTTTATTTCAAAAAGAAATTTTTAAAAATAATGTGCGGGGTACAATAATTTTATCAGCAGAGGGCATAAATGGAACAATTGCAGGCAAAAAAGATGATATTAGTAAAATAATAAAGATTATAAAAAGACAATATCGGTTGAAGGGTTTTGATAGTAAGAATATTTCTGATAGTCTTTTTCAACCATTTCACAAAGGTAAAATAAAAATCAAAAAAGAAGTTGTTCCATTGGGTTTAAAAATAAACCCAAAGAATAAAAAACTTAATAGATATGTTTCTGGAAAGTCATGGAATAAACTTATTTCAAATAAAGAAACTTTAGTTATAGACGCTAGAAAACCATTTGAATATGAAGTGGGCACATTTAAAAATTCTATAAATCCAAATATTCAAAATTTTAGAGATTTTCCAAAATATCTAAAAAAAGTCGATAAAGCTAAACCTGTAGCAATGTTCTGTACAGGAGGAATTAGATGTGAAAAGGCCTCAATATTTTTAAAAAGAAAAGGTTTTAAAAATGTTTTTCAATTAAAAGGTGGAATACTTAATTATTTGAAAAAAACTGAGAGGAAAGACAGTCTATGGAAAGGAGAATGTTTTGTTTTTGATAATAGAGTATCTCTTAAACACAAATTAAAACAAGGAACTTACTCTGTATGCAGTGGATGTCGAATGACTTTTTCAATAAAAGATAAAAAATCTTATAAATATGAAGAGGGTGTTTCGTGCCCAAGGTGTTATGACACACTCTCAAATTCACAAAAAACAAGATTTCGTATGAGGCAAAATCAAATTAATCTTGCTAAAAAAGCTGGAAGAAAGCATAAATTTCAAAAGGAATATTAATTATGGATTTGACTAAAGGTTCAATATGGCAACTCTTAAGAAAAGTGACCATACCTGCAAGTACAGGATCCCTATTTCAAACTTTTTATAATCTAGTCGACACTTATTTTGCAGGTAGAATTTCACCAGAAGCGTTAGCAGCTATTGCAAAATCGTGGCCAATATACTTCATAGCAATAGCTGTTGCTGTCGGTATTGGAGCCGGAACTACAGCTCTAATCAGTAATTCAATTGGAGCCAAGGAAGATAGAAAAGCCTCAATGTACGTTGCTCAGTCAATAGTATTAGCAATCGTAATTTCAATTTTCGTAACTTTATTTGGCTTAAATTTTTCTGACGAACTCTTGAGAATTATGGGCTCTACCGAAGAAAGTATAATCTTAACACGCGAATATTTAGATATTATTTTTTTTGGAGCTATCATTGTATTAGTTCAATTATCTTTGAACGGAACTTTAAATGCTCAAGGTGATACAAGAAGTTATAGAAATGTTTTAATTGTTACCTTTTTCTTAAATATTTTTTTAAATCCATTATTTATTTTTGGTTATGGATTTATACCAGCATTTGAAATTGCTGGTTTAGCTATCGCTACGCTTGTTTCTCAGTGTATCGGCTTAATATATTTAGCTAATAAAGTTTATTGCTGTAAATTAAAAAAATTCCTTTATCTAGAATGCTTCAAACCAAAAATTGAGTACTTAAGCTCTCTCTTCAAACAATCAGTACCAATAATGTTTACTATGTTAATGATAATGTTTGGAGTATTCAATATTTTCTATTTTGTTGGTCAGTTTGGAGAATTAGCTACAGCGGGCTACGGTACTGCTGTAAGAATAGAACAAGTTTTATTGTTACCAGTCATAGGTTTAAATACTGCTGTTTTATCAATTGCAGGTCAAAATTTTGGAGCAAAAATGTATTTCAGAGTAAAAGAAGTATATGGAAAAGCTTTGTTGTTTGGTTCAGGATTTATGGTATTAGCAGGTATATTTGTTTATCTAACTTCAGAAATTATAATATCTTTTTTTACTAATGATTTAGAAGTAATCCGAAGAGGTGCACTTTACTTACAGGTAGCAGCTTTAATTGGGCCTGTGTATCCAGTTTTCTTTATTACCTCTGCTTTATTCCAGGCACTGAAAAGACCAATTTTTAGTTTGTACATGACAATCCTAAGACTAACGTTAATACCATTTATGTCGTTATGGTATGTAATAAATATTAGAAATGGCGAGTATCAAGATATTTTTTATACGATTTTAGTAACAAATTGGATGATGGGATTAATTGTATTAACTTTCGTACCATTTTTTTTAAAGAGAGTATTTAGGATTTCTTTAAAAAAATTATTTGTATTCTAGTTTATTTTCTAATTTTCTTACAAAATAGGATACTACTAGGATTAGCGCCAGGTATTCTAGAATTAAAAAAGTATAAATTTCTAAGGGCCTGTAAGTGGTGGTGACCAGCTCATTAGCTTTTCTTGTTAAATCTCCTATACCTATAATTGATACTAGAGAGGACATTTTTAAAACATAAACAAATTGATTTCCCATGGCTGGTAATACAACTTTAATTGCTTGCGGAAGAATTACTAATCTCATCTTTCTCCAGAAATCCATTCCTAAAGACTCTGATACTTCAAGTTGACCTTTTGAAATTGAATTAATTCCTGCTCTAAAAATTTCTGCTTGAAACGCACTCTCACTAATTGTCAAAGCTATTATTCCAGATACGAATGGCGAGAAACTCACTCCAATCATGATTGGAAGGCCATAATAAATCCAAAGAATTAAAACTAATAAAGGGATGGCTCTAACAATTTCTACGTATGTTATGTTAGAATAAGTTAAGAATTTATTATTTGACAATGAAGGTAGAGCAACTATCAAACCGATAATCATAGCTAGAATTATTGAAACTACTGAAATATAAATCGTAGTTGTAATTCCACTAATTAAAAATTTAAGATTAGTTAAACCATCTATATTATCTGGACTTAGAATATACCAACCCCATTCATAGTTAGAACTACATCCTTGAAGCAAAAATAGAATAGAAATTATTTTTAAAAATTTCACTAATTGACTATATTTATAAATGGGAGGTATTGAAACTTAAATTATAAGCTTTTTAGATCGTACTTTGCCAGTAAAGTTTTAAAAAATCCGGATGATTTCTTTTTCTTAATCCAATTGCTGACGTAATCATTCCACACTTTGTCACCTTTTGGAACCATCATAGCTAAAAATGCTGGATTTTTTCCTCCATCAGGAACTATAGCTAATTGAGGATATTTAATAACTAGTTTGTTTGCTTCTGTTGAACTTGTTATATTTCCATCAGCTCTTCCTGCTAAAACTTCTTGAAAGTCTCTTGCAGGAGCTTCAACGGATTGAAGTTTTGATTTTGGAAAAAATTCTTTTGCTTTTTCTTCCTGAGATGTTCCTAACGTTGTAGCTATTGTAACACTACTATTATTTAAAGACTCCCAAGTTGAAAACTTTTTTAAATTCTTTTTTAAAACAAGTGGAACTGTTGCATACTTGTAATATGTAGCGGTAAACCCAGCTACTTCTGCTCTTTTTGGTGTTTTGGTTACACTTGTTGATATATCGTATCTATCAGCTGTTATTCCTGCAACAATAGTTTTCCACTCTGCAGGCACAAATTTCACTTTCACGCCTAAATCTTTAGCTAATTCATTCATCACATCAATATCAAATCCTTTGTACTTGTTTGTTTTTGGATCTTTCATTGACATAGGATCCCAGTCTCCTGTCGTACCAACTCTTAGCTCTCCACTTTTTTTGATTGAGTCTAGTTTAGATGCTGCTTGAGCACTTGTTGTTATAAGTAATACTAATAATATCGAAAAAATTTTTTTAATCATTTCATGTTATTAGCTAATCTCTCTCTTTTTTTCGATTTGCAATTTGACCCACTTTAACAACCTTTTGAAAAGGGGTTGACTGAAAGGTAGTTTATCAGCTATAAAGAACAAAACAAGAACATTTATGAAGCTAACAATACCTTATTATTTACATAAAGTGGGAGCCGGTTTTCCTTCTCCGGCAACAGATTATATCGAGGACGATATAGATCTAAACTCTCATCTCATAACAAATGCACCAGCCACTTTCATCATTAGAGTACAGGGTAAATCTATGACTAATGTGGGCATACATGATGGAGATCTATTAATAGTAGATAAAAGTTTAAACCCAAAAAATTTTTCCACTGTTATAGCAAATATCAATGAAGAACTTGTAGTTAAAACTCTGGTTAAAAGTAAGGGTAACAACTACTTAACATCAGGTTCAAGAAATACATCAGATCGAATTAATTTAACAGAAAATCCAGAAATAATAATTTGGGGAGTAGTAACATATGTCATACACAAACAGCAGTAGAAAAAAAGTTGCATTAATTGACTGTAATTCATTTTATGTTTCTTGTGAAAGATTATTTAATCCTAAAATACAAAATGTACCAGTCGTAGTATTATCTAATAATGATGGATGCGTAATATCAAGATCTACTGAAGCAAAAAAACTTGGAATAAGAATGGGAGAACCATATTTTAAAGTTAAAGATTTGGTTAAAAAAAACAACGTTCAGATATTTTCTTCCAACTATGCATTATACGGAGACCTTTCTAGACGAGTGATGAAAGTTTTAAAGGGTTTTACTGATAAAATTGAAATCTATTCTATAGACGAAGCATTTTTAGATTTATCACATATCAAAAATGAACAAGTTGAAGAATACGGGAAACAAATAAGAGAAAGAGTTTTAAAATGGACAGGAATACCAACGAGCGTAGGAATTTCAAATACAAAAACTTTAAGCAAAGTTGCCAATCATATAGCTAAAAAAAATAAAGCAGGAGTAATATTTTTAAAAGAAAATATTGATAATATATTAAAAGATTTTGATATTGCAGATGTATGGGGAGTAGGAAAACAGTTATCAAAGCTATATATTAAAAATGGAATAGACAACGCTTATAAACTAAAAAATATTTCAAATACATGGGTTAAGAAAAGCACAAATGTTTTAGGTGCAAAAACAGTAATGGAGTTAAGAGGAATTTCTTGTATAGATTTAGAAACTGAGGAAACAAGAAGAAAAAGCTGTTGTGTATCAAGATCGTTTGGAAAAAAAGTTGAGAGTTTAGATAAATTAAAAGAGTCTATAACTACTCATTGTTTAAATGCGTCAGAAAAAATAAGAACAGATAAACAAACTACAAGAGCTGTTACTATATTTATCAGAACAAGCCCATTTGATAAAAATAGAAAATACTATTCAAATTCTATTACTATTGAATTGCCGGTGGCAACTAATAACAGTATTGAACTTGTAAAAACTGCAATTACTGGACTGGGAAAGATTTATAAATATGGTTATTTCTACCAAAAAGCAGGAGTCATTTTATCGAAGCTTAGAGACGCTTCTGAAAAAGAGCTAAATTTATTAGCACCAATTTTAGAGAATAAATCTCAACCATTAATGAGAGCAATCGATTTTACCAATGCAAAATATGGACGAAATGCAATCAGTATAGCTCAAGCTGGTATAAGTAATGATTGGAAAATGAGAAGGGAACATTCATCTAGAATAGATACAGCTTCATTTGACTTCTTACCTAAAATAAATATATAATTTGTATAAGGGGTGTCATAAAGACTGAGATCATACCCAAAGAACCTGACCGGTAATTCAGTGAGGGATAAATGAAAGATATATACCTATCAACACAAACAACATTAATTATAACTCTAGTGGTAGGAGCTTTTTTTATCGCTTTAGGTTATATAAATTTAAAAAAAGTTTCAGATAATAAAAGCTACATAATCGGTGACAGAAATGAGAGTATTTTTTCATTAACAACGAGTTTATCAGCATCTGCTTTAGGTGCTTGGATATTATTTGGGCCAGCTTCAGCAGCGACCTGGGGAGGAATAGGGGCAGTAATTGGATATGCATTAGGTACAGCTGCACCTATGTTATTTTTATTAAATTTTGGACCAAAAATAAGGAGAGAGTTTCCTAATGGAGTGTCTTTAACAGAGTTTGTAAAAAGAAGATTTGGGACTGGAATTTTAAAGATAATACTAATTTTAATTTTATTTTATTTAACAATTTTCTTGATAGCCGAAGTCACAGCAATAGCTTTTTTATTAAATTTAATCTCAAAAACACCTTTATGGATAACATCTGGGCTAACTTTAATAATATGTCTTTTATATATATTAAGAGGTGGATTTAAGCTTTCAATTATTACAGATAAATATCAATTTCTAATAGTCTTAGGAATAATATTATTTTCTATATTTTTAATTTTAGGAAATTTAGAAATAAATAGTTATGAGTTAATCAAAAAAAATTCTACAAAACTTGTAAGTAAAAATTATATTCCAAATTACACAGCTGGACTGACATTTTTTATTGCTGTAGCAGCAACAAATTTATTTCATCAGGGTAATTGGCAACGTGTATTTGCCGCAAGAAACAACCTTATTTTAAAAAAAAGTTTAATTTATTCATCAATTATTTCTTTTTTGATTGTTTTATGGATGGGCTACACAGGTCTTATATCTTTTTCTATTGACCCTAAAATAATAGCTGATTTAGCTTTTTTTAAATTAATGTTATTAAATGATAATGTTTTTATAATTGTTTCTATTTTAGTTTTAGCCCTTGCGTTAACATTTAGTACAATTGATACGTTAATTAATGCTATTTCAAGTCTTATAATAACTGATGGAAAAGAAATTAATAAATTTTTAAACGGTAGAGAAATAAAAAATAAAAGCAATAAATTAATTTTATTACTATGTGTGATTGTTTTTGTTTTTGCTTCTAAAGGTTATAGCATCTTATATTTATTTTTATTCGCAGACCTCCTATGTTGTGCGGCTGTTGTTACGGTATTCTATGGCTTTTTTAAGAAAAAAATTAATACAAGATTATCTTTAATATCAATAATTTTAGGATTAAGCTCAGGATTATTATTTTTCCCAAGTCAGAATTTCCAATCAAGTTTATTAGTGGGTAATATTTTGTCTGTAGAAATTTTTAGTCCGATTATCTTATCAAACTTACTATTTATCTCATTTATTGTAGCTATAATTGTACCACTTTTAATAATTACGACTTATTCTTTGCGTAATTCATTAAGATAAATAGATACAGCTATCCAAATTATTACGAAACCAAAAAACTTTTCCATGTTTAGAATCTCATCGAAATAAGTTATTCCCAAAAGAAATTGAGATGTTGGAGTTAAAAACAAAATCATACTTGCTGGACCGATACCAATAATTTTAAATCCTAAGGTATACAAAAAAAGAGGGACTAGAGTCATAAATCCAGACCAAAATAAATAAAAAGATAAAAGAGGTTCTTTATATGAAAAAATATTTAAATTTAGATTTATAAGATAAATAAATAATGCAATTGCTATAGGAGATATTAGTAATGTTTCTATCAATAGACCTATATCTGATGAAACTTTAATTTTTTTTCTTATTAGTCCATAAATACTAAAAGTTATTGCAACTGTAAGACCAATCCAAGGTAACTCACCAAGTTTTATTAAAAAGTAAAATAAAGAAATTACTACTAATATTACCGAAATAAATTGATTTCTATTTAGTTTTTCTTTTAAAAATACTCTTCCTAAAAATACACTTATTATTGGGTAGATATAATATCCTAAACTTGAGTCTAATAATCTATTTACACTGACCGCATAAAGCCAGGTTCCCCAATTAATACTTACCAATAAACCTGATAAAAATAGTAATAATTGATTTTTTCTCTTTTTGAAAATTCGATTAAATTCTGGCCATTTTTTATAAAAACTTGTTGTAAGAATTAATAGAATTGCTGTCCAAACTGTTCTGTGAACAGTAAGTTCAATAAATGATGCAAAAGATACAAATTTGAAAAAAATAGTACCTACAACACCCCACCAAAGAGATGCAAAAGCAGCATAAAAAATTCCTGATAATTGTTTTTGTTGCATTACAAAGTTGGTGCAATATAAGTTAATTTTCTTTATAAAGATACGTAAAGCTTGTGGTGAGATGGGTGAGTTGGTTTAAACCAGGAGTTTGCTAAACTTCCGTAGTATTTAACTATGCTACCGAGGGTTCGAATCCCTCTCTCACCGCCATTTAGTTAAAATAGCTATCTATTTGAACTGGTTCTTTTCTTAAAATATATTTGTAAACATTGATGTTTTCTAAAACTCTCTGAACGTAATTTCTAGTTTCTTCAAATCTTATTTGTTCAATCCAATTGATATACGAAATTTGACCTTTAGAAGGATCTCCGTTAACTCTTCTCCATGTTTTAACTCTATTTGGCCCAGCATTATATGCTGCTATAGCAAAAGGATAAACTCCATTATAGTCATTTAGCAATTCATTAAAGTAATATGAACCAAGTTTAATATTGTATTCTGGATCTGCTGTTAGTCGACTTAAACTGTAAGGTAGTTTTGCTTGTTTAGCCACGATCTTAGCAGTGTACTTCATTAATTGCATCATACCTCTAGCTCCAGCCCAACTATTTGCTTTCCTGTCAAATTCACTTTCCTGTCTGATTATTGCAAGAACAATTTCTTGTTTAGGCATCTGTTTATTATTTACAATTTTTGGAGTAGCAATAACTGGATAATTATATTTATTCAAAAATCTTTTTTCGTAGGATGCTTTTTTAGATATTTGAATTGCAAAATCGTATCTTTCAACAGATGTAGATAATTCTGCTGCTAAAACTTCACTTCCTCTTTCAATATTTAGATTAGCCAAATGTTTTAGAATATCTTTAGCATATTGGCTTGCATCAAGTTCATGGAGAAGAATAACATGCTTAATAAGTTTATTTTTTTTAAACTCTTTTTCATAATCCTTATCAAAATTACTTTCATCCTTTAATTCAAAATTCCCACCAGGATTTATTTTATTGAAAGAAAGCTGCCCATAATAAGTCATTGGAAATTTTGCTGCCTCTGAAAAAAATCTTTTTGCAGTTTCTTTTTCATTCAATTGTTCATATGATTCCCCTAACCAATATGCTCCTCTAGCTAAGCTAATAGGATAACCGACATTATTATAAAAATTTTGGAAATGATTAATTGCATACTCAGGTGATTTTAAAAAAGTAAGAGCTATCCAGCCAGATAACCATTCAGCTTCAGCAAAAGATGGGCCAGATGATAGTGAATGCTCACTAGCAACTTTATAAGCTGTCTTATATCTTTTTTTGTAAATTAAACTTCTTGTAACACTTTCCCTCTGTTCCCACCATTTATCTGGTCTGACCATTTGTGTTTCAGTTTTATTTGCATTTTGATATAAAATTTCCAAAGATCCCTCTAATCGGCCTCTCCGATTCCTCCATCTCAACCTATCAAATTCTAAACCAGGATCTTTTTTTAAATATTGAGGAACTTTTGCTATAGCATTGTCTACTCCATAAGAGTTGCTCATTAAAATTTGTCTTGCATTGTAAAGAGCTTTTTGATCTGTTGGTAAATACCTAAGCATTCTTTTTAAATCCCAGTATTTTCTCTCCCACGCTAAATAATCAGCTCTTTTTACATGGTCCTCCGAAGAGATAAATTTTTTAAACTTAGCTCTATAATAACCCAAATCATTTTTTCTTATTTCAGCAGTAATCCATCCATCTTGTACTAACTCTTTAACTTTTTCAATTTTACCTTGTTCTAAATAGGCTTCAGCTAATTTAATTTTACCTAGGCCACCTAATGGAGGATATTTTTCAAACCAATTTATTATTGATGTTGGTGAATTATTTCTCAAATAAATTTTTTCTTCTGCTAAATATCTTATTCTATTAATTCTTGGATAATAATCATTCTGTTCTATAAATTTTTTATACTCGTTAAATGATGCTCCATTTCTTGTAGTTTTAAGATGCATCCAAGTAATTAACTTTCTGAATTCACTATCTTTTACCTTTTGAGCGCTTTTTAAAGCACTATTCCATTTTTTTTGTTTTATAAAATCAATAGTTTCTTTAGCTTTCTCAAAATCTTTTTTATTAAGAACTTTTGAACTTTTAATTTCTTTTGAAGAAACTTTATATGTAATAGGTTTTTTTTTAGGGTATACAAATGTTGACGATAGCTGTGTTTTAATTTCTTCTTCAGGCTTTACTTTAATTTCCTTTTTTTTAGAAGGCTCTTTTTTTTGTTCAACTAATGCTGGCTTAGCCTCATCCTTTTTTTCTAATATTGGTTTTGGTGCAGGTAGATTTTTATGAATACTTTCTTGGATCTGTTTTTCGGATTTTTTAAAAATTGAGGGTTTTTTTTGAGGTAATAAGAAATCTGTCTCAGAATAAACGATACTAACTTTTAAAAATGATAATAAAAATACTAGACTAATTAATCTATTAAGCATAAGTTTAAGAATATCTACCTTATATTGTTTTATGCTTAAAGGATCAATTGTTGCATTAATAACCCCATTTAGAGATGACAATCTTGACGAAGATACTTACAGAAAATTAATAAATTATCACTTGAAAAATGGCACTAATGGAGTTGTTCCTGGGGGTACTACTGGTGAGTCCCCAACATTATCTCATAGTGAACATAAAAAAATAATTGAGATCGCTGTATCTGAATGTAAAGGAAAAATTCCTATAATAGCTGGCACAGGTTCTAACTCTACAGATGAAGCAGTAGATCTCTCTAAATTTGCTGAGAAAGCAAATTCTGATGCTCTACTCGTTGTTACTCCTTACTATAATAAACCCACGCAAGAAGGACTATATCAACATTACAAAAAAATAAATGATAATGTAGGTATTCCAATTATTATTTATAATATTCCATCAAGGTCAGTGATAGATATGAGTGTTGACACTATGGCAAAACTTTATGAGCTAAAAAATATTGTAGGTGTAAAAGATGCGACTGGGGATCTTAATAGAGTTGACCAACAACTAAAAGCAATGGGTAAAGAATTTATACAATTAACAGGAAATGATGACAATGCTCTTGAATTTAATAAAAGGGGTGGGGTAGGAGCAATAGGTGTAACAGCTAATATTGCAGCAAAGTTGTCATCTAATTTTCAGAAGGCGTGCGTTGATGATTTTAAAAAAGCTTCTGAAATAGATAAATTATTACAACCATTACATTCTTCACTTTTTATAGAGAGTAATCCTTCTCCGGTTAAGTATGCCGCTTCAATTTTAGGTATGTGTAGCCCAGAAGTAAGATTACCACTAGTTGAAATAAGAGAAGAAACAAAGATAAAAGTTTCCGAGGCACTTAAAGTAGCAAAATTACTTTAATGAAACAAAATATAGCCCCCGGAAAGAAAATTATTTGTTTAAATAGAAAAGCAAGTTTTAATTATTTTTTTTTAGAAATTTTGGAAGCAGGAATTTCTTTGAAAGGATCTGAAGTTAAATCTTTAAGAGATGGAAAAGGAAGTATTGCTGACTCATATGCAGTCGATAGTAATGGAGAAATTTTTCTAGTTAATTCACATATACCTCTTTACAGACAGTCATCTTATAACAATCATGATCCCAAAGGTAATAGAAAACTTCTTTTAAAGAAAAAAGAAATCAATAAATTGATTGGGCGAATTAACCAAGAAGGTTTAACCATAGTACCCACAAAAATGTATTTTGCCAAAGGTAAAGTAAAAGTAGAAATTGCTGTAGCTAAAGGGAAAAAACTTTACGACAAAAGACAAGTGAAAAAAACTAGGGATTGGAACAGGGAAAAAGCCCGAATATTGACTAAGAATAATAAATGATACATCTAAATATTGGATCTAACCTTAACTCTAATTTTGGAACAAGATTTGACAATATTACAATCGCTATAAACATTTTAATTAACTCGAAATTAAAGATTTTAAGAATTTCTAATTTTTATGAGACACCATCTTATCCTAATCAAACCCATCCAAAATTTCTTAATGTTGGAATACTAGTGAATTTTGATAAAAATTGTAATGAACTTATAAAAAAAATTAAATTGATTGAAAAAAAAATGGGAAGATTAAAAGCAAAAAAAAATGATCCAAGAATAATTGATATTGATATTATTGATTTTAAAGGTTTGCTAATAGACTCAGGTGAATTAATTTTACCACACCCAAAGGCTCATTTAAGAAATTTTGTTTTATATCCTATTTTAGAAATAGATCCTAAATGGTCACATCCAATATTAAAGAAAAACGTGCAATTTTTAATAAATAGTTTGAGCCAAAAATCAAGGATTGAGATTACAAGATTAAAGAAAAATGTTAATATTGAAATATGATAAATAATAATGAATTAATTGATCAAATTAAATCATATAATAAATTTCTAAATTCAGAGTCTTTAAGTAAAGCTTATAATTTTGCGTTAGAAGCTCATCAAAATCAAAAAAGAGATGAGGGAGTTCCTTATATAATCCACCCAGTTGCAGTAGCGAAAATTTTAACAGAACTTAAATTAGACAGCGCTACAATAACTACTGGGTTATTACATGACACAATTGAGGACACAAATGTTACTTATGAAACAGTTAAAAAAGAATTTGGTGAAGAAGTTGCAAATTTAGTAGAAGGTGTTACAAAAATATCTGAACTTGAAGACAAAGCATCAGGAGACTCTAAAGCAGAAAATTTTAGAAAGCTAATCCTAGCAACATCAAAAGATATAAGAGTTCTATTAGTCAAACTTGCAGATAGACTTCATAATATGAGGACTATCAATTTTGTTAAAGATAAGGAAAAAATAATTAGAAAAGCAAAAGAGACTATGGAAATTTACGCACCCTTAGCAGATAGAATGGGTATGAATAGAATCAGAGATGAATTAGAAGATCTTTCATTCTCTGTATTAAATAAACCAGCAAGAGATTTAATTTTAGAAAGATTAAATTTTATCAAAAATAATAGAGATGATACTTTTAAGTCAATTTCTTTTGATTTAATCAACCTTTTAAAAGAAAATGGAATTAAAGCTACAATTACTGGAAGAGAAAAAACACCATTTTCAATTTGGAGAAAAATACAAAATAAGAAAATTTCTCTTGAGCAATTGACCGATATTATTGGTTTTAGGGTAATTGTAAAAAATATTGAAGATTGTTATAAAACATTAGGAATATTTCATAGCAAATTTCCTACAATTCCAGGGAAATTTAAAGATTACATATCTACGCCTAAAATAAACAATTATAAATCTATACATACAGCTGTTATAGGTCCACGAAAAAATAGAATTGAAATACAAATTAGAACACACGATATGAATGAATTTGCACAAAGAGGTATAGCTTCTCATTGGAAATATAAATCTTCCGAAAAATTCTCCGAACTTTCCTGGAAAGAATACGATTGGTTAAGAGACTTAGTAGAAATTATTGAAGCAGGAACAAGCCCTGAACATTATTATGAATTTACTAAGTTACAAATGTTTCAAGAAAACGTTTTTTGTTTTACACCAAAGGGAGCGGTAATAAAATTACCAAAAAACGCAACGCCAATCGATTTCGCTTACGCTGTTCACACTAAAGTTGGAAATAGCGCTATAGGATGTACAGTAAACGGTAGTCAAGCTACCCTTCAAACTATTTTGAAAAATGGCGATCTAGTGTGTATCGATACTTCAAAAAATGCCTCACCTTCCTTACATTGGCTTTCATCATCAGCAACTGGTAAAGCAAGGTCAGCTATAAGAAGATATTGGCAAGATAAATCTACAGAAAATTTGAACTCGTCTCAAAAAAATTACTCTAGCACTATAGAGGTTGATTTGCCTCATAAACCAGGTGTTTTAGGTCATATAACTTCACTTATAGGTCTCAATAAAGGAAATATTGTAAACTTAGAGATCATCAAAAGAAAAAAAGAGCATTTAACCTTTTCTTTCGATTTGCAAATTAAAGATTTAAAAAACTTTACAAACTTGATAAGTCAAATAAAGCAAAGTAATTTAAGTTTTAAGATTATTCGACATAAACAGAAAAAAAATGCTTTCATCAGAAGAATCTTTGAAAATTTTAAAAGAAACTAATGCTCTTATTGAGGGTCATTTTATCTTATCTTCGGGCCTTCATAGCCCTCAATATGTTCAGTGCGCTCAATTGATGAGTAAGCCAAGCAAGGCGTTAAAACTATGTATATCTTTATCTGAAAAAATTACCAAAGAAATAAAAGAATTCGATTTGATATTATCACCTGCAATGGGTGGTATTATAATTGGATATGAAATTGGAAAATTATTAAACAAAGAAACAATTTTTTCAGAAAGAGTAAATGGAGAGTTTAAACTAAGAAGAGATTTTTCAATTGAAAAGAATAAAAAAGTTTTAATCGTGGAAGATGTTATAACAACAGGTAAGTCAAGTTTAGAGTGTGCCAAACTTGTAAATTATTTTGATGCAAAAATTGTAGGATATGCTTGCATTATCGATAGATCAAAAGGGAATTCTTTGATTAAAGACAAAATAGTATCTCAAATTAAACTTGATATACCTACTTATAATAAGGAAAACTTGCCCACGAAATTAGCGTCTATAAAAGCAGTCAAACCAGGAAGCAGAAATCTTTAATGAATAAAATTAGGCTCGGTGTAAACATTGACCATGTTGCAACAGTTAGAAATGCACGAGGTGAAAATTATCCTGATCCTCTCAAAGCAGCATTACTAGCGCAAAAAAGCGGTGCGGACTCAGTAACAATACATTTAAGAGAAGACAGAAGACATATTAATGAAAAAGATCTTAAATTAATTAAATCGAAATTAAAAATTCCATTAAATTTGGAAATAGCTGCAACTAAAGAAATGTTGGATATAGCATTAAAAAGAAAGCCACCTTTTGTTTGTATAGTACCGGAAAAAAGAAAAGAAATTACAACGGAGGGAGGATTAAATTTGAATTTCAAAAAAGATTTTTTAAAAAAAATTATAAATAGACTAAAACAAAAGCGATCTAGAGTAAGTTTATTTATTGAACCTAGTTTAATTGATATAGAAAAATCTAAAAACCTAAATGCAGACTGTGTAGAAATTCATACAGGTAAATTCTGCAATTTAATAAATAAAAATAAAAATTATAATCAAGAACTAGAAAAAATAAAAAAAGCAGTTAATTTTGGTAATTTACTAGGTCTAGAAGTACACGCAGGTCATGGACTTACATATAAATCTGCTAAAATTCTATCTAAAGTAAAAGGGATAACAGAATTTAATATTGGGCATTTTTTAATAGGAGAGTCTATTTTTATGGGATTAGACAAAGTAATAAAAAATTTTAGAAAGATTATCAGTTAATGAAATTGTTTGGTATCGGAACTGATATTATTAAAACAAGTAGGTTAAAAAAATCGATAACAAATAAATTTTTTCTAAGAAGATTATTCCATGAAAAGGAAATTTCTAGATGTAAAAATTTAAAGAACAAATTAAACTGTTTTGCAAAAAGATATGCGGCAAAAGAGGCTTTCGCAAAAGCTCTTGGTACTGGTATAGCCAAAGGTTTAAGTTTTAATGAAATAATTATTCAAAATGAGAAAAATGGTAAGCCTTTTATAAAACTTATAGATGGAACAAAAAAAAATGTAGAAAAAAGAATTAGATCGAAAAATTATTTAATTTCATTATCTTTAACCGATGAAGATAATTATGCTGTTGCTTTTGTAACTATTTCAAAATGAGTAAAAAAAAACTATTTATTATAATATTAGATAATTTAAAAACTTTAATTGGCGCTTTATTAATTGCAATCTTAATAAGGTCTTTATTAATCCAACCTTTTTATATTCCATCTTCTTCAATGGAACCAACTTTACTAGTTGGAGATAGAATTTTTGTTTCAAAAATTTCATATGGTTATACTAAACATTCTTTTCCTTTCAGTCCTAATTTTTCAAACAAGAGATTTTTTTCAAAACAACCAAAACAGGGTGATTTAGTTGTCTTTAAAACTCCCTCTGATAATAGAACAGATTATATAAAGAGACTTATTGGTTTACCGGGGGACGAAATACAATTTAAAAATGGTAATCTGTTAATTAATGGAAAAAAAATAAAAAGAGAATCTGTTGAAATGTCCGAACCTATAAATTGTGGGAACTTCAATTTAGAATCAAATACTTTTATGGAAACATTACCAAACGGGGTAAAACATTTAGCAAACTATAATAAAAAAGGAACGATAATGAATACAAAAAAATATAAGGTTCCAAAAAATCATTATTTTCTGATGGGAGATAATCGTGATTGTTCAAAAGACAGTAGATTTATGAATGAGGTCGGTTATGTCACTAATTTGAATTTAGTAGGAAAAGCAAAAATAATATTTTTTTCTAATGATACAAAAAAAGGTAATTTATACAAATTATGGAATTTACATCATTCTTTTAGGTTTGAACGTTTATTTAAAAAATTATAATGGTAAAATTAATTAATGAGTTAGAAAATATAATAAAATATACTTTCAAAGATAAATCTATTTTACAGAGAGTTTTAACTCATAAAAGTTTCAACAGTCATAAAAATAATGAAAAATTAGAATTTTTAGGTGATAGGGTCCTTGGCTTAGTTATTTCTAAAAAACTAATTGATAAATATCCAGACGAAAAGGAAGGAATTATAGACAAAAAATTTGCGAATTTGGTAAATAAAAAAACATGCATTAATATTGCAAAAAAGTTAAATTTAAAAAAATTTCTATATTTAGGACCGTCACATAAAAATTTAGAGAAATCCTCGGAAAAAATAGTTAGCGATAGTTTAGAGGCATTAGTTGGGGGAATTTATTTAGATGGTGGATTCAAAGCATCTGAAAAATTTATTTTATGCTTTTGGGAGTCTTATATAGATAAATCAATAATCACATTAATTGACTCAAAGACTAAACTTCAAGAATACAGTTTAAAGAAATTTAAAATATTACCTAAATATACTTTTTTTAAAAAAACTGGTCCACAACATAAACCTCTATTTAAAACTGAAGTTCAAATACCGGAGTCGAAAAAAATTGTTGGAGTTGGATCTTCAAAAAAAAATGCGCAACAAAATGCAGCAGCAAAACTTATTAAAATACTCGATATATGAACTGGGAAGATGAATGTTATCTTTTATCAAAAAGAAAATTTAGAGAAAACGCTAATATAATAAATGTTTTTTCAAAATCTAAAGGAAAAGTATCAGGTGTAGTTTACGGAGGAAATTCTAGAAAAATTAGAAATTATTTACAGATTTCCAATAAATTATTTATTATCCATAATTCCAAAAATGAGAATAAATTAGGGTATTTTAAGACAGAACTAGTTAAACCAATATCCCCTTTATATTTTAGTGACAAGAAAAGAAGCTCGGCTCTAATCTCATTGTGTTCAATTATGAATATTTTATTACCTGAGTCACAGTCTAATAAGAATATTTATTTATCTTTCGAACAATTTATCGATACTATTAATTTAGATAATTGGATTATTTTGTATATTTTTTTTGAATTAAATCTTATAAAAAATTTAGGTTATGATCCTAACTTAGAAAAATTCAAAGATGAAAGTAATAATTTGGATGACATTAAAAAAATTAAAATAGACACCTTTAATTATGATGTGCCTTATTTTTTGATTTCAAGAAAATTACCAGAAAAAGTATCAAATGATTTAATAAAAAAATCTTTATATTTTACAAGAAATATTATTCAAAATAGATTTTTCATTCCTAACAATATACAGCTTCCCAAATCGAGAGTTTTGCTAGAAAATTATTTTAATTAGATTTAATTATTTTGGCGATATCTATCGCAAAGTAACTAATTATCGCACAAGCTCCGGCTCTTTTAAACGACAAGATACTTTCTATAGCGGAGTCCGGGTTTAGTATTTTTTTTTGAATTGCGTTTTTTAATAAACTGTACTCGCCAGATACCTGATATGCTATTATTGGGACACTAAAATTATTTTTTATTTTTTGTATTATATCTAAATAAAACATACCAGGTTTAACAATTATCATATCTGCACCTTCCTTTAAATCAAATCCTACTTCTCTAAATGAATCAAAAGTATTTCTATAGTCCATTTGATAGGTTTTTTTATCTTTTTTTAGTTTTGATCGACTTCCGACTGCTTCTCTAAAGGGGCCATAAAAATTTGAGGCATACTTAACAGCATATGACAAGATACTGATATCAAAAAATTTTTCATTATCTAATGCTTTTCTTATTGCACCAACTCTGCCATCCATCATATCTGAAGGCGCAATTACATCACATCCCATCTTAGCTTGCAGCAAAGCTTGCTTTTTTAAAATTTTAATTGTTTCATCGTTATCAATTTTATTTTTAATAATAATTCCATCATGTCCATGTGATGTATATGGGTCTAAAGCAACGTCGCACATCGTACCAATTTTTGGAAATCTTTTTTTTATAAGTCTTAAACTTCTGCAAACTAAATTATTCGGATTTAAAGCCTCTGAACCTAGTTCATCTTTTTTAAAATTAGGTGTGTTTGGAAATATAGCTACCATAGGAATTTTGTACTTTTTTACCTGGTTTAAAATTAAAGGAAGTTTATCAATAGAATATCTATTGATACCTGGCATAGATCTAATTTTTTCTACTTTATTTTTACCCTCTCTAACAAATATTGGTAGAATTAAATCGTTGCTTGAAATATTATTTTCAGAAACAAGATTTCTCATCCATGGAGATTTTCTTAATCTTCTAAGCCTAGTTTTTGGGTAAGATCCGATAATTTTCATGCTAAGTCCTGACTATTTACAGTGTAATGCGACAAATATATTATTATAATTTATCTTAGTGTAATTTAATTAACTAATATGAGCAATATAAAATTAAACAAAATTTTTAAAACTGTATGTATCGCCTCAGATCATGCTGGCTACAAATTAAAAGAGTATATTAAAAATTATTTAATAGATAAAAATTTATCAATTTTCGATATTGGTCCTTTTAATGATAGATCAGTAGATTATCCAGATTATGCAAAAAAATTAGGACACAGAATCAAATCAAAAAAGAGTGATGTAGGAATACTGGTATGTGGCTCCGGAACTGGTATGGCCATAAGTGCTAATAAAATCAAATCTATTAGAGCTGCTGTATGTTATAATTTAAAGTCTACAAGATTGTCTAGACAACATAATAATGCTAATATAATTTCATTAGGATCTAGATTAATAAGTAAAAAGTTGTCTTTAAAACTAGTTGACGTTTTTTTAAATACTAAGTTTGAGGGCGGAAGGCATTTAAGAAGGATTAAAAAGATATAATAACCATGTCAATTGCAATAAAATTAAATAAATATTTAAATAGTTTTTTTAAATTAAATTTAAAAAACGCTGATAAAGAATTGTATGAATCTATAAATAGTGAATTTGACAGACAGCAAAATCATATTGAGCTAATTGCGTCTGAAAATATTGTTTCAAAAGCTGTACTCGAAGCCCAAGGCTCTGTTTTGACAAATAAATATGCTGAGGGATATCCTGGAAAAAGATATTACGGTGGATGTGAACACGTAGATGTTTCTGAAAATTTAGCAATAGAAAGAGCAAAAAAATTATTTAATTGTAAATTTGCTAACGTTCAACCACACTCGGGCGCTCAAGCAAATGGTGCAGTTTATTTAGCATTATTAAAACCAGGAGATACAACACTTGCTATGAGTCTAAATTCGGGCGGTCACTTAACTCATGGAGCAAAACCTGCTCAATCAGGTAAATGGTTTAACGCTCTTCATTATGAGGTTGATAAAAATACAGGTCTGATTGATTATGAAAGCGTTGAGAAGATGGCCTTAGAAAGTAAACCAAAACTTATAATTGCTGGTGGGAGTGCGTATTCAAGAGTAATAGACTTTAAAAAATTTAGAGAAATTTGTGATAAAGTTGGAGCTTTTCTTCTTGTAGACATGGCACATTTCTCAGGTTTAGTGGCTGGTGGTGCTTATCCAAATCCAACAACATATGCTGATGTAGTTACCTCTACAACACATAAAGTTTTAAGAGGACCAAGAGGTGGAATAATTTTAACTAACAGAGAAGATTTAATAAAAAAATTTAATAGTGCAATATTTCCTGGATTACAAGGCGGACCATTGATGCATGTAATAGCTGCTAAAGCAGTCTGTTTTAAAGAAGCGTTGTCTGATGACTTTAAGGAGTATACTAAAAACGTAATTAAAAATGCTAAGGTTTTGTCTGAAAGATTAAACGACAAAGGTTTTAAAATTTTTTCAGGAGGCACAGACACTCATTTGATGTTATTAGACTTAAGATCATTTGGTGTAACAGGAAAAGACGCTCAGGCTTCATTGGGAAGAGCTAACATAACATGCAATAAAAATGGTATACCTTTTGACTCAGAGAGCCCTATGATTACTTCAGGAATTAGGCTCGGTACACCTGCATGCACTACAAGAGGGTTTGGTGAAGAAGAATTTAAATTAATAGGGGATTTAATTTTTAAAGTTGTCCAAGGTTTAAGTTTAAACAAAGAAGACAATTCAAAGATAGAAAAAGAAGTGCAGAAAGAAATCATTGAACTTTGCTCATCTTTCCCTATATATGGTAAGTAAATTCTAATCATGCTTTGTCCTTTTTGTAGAGAAAAAGATACATCAGTTGTTGACTCACGTCCTACAGAGGACGGTACGGCAATTAGAAGAAGAAGACTTTGTGGTTGCGATAGAAAAGAGAGATTCACTACTTTTGAAAGAGTTCAATTTCAAGAATTAACAGTTATCAAAGGAAATGGTAAAAGAGAGCCTTTTGATAGAGATAAGATTTCAAAATCAATAAGAATAGCTACTAGAAAACGACCAATAGACTCAGAGACAATTGAAAAATTTATCTCCAAAATTGTAAGAAATCTTGAGGGACTTGGAGAAAGTGAAATTCCAACACCTACCATAGGTAAGTTTATTATGGAAGGTCTTTCATCATTAGATAAAGTAGCCTATGTTCGTTTCGCCTCTGTTTATAAAAATTTTAAGGAAGCGAAAGATTTTGAGGAATTTGTAGGCAACTTAGATGAAAAAAAATCATAATTTTTTCTCAAAT
Organism: uncultured Pelagibacteraceae bacterium; assembly: GCA_902617025.1. GTDB lineage: Bacteria > Pseudomonadota > Alphaproteobacteria > Pelagibacterales > Pelagibacteraceae > Pelagilacustribacter. The sequence continues at coordinate 102,343 of CACMVB010000001.1, read as the reverse complement.
CTTGCATTTAATATTGCCGAAAATAATTTAGGTAAAACTAAAAATAACCCTTCTGTTGGTTGCATAATTGTTAAAAATGACAGCGTTATTAGTTCAGCTGCGACCTCTGTAGGAGGAAGACCACATGCGGAATTCAATGCTTTAAATAATAAAGTTGATTATAGAGGGTCAGATATGTATGTAACTCTAGAACCTTGCACACATTATGGTTTAACCCCACCATGTACAAATATTATAAAAAAAAAAGGAATAAAAAGAGTATTTTATAATTTTGACGATCCGGATCAAAGAACATTCCGTAAATCACATCATATTTTAAAAAAGAAAATATTTAAATTAAAAAATATTAAAGATGAGTTTAAAACTTTTTATAGTTGTTATTATCTAAATAAAAAACAACAATTACCTTTTGTCGATGCCAAAATTGCAATCTCAAAAGATTTTTATACAATTAATAAAAATTCAAAATGGATTACTAATTTAAGATCAAGAAGAGTTAGTCATTTAATCAGGTCTAAATACGATGCTATAATTTCTACCTCAAAATCAATAAACAAAGATAATGCACTTCTTAATTGCAGAATAAATGGACTTAATAATTCTAAACCGGACCTTATAATAATTGATAGAAATCTTAAACTTAAGAAAAATTTAAAATTGTTCAAAATTGCAAAAAAAAGGAAAACTTACATTTTTACAATTATAAAAGATGATAAAAAAATCTCATTTTTTAAAAAAAAAAATATCAAGATAATAAAAATTGATAGATTAGAAAATAAGAGTGATTTTATGAATTTACTTAAAAAAATCTTTAAAATTGGAAACAGGAGAGTTTTAATTGAAACTGGTTTAGTTTTTTTAAATCATTTTTTTAAATTTAAATTAATAAATAATTTGTATGTTTTTAAATCTGATAAAAAACTTAAAGATAATGGACGCAACAATGTATCAAATAATTTTATCAATAAAATAAAATTAAAAAATAAAATTAATGTAAATTTAAAAGATGAGATCTTATATAAAGTTAGATTAAAATAATGTTTAATGGAATAATTTACAATGTTGGAAGAGTGTCTTTTTTGCAAAAAAGAAATAAAAGTATTTTATTAGGCATTAAATCTAGTCTTAATTTATCAAAAAGAGAAATTGGTTCATCAATATGTTGTGATGGAGTATGTTTAACTTTATCAAATTTAAAAAAAAATACCTCTTTTTTTTACATATCTCAAGAAACAATCAATAGATCTAATTTTAAGTTTATCAAAGTTGGTCAATTAATTAATTTAGAAAAATCTTTAGTTTATGGAAACAAAATTTCTGGTCACTTTATCCAAGGTCATGTAGATGCGATAGCAGAAATAAAAAGTATTACTTTTATTGATAAGTCTTGGGTTGTAAAACTTCAATTGCAAAATATCAAACTGTCAAAATTTTTAGTAGAAAAAGCATCAATATCTATAAATGGTGTTTCTTTAACCATATCTAAAGTTAAGGGTAAAAATTTTAATTTAAATATAATTCCACACTCGCTTAAATTAACAAATCTAAAAAATTTAAGAGTAAAAGATTTAGTTAATGTTGAGTTAGATATATTTGCTAAATACATATATAAATTTTCTTATTAGAATGTTTAAAAAAAAATTTTCATCTATTACAAAAATTATTAAAGATGCCAGGAAGGGTAAAATGTTTATATTAGTAGACGATGAAAATCGAGAGAATGAAGGCGATTTAGTTGTTGCGGGATCTAAATGTAATTCAAAAATCATAAACTTTATGGCTAAGCATGGAAGGGGATTAATTTGTTTAGCTTTAACAAAAAAGCAAATTGATAAACTAAAACTACCACTAATGTCACAAATTAATAAGTCAAGAATGCAAACAGCGTTTACTGTTTCAATCGAGGCCAAAAAAGGTATCACAACAGGAATTTCAGCATTTGATAGAGCAAAAACAATTAAAGTAGCTATTAATCCCAAGTCAAAAAAAAAAGATATTGTTTCACCAGGCCATGTTTTTCCATTAGTTTCAAGAAATGGAGGTGTTTTAGAACGCGCTGGTCATACTGAAGCCTCAGTCGATATTTCAAAACTATCAAAATTAAATCCAAGCTCTGTGATATGTGAGGTAATGAATGAAGATGGTAGAATGGCAAGATTAGAAGATCTTGTTAAATTTTCAAAAAAACACAAAATAAAGATAGCATCTATAGCAGATTTAATTGCTCATAGATTAAAAAATGAAAAACTTGTTTATAAATCTTTTTCAAAAAAAATAAATTATAAGAGATTTAAATTATATTTAAGTATATATAAAAATAAATTAAACAATTTTGAGAGTTTTGTTTTTTCAAAAGGAAAGTTTAAAATTAATAAACCAATTCCAATAAGAGTGCTTTCAAAAAAAATAAATAAAAAAAATTTATTTGAAAATAAAGAAATTAAAAAAAATTTAAATTTCATAACAAAATATAAAAATTTTATGCTAGTTGTGATTAATAATGAGATGAAAAGTAAAAAAAGTAATACAGATATTACATTGAGATATTATGGTATAGGAGCACAAATAATTAAGGATTTCGATGTTAGAAATATGATATTACTGTCTCGTTCAAAGAAAAAAATAATTGGATTAGAAGGTTTTGGCTTAAAAATTAAAAAACAATTAATCATAAAATGAAAAAAATTTTAATAATTAACGCAAATTACTACAAAGCTATAACTGATAAACTTGTTAAATCTTCTTTAAAGACTCTAAAACAAAAAAATTACAAATGTAATTTATTAATGGTCCCTGGTGTCTTTGAAATACCCTTAGCTATAAAAAAGAATATTAAAAAATATGATGCATTTCTTGCATTGGGTTGTGTAATTAAAGGTAAAACTCCTCATTTTGATTTAATTTGTAAGTCAACTTTTCAAACAATTCTATTACTCTCTATAAATCATGGCAAACCTATAGGAAATGGAATAATAACTGCTTTAAACATGAGACAAGCGCTTGAAAGGTGCGGTATGATTAAATCAAATAAAAAAAATAAAGGATTAGAAGCAACCAACGCGGTTATTTCTTCACTAACCAATGCACCAAAAAAAATTTAAAGGTATATCACCAAGAATAAAAATAATTCAGAAAATCTATAATTCACTGATGAATCCTGACACAGAAATAGAATATCAAAAAAATCAATATAAAAAATTTATAAAAGATGTTGTCTCTGGAACTCTAGAAAGAACTGAACTAATTGAGGAAACTATAAAAAATAATTTAGGCAAAGACATTGATTTAAAAAAAACAGATAAAATTCTTAAAATAATATTATTTGCAGCTGTTTTTGAGTTATTATTTAAACACAATAACCCAAAAAAAGTTGTAATTCACGAATATTTGCAGGCCTCTGAATTTTTTCTAGAAAAAGTCCAAATTGGTTATTTAAACGCAATTTTAGATAAAATATCCAAAGTATTGAGAAAAGATGAATAAATTTTTCAATTTATTATTAAGTTTAGCTTGCGTTTTTATCCTATATTTGGCATTTATCCGATAATTATTTATACCATGATTCAATATTTAGAACTTCTTTATTTAATTTCATTTACCGGAATATTAGCAGTTGCTTACAGTTACCTTTTATCTGGCCAAATAATTTCATCCAGTCCTGGTAATTCACGAATGCAAGAAATTGCTGAAGCTATTCAAATTGGTGCAAAAGCATACCTAAATAGGCAATATAAAACTATAGCAATTGTGGGTGTATTAGTATTCGCAATCGTAACTTATTTTTTTAACTATTTAGTTGGATTAGGATACTTTATTGGAGCATTCTTATCTGGTGTTGCAGGATATGTTGGAATGCTTATTTCAGTTAAAGCAAATGTAAGAACTGCAGAGGCCTCTAGAAAAAGTCTTCAATCGGGATTAACTATTGCGTTTAAGTCTGGAGCTATTACTGGATTGTTAGTAGCAGGTTTGGCTTTGCTTGCAATTACGATTTACTACATCATTTTAATAAATCTTAAAGTTGATAACAGAGAAATTATAAATGCGTTAGTTGCTTTAGGTTTTGGTGCTTCTTTAATTTCTATTTTTGCTAGGTTAGGTGGAGGTATATTTACTAAAGGAGCAGATGTAGGAGCTGATTTAGTTGGAAAAGTTGAGGCCGGAATTCCGGAAGATGACCCAAGAAATCCTGCAGTAATTGCTGATAATGTTGGTGACAATGTAGGAGATTGTGCAGGAATGGCAGCTGATTTATTTGAAACCTATGCTGTAACAATTGTAGCAACAATGGTATTAGCTTCAATTTTTTCACCACAAGATTTTAATTTAATGATTTATCCGCTAGCTATAGGAGGCGCGTGTATTATTACTTCAATAATTGGAACATGGTTTGTAAAACTTGGTAAAAGTAAAAATATAATGGGCGCTTTATATAAAGGTTTTTTAGTTACTGCTTTAACGTCCTTATTAGTAATGTATCCAGTGACAGATTCTATTATAGGTTTGGAAAAGGCTTATAACAATAATGCTGGTGCAGTTTTTTCTGGATTTGATCTTTATATTTGTGGGGTAGTTGGATTTATTATAACCGGATTATTAATTTGGGTAACTGAATATTATACAGGGACGAATTACAGGCCTGTAAAAACTGTTGCTAAATCGTCTACAACAGGTCATGGGACTAATGTGATACAGGGTTTAGCTATATCAATGGAAGCAACAGCTATTCCAGCTTTAATTATTGTTGCAGGAATTTTATACACTAATAGTTTGGCAGGTTTATACGGCATTGCAATTGCTGTAACCGCTATGCTTGCTCTTACTGGGATGGTAGTAGCATTAGATGCTTATGGTCCAGTGACTGATAATGCAGGTGGAATAGCAGAAATGTCTAAACTTCCAAAAAATGTAAGAAAAACAACAGACGCTTTAGATGCAGTTGGTAATACAACTAAAGCAGTTACTAAAGGTTATGCCATAGGTTCTGCAGGGTTAGGAGCTCTAGTTCTTTTTGCAGCTTACACAGAAGATATAAAATATTTTTCAAGTGTTAAAAATTCCGCACTAGCTGGTGTAGATGTAACTTTTGATTTATCGAATCCATTCGTAGTCGCGGGTTTATTAATTGGTGGAATGTTGCCATATTTATTTGGGTCAATGGGTATGCAAGCAGTGGGACGAGCAGGAGGTGCAGTAGTTATTGAGGTAAGAAGACAATTTAAAAAAATTCCTGGTATCATGAAAGGAAAGAGAAAACCTGACTATGGTAAATTAGTTGACTTGTTAACAAAGGCTGCGATTAAAGAAATGATAATTCCATCTTTGCTACCAGTTTTATCACCAATCGTACTCTATTTTATAATTTTTCAGATTGGTGGGATGGAAGCGGCCTTATCATCACTTGGAGCAATGTTGTTGGGTGTTATTATTACTGGTTTGTTTGTTGCGGTTTCTATGACTGCAGGTGGAGGAGCCTGGGATAATGCTAAAAAATATATAGAAGATGGAAATTTTGGTGGTAAAGGTTCAGAGGCTCATAAATCTGCTGTAACTGGTGATACGGTCGGAGACCCTTACAAAGATACTGCTGGACCAGCTGTTAATCCAATGATTAAAATTACAAATATTGTAGCTCTTTTGTTGTTAGCGGTAATAGCACATTAATTACCTGATTTTCTGTTTCCATACATTTTTGATCTTACGCTTGACAGAAAACTCTCAACAAAACTTTTCTGTGTTAATTCATTTTCCGTTTCATTTTTGGAAAACTTAACATTTTTTTTATCATTTTTATTAAGGAATTTTTTATTTTTCAATATCCCATATTTATCAAAACTCAATACTAATACATTATTAGATACTAAAACATTACGTCCTAATTTATGATATTCTCCTTTTGAAAGAACTCTCTCAATATAAATCCACTCGTTTATATCACCAATAGATTTTGAATGTGGTTGTCCTAGGACAGTAATCACATCATTTTTATTTGAGCTATTAACTGTTAATGTATTAGATCTATTTTCCAGGAATATTATTCCATGATTTTTATATGGCTCTTGAAATTTGCATCCAATTAAAATAATAAAAAAAAGTAAAGAATATAATTTATAATGATTTTTAATTTTAAACATAAACAAACACTTTTATACAACACATTATTATCCTTATCTAGAAATTTATTTTTTTATAATGAAGTAAAATTAAAGGATGTTTTTGAAACTCGTGTTTATCTTATGTTTTTTCATTTTTCAGTAATGATGATTATATATAAAAAAAAAGGCTCTAAATTTGATCAAAATACGTACGATAGTTTTTTTCAAAATATTGAAAATAATTTAAGAGAATTGGGATTTGGTGACGTTTCAGTTAATAAAAAAATGAAAGATTTAAATAAAATTTTATATGACATTTTGCTAAAAGTACTTATTGAAAATGATCAAAATATTCAAATAAACGAAAAATTGATTTTAAAATACTTCAAAGCCCTTGATAAAAATGAAAATAACTCTAATTTGCATGAAATTAAATCGTATTTTCTTGAATTCTATAATTTTTGTTTTGAATTACCCTTAGATAATATGATAAGAGATGCAATAAAATTTAAAAAAAGTTATGGCAGTACCTAAAAGAAAAACTTCAATATCAAAAAAAAAAATGAGAAGATCTCATCATAAAATTTCATCAAGTAACATTGTTGAGGATAAAAAAAGTGGTGAATATAAACTTTCTCATCATATTGATCTAAAATCTGGCTTTTATAACGGAAAAAAAATTTTAGATCTTTAAAAACTAAATGGTAAAAAAAATAACTATTGCAATTGATGCAATGGGTGGTGAAAACGCTCCAGATAAAACTGTTGAAGGCATTGGTATTTTTTTAAAAAAGAATAAAAATATAAATGACTTTCAATTAAATATATTTGGCAATCAAAAAAAAATTGACGAAAAACTAAAAAATTTAAATATTTCATCACCTTTAATAAAAATTATACATACAGAATCTACAGTTTCAGATGAAGAAACTCCATTGGCGGCTATAAAAAACTCAAAAAATACAAGCATGTGGAATTGTATAAAATCTCAACTTGATCAAGAGTCAGATATTAGTTTATCGGCAGGAAATACAGGCGTTCTTCTGGTTATATCTAGAATGATATTAAAAATGATGAATGAAGTAAGCAAACCAGCTCTCGCTGGTTTATGGCCAAACAAAAAAGGTATTAATGTTGTTTTAGATTTAGGAGCAAACATAGAGTGTAATGAAGATAATCTTGCTGACTTTGCAGAATTAGGATCAGCTCTGTACAGATCTTTATATCCAAAAGAACAACCTCTAGTCTCTTTACTAAACGTTGGCTCAGAAGAAATTAAGGGAACTGAAGTTTTAAAAAAAACATATAAAAAACTTTCTTCATTAAGTAATGAAAACAATTTTATTTTTAAAGGTTATATTGAGGGAAATAAAATAACTGAAGGTGATTCAAATGTAATTGTAACAGATGGTTTTACAGGTAATATAGCTTTAAAAACAGCCGAAGGTACTGCAAAATTCATAACTGATAATTTAAAAAAATCCTTATCTGAAAATATTTTAAGTAAATTATCACTAATTTTTTCTTACTTTTCTTTAAAAAGGTTTAAAAACAAACTTGATCCCAGAAAGTACAATGGTGCAATATTTCTTGGACTTAATGGACCCGTAGTTAAAAGTCATGGTGGAACAGATGCTATTGGTTTTTACCACTCAATAAATTTATGCTACAATATAGTTAAAGGTAATTTAATGCAGCAAATTAAAAAAAATTTAGATCATCTTAAAAGTGAATAGAGGAAATTATAAAAAAATTGATATAGCTAAAAAAATAAGTAATAGAACCGGCTATCCATTATCGTTTACAAAAAAAATAGTAACCTATCTAACCGAGTCTCTAATCGAATGTATAAAGAATGATAATCTAATCCTTAAAAATATTGGATCTTTTACAATAATTCAAAAAAAAGAAAGAATGGGCAGAAATCCTAAGACTAATGAGAATTTTATAATCACTCAGAGAAAATCAATATCTTTTCATCCATCAAAAAATATTTTAAGAAAGTTAAACGCCAGTGAATAAACTTATTACAATTAGCGAATTATCAAAAAAACTTGATTTATTAAATCCAAAAAGTAAAAAACCTTTAAATCATGTTTTAAGGTATTGGGAAAATGAATTTTACCAAATAAAACCTAAGATTATTAATAAAAGAAGATATTACTCAAAGGAACAAGTTGAAATAATTAAATTAATAAAATTTTTACTTAAAAATCAGGGTTTGACGATTGAAGGAGCAAAAAAAGTTTTAAATTCTAATACAAATAAACTTGACGATTATAATTCAGATAGTTTAAAAACTTCATATTATAAAACTGTAATTAAAGATAAGAGCAATAAAATTTTAGATAAACTAAATAAGATAAAGAAATATGGCAAAAAAAACACATATTAAAGTAAGGATGGTCCCAGAGAACAATCCTGATAGTAAATTTATTTATTACGCAAAAAAACCTACTAAAGGTGAAAAAGCTAAAGACAAATTAAAACTCAAAAAATATAACCCCAACACAAGAAAACACGAATATTTTATTGAAAAAAAATTGCCCCCACACAGCAAATAATTATTATCTTTTTTTAAAATTTCTGTACTCATAATCAATAAAACCTTTAATCATTGATTTCCATATTTTCTGTGTGATTTTAGGATCTATATTCATTGATTTAGATTTCTTTGAGATGTTTTTTAAAATTATATTTATTCTTTTTCTATCAATTATATCTTTCTTAAATTTTTTGTTTTTTAAAACCTTATCAACTAGAAAAACTCTTTTCTTGACTATTTTCAAAAACGAATTATCCAATTTATCAAGTTCTTTTCTTATTTTAATTATATTTTTATTTGGCATAGCGACAATTAAATCATAAAGATCATTATAAATATATATATATTTATATATACATGATCACTCTAAAAAAAAATATCGATAATTTATTTGTAAACTGGCTTTCAATCAATTTTGTATTAATTTTCTTTATGATTCTGGTTGGAGGATTAACTCGACTTACTAACTCAGGATTATCAATTACAGAATGGGAACTTTTTAGTGGTGTTTTACCACCTTTAAGCCAGTCATCATGGTTAATTTATTTTGATTTATATAAACAAATTCCTCAATTTAAAATTCTTTATCCATCAATGACATTGGAAGAATTCAAAATAATATTCTATTGGGAGTATGCGCACAGAATCTTTGGTAGGTTAATAGGTCTATTTTTTTTATTACCATTGATTTATTTTTATTATTCTAAAAAAATTGATCAAAAATATTTGATACCTTGTTATTTGATATTTTTTTTAATCTTATGTCAGGGATTTGTAGGTTGGTATATGGTAAAAAGTGGCTTAGTTAACGACGTAACAGTGAGTCACTATCGATTATCGCTTCATTTGACGATTGCAATGATTATTATTTCATTAATTTTCTGGTTAATATTAAATTTTAAAAATAAAAAAAATAAAAGCTTTTTCAATTTTTCAAAAAAAACTTTTCCTTATTTATTTCTTATTTTATTGATCTTTGCTCAAATAGTTTTTGGAGCTTTTGTTTCTGGTTTGGACGCTGGTAGAATTTATCAGACTTGGCCATTAATGAATGACAGTTACTTTCCAGATGATTTTATCCTTAAAAATTATTTAGACTTAACAAATTTTGAAAATCATTCATTAGTTCAATTTTATCACAGAAATTTAGCTTATATAATCTCATTTTATATTTTGATTTTAGGATATTTTACATTTAAAAGAGAGAAAAAAAAATTTTACAAAACAACAATAGTTTTATTTTTAATTTTATTAATACAAATTTTTCTAGGCATTTTTGTTTTGTTAAGCGGTTTAAACATTAGTATTGCCTCGGCGCACCAAATAACCAGTATAATTTTAGTTTTAACTGCGATTAGATTATACTATATAACAATTAATTAATTTGACTTTAAGACATATTCTATGTACTTATCGCCAATTATTATGACACCATTTATTAAAAATAAAGATGTAAAAAAAAATTGGTATATTGTGAATGCAGAAAATGCTGTAGTTGGAAGACTAGCTGCTTATATATCAAAAGTCTTAAGAGGAAAAAATAAATCTACTTTTAACCCACATATTGATAATGGTGATTTTGTTGTGGTAACAAATATAGATAAAATTAGATTTAGTGGAAAAAAATTTAAAGATAAAAAATATTTTAGACACACTGGGCATCCAGGAGGTATCAAAGTTTCATCACCTATTTCATTAAAAGAAAAAAACAAAACTGAAGAAATTCTTAAACTTGCAGTTAAAAGAATGTTGCCTGGTGGTCCATTAGCAAAAAAACAACTTACAAAATTAAAAATCTATAAAGGTGAAAGCCACCCTCATGAAGTACAAAATCCAAAAATTATTGATTTCGAAAAACTAAATAAAAAAAATATTATTAAATAATGGAACCTGCTCAATCAAATCAAACAAAGTCAAAAAAAATTAAATTGGATTTTAAAGATAGTAAATACGCTACAGGTAGGAGAAAAAGATCGATAGCTAAAGTTTGGGTCAAAAAAGGTTCAGGAAATATTCATGTAAATGGATTAAAAATGAATGAATATTTTAAACGTCCAGTTCATCAAATAATAGTCACCAGACCCTTAGAAATATCTCAGGTTGCATCAAATTATGATGTTAAATGTTCTGTAAAAGGTGGGGGGTTATCAGGACAAGCTGGAGCAATTATATTAGGCATATCAAAGGCATTAATTTCTCATGATGCATCTTTGAAGAAAAACTTAAAAAAGGATAAACTTACTACTAGAGACTCAAGAGTTGTTGAACGAAAAAAATACGGGCATAGAAAAGCAAGAAGAAGCTTTCAATTTTCTAAAAGATAGTCATTTAAATTTTATTTATTTCAGGACAATGATATATAATCATTATGTCTAAATTGAAAAAAATAAATATAGCAGTTATAGGTGCAACGGGTTTTACAGGATTAGATCTTATATATCTTCTTAGCAAACATCCAAAAGTAAAATTTATAAATTTATGTGCAACTAAAAATTTGGGAAAAAAAATATCATTTTTCGACAATAGGATTAAAAAAAAATTACCAAAAATTTCCTCAGTTAAAAATATTAATTGGAACAAATTAGATTTAGTATTCTTATCTTTGCCAAATGGAGATGCTCAAAAAATAATTAAAAAAACATTTAATAAAAATAAAAAATTGAAATACATAGATCTTTCCGCAGATTTCAGAATTAAAGACCCATTAGTTTACTACAAAAATTATAAGATTAAACATAAAGCAAAAAATTTAATTAAACATTCATTATATTCCATTAGTGAGTTTAATAAAAAAAATATCTACAATTATAGAATTATATCGAACCCAGGCTGCTATCCTACGTCCATTCAATTACCTCTTATTCCTTTAATTAAAAAAAATCTAATTTCATCAGATAATATCGTGATTGACTCTAAATCTGGGTACTCTGGTGCTGGAAAAAAATACAAAAATAAATTTAATTATAAAAATTTTTATGACTCAACTTTTGCTTATAGCCCAAAAGTGCACAGACATATTTGTGAAATAGACCAAGAAATTTATAAAATTACGAAAAAAAAAGTTTCATTTTCCTTCAATCCACATTTATTACCAACATTTAGAGGTATTCTTTCTTCTATATACGTAACTGGAAAAAGAAAAGTAAATGTAAACAAAATTAGAAATGAATTAGTTAAATTTTATAAAAAAACAAAGTTTATAAAGATTTTGAAATTAAACTCAGAACTTGGAACAGGAAATGTAATTTTTACTAACAATTGTGAGATATCAGTATGTGAAACAAGAATTAGAAATAAATATGTTATTTTTTCTGCTTTAGACAACTTAATAAAGGGGGCAGCGGGACAAGCTATACAAAATATGAACCTTTTATTCAGATTCTCAGAAACTTTGGGCCTAAAATGACAAAATATTTAATAATTTTTTTGATGTTATTTCTTCAAAGCTGTTCTAAATCAAAGTTTGTTTATATTTGTGGTGATCATGTTTGTGTTAATAAAGAAGAAGCAAACCAATATTTTGAAAGAAATTTATCTATTGAAATAAAAATTATTGAAATGAAAAAAAAAAAGAAAATTATAGATTTAGTTGAATTAAATCTTAATAAAAACGAAAAAAATAAAAAAATGATCAGTGTTAAAAATAAAGATTATTCTAATACTAATGTAAAAAAATTAACAAAAAAAGAGATTAAAGAGATCAAATCAAAGTTAAAGACTAAACAGATTAAAAAAATTGCAAAAAAAAATGTAACAAAAAAAATAAAAAATAAACAATCAAATGAAATTATCATAGAGGATATTTGTACGATAGTTGAAAAGTGTAGTATTGATGAAATATCTAAACATTTAATAAAAATTGGAAAAAAAAAGGATTTTCCAGATATTACTTTAAGGGAATAATCTAATAAATGAAAAAGTTAAATATAGCGATCATTGGTTTAGGAAATATAGGAAGTTATTTATTTAAATATTTAAAAAAAAATAAAAAAATTCTAGCGAAAAAAAATAACTGTATACCAATTATTACCTATGTTTCTGCAAAAAATAAGAAACGAAATAGGGGTTTTAAAATTGATAAAAAAATATGGTTAGATAAATATCTAGACGCTACTAAAAGTAAAAATGTAGATTTAATAATTGAACTTATTGGTGGCGCTGAAGGTCCTGCAAAAAAATTAGTTTTTAATGCACTTAAAAACAAAAAGCACGTTGTTACCGCAAACAAAGCTTTGATAGCTAAATATGGAGACCAATTGGCAAAAATTGCCGAAAAAAATAAAGTGAATTTAGAATTTGAGGCTTCAGTTTGTGGTGGAGTACCAATTATAAGATCTTTAAAGGAAGGGTTGATAGCCAACAAAATAAATAAAGTTTTTGGAATATTTAATGGAACCTCTAATTATATACTTTCTTCGATGGATAAGGAAAATAAATCTTTTAACGAAGTTTTAAAAAATGCACAAAAATTAGGATATGCAGAGTCAGATCCTACATCAGATCTAAATGGAGATGATGTAGCATCAAAATTGAAAATCTTGTCATCTCTATGTTTTAATTCATTTTTGAATAAAAATATCCATGTTGAAGGAATTAAATTTATAGACAGGGATGATATAAATTACGCTAAGAGACTTGGTTATAAAATTAAATTGCTAGGTTATGCCGAACTTATAGGAAAAAATATCTTTCAAAGAGTTCACCCTACATTAATAAGAAACAGTGCTTATGTAGGAAGCATTGATGGCGTTTTAAATGCTGTTATCATAGATGGAAATCCTGTTGGTCAAAGTATAATACAAGGTGAAGGTGCAGGTCCTGCCGCAACAACATCTGCATTAATTTCTGATATCTCATCTATTTTAAGAGGAAACATTAAATTTCCTTTTTCAATATCAAATAAAGAAAGAAAAAGCTTAAATTTTAAAGATATATCAGATCGTTTTTTTTCTGCTTACTTTAGATTTAATGTAACTGATAAACCTGGTGTTTTATCAAATATCACTCAAATTTTTTCAATAAATAAAGTTTCTATAAAAAGATTAGTTCAAGACCCAAATAAAAATAAGAGTTCATCATCAATTATAATCATAACTCATCCCTCAAAAGATAAATCACTTAATAAAATTATTCAGACTATTAATAAAAGATCTTATGTAAAAAAAAGATCTAAATTGATAAGAATAGATGACGAATAAATGTCAATAGATCAAAAATTTTTAAATCTATTCATTAAAGCCACAGAAAAGGCAGCAATTGGAGCCTCAAAGTTTATAGGTAAAAATGATAAAATTGCCGCTGATAAAGGTGCTGTTGATCCAATGAGAAGAGAGTTAAACAAAATTAATATGGAAGGAACAATAGTTATCGGGGAAGGCGAAATGGATGAGGCTCCCATGTTGTACATTGGTGAAAGATTAGGAACCTTAAATGGACCTAAATTTGACATAGCAGTGGATCCATTGGAGGGAACAAAATTCACCGCAAAAAATCAACCAAACGCTTTCTCTGTTATAGCAGTCGCAAAAAAAGGTGATTTATTATCAGCTCCTGACACTTACATGGAAAAAATAGCAATAGGATCAGATTTACCTAAAAATTTAATAGATATTGATAATGGTGTAGAAAAAAATATTCGAATACTAGCTGAAGCAAAAAAGAAAAAAGTTTCAGAAATAAATGCATGTGTAATGAAAAGACCAAGACATGATGAAATCATTAATGTAATGAACAAGCTTGGGGTAACTATAAATTTTATAACAGATGGTGATATAGCTGGTGTGTTGAGCGTAATAGGAGAGAAACCGAAAAATGATATTTACTATAGTACAGGTGGAGGCCCAGAAGGAGTTTTAGCAGCATCAGCGCTATCTTGCTTTGGAGGTCAAATCCAAGGTCGTTTAGTTTTAAACGAAGAAGAAAAAATTAGAGCAAAAAAACTTGGGATATCTGATTTTAAAAAGAAATATAATATCGAAGATATGGTAAAAGGAGATGTTATATTCTGTGCTACTGGTGTAACAGATGGAGATTTAACTAAGGGAGTAAAGGACCTCGGAAATGAATTTGAGGTTACAACTTTTGCATTACATAAAAGTAAAAAGATTAACAAAATAATTAGAAATATATACAATAAATGATTTCAAATTCAGTAAGTAACAAAAACTGGATTTTTAAAAAATACAATGAACAAGATGTTATATTTTACAAAGAAAATTATTCTTTAGATGAGATAACATCAAAGCTTTTATCAATTAGAAACATTAAAAAAGAAGACGTTCAAACTTTTTTAAACCCGTCTATAAAGAATTTCTTGCCGAATCCTGAGATTCTAAAGGATATGCAAAAATCAGCAAAAAGAACAATACAAGCAATTACTCAAAAGCATAAAATTGGCATTTTTGGTGATTATGATGTTGACGGGGCTTCAGCAACAGCATTACTTGCAAATTTTTTTAACTCAATAAATATTCCTTACGAAATTTATATACCAGATAGAAAAAAAGAAGGTTACGGACCATCCGCTGAGTCTTTTAAAAAATTAATAGATAACGGCACTAAATTGATTTTCACTGTTGATTGTGGAACACTATCATTCGATGCTATAGATTACGCATCTAATAATGACATTGACGTAATTGTTCTTGATCACCATCAATCAGAAATAAATTTGCCTAAAGCCCACTCTATAGTAAATCCAAATAGGCTAGATGATAAATCTGATTTGAAATATTTATGCGCTGCTGGAGTTACATTTATGTTTTTAATTTCTTTAAATAAAGAACTTAGATCAACTGATTGGTTTATCAAATCAAAAATTACAGAGCCAAATCTGCTTGAATACTTAGATTTAGTAGCTCTAGGAACAGTTTGTGACGTTGTTCCTTTAGTTGGTTTAAATAGAGCAATTGTCTCACAAGGATTAAAAATTTTAAAATCAAAAAAAAATCTTGGATTAAAAACATTATTTGATATTTGTGATATCCAAACTAAACCAAATGTTTATCATATTGGTTATCAACTAGGTCCAAGAATCAATGCTGGAGGTAGAGTAGGAAAGTCCTCTCATGGAGCAAATTTATTAATTAGTAATAATCCTAAGGATGTTTTCAAAATTGCAACCGAGTTAGATCATTTTAATAAAGAGAGGCAAATTTTAGAAAAAGACCTAATGGACAAAATTTTAAGGAATTTAGTAAATAAAACACATGAATCAGTAATGGTCGTTTTTGGAAAAAATTGGCATGAGGGTGTGATTGGAATAGTTGCTTCTAGAATTAAAGATAAATTTAATAAACCGGTAATAATTATATCAATAGACGATAATGGCATAGGAAAAGCATCAGCTAGATCTATTGAAGGTTTTGATATTGGCTCAGTAATTATTGCCGCTGTTCAAGAAAAAATTTTAATTAGAGGTGGGGGACATAAGATGGCTGGAGGATTTACAATAAAAACTGAAAATGTTGAAAAATTTAAAAAATTTATCCTAAAAAAATTTGAAAGATTAAGTAATAGCAAAATGAATATAAAACCTTTATATTTAGATAGTATAATAGCCCCGACCGCATTAAATCTTCAATTTTATAATAAGGTAAATTCACTTGCTCCCTTCGGTTCAGGAAACCCAGAGCCAAAGTTTGTTTTAGAAAATATGAAATCTATAAATTATAAGATTATAAAGGATAAACACATAAAATCAGTTTTAGTTGGATTGGATGGATCTAGTGTCAAATCTATAGCATTTAACTGCGTCGAAAATGAAATTGGAGCATATTTGCTAAAAAAAGATAAAAAACTATTTAATATTGCTGGTAAATTATCTTTAAACGAGTGGCAAGGGCAATCAAATGTGGAGTTTATTATCGATGATATTTCTGTTAATAAGACACTCAATGATACGGTCCCATCGTCTATCGGTTAGGACAGTTGGTTTTCATCCAACAAAGAGGGGTTCGATTCCCCTTGGGACCGCCAAAAAAAATGCATAAAGTAGCAATTATAGAAAAAATTCACCAAGACGGTATAAATTTATTAAAAAATAATCCAGCGTTTGAATTTCAAATAATCGAAGATTCTTCTGAAGAAAATTTAATAAAAGTACTACCTAATTATGATGCTTGTACACTTAGAGTTTCAAAATTAAATGAAAAAATTCTATCTAAGTGTAAAAATTTAAAGGTTATATCTAGACATGGTGTTGGATATGATAATGTCGATTTAAATTTTATTAAAAATAACAAAATTACTTTATTAATAACTGCTACTGCGAATGCAGTAGCTGTAGCAGAACATGTAATTTACATGATGTTATCTATATCTAAAAGTATTAATCAATACGACCAGGAAGTTAGAGTTGGAAATTTTAAAAAAAATGCATCTACTATTACTACTTTAGAACTTTTTAAAAAAGAGATTCTAATAGTTGGATTTGGAAGGATAGGTCAAAGTTTAATCAAAAGATGCAAAGGTTTCGAGATGAAAGTAAAAGTATATGATCCTTTTGTTAATAAAGAGACTATTGAGAGATTTGGAGTACAAAAAATTGAAAATCTCAATGATGGATTAAAAACTTGTGACTATGTTTCTTTACATGTTCCGTTAAATGAAAAAACTAAAAATTTAATTGATTATTCTAAACTTAAGATTATGAAAAGAGAGGCAATCATAATCAATACGGCCAGAGGTGGAATTATTAACGAAAACGATTTAGATAAAGCATTAAGAGAAAATATAATTTTTGGAGCAGGACTAGACGTTTTTGAAAAAGAGCCTGTAGATAAAACTAATCCTCTACTATCAAATAAAAAAGTTTTGTTAAGTCCACATTCAGCAACATTTACAAATGAATGTAAATCTAGAATGTCCTTAGAAACAATTAAAAATATTATTGATTTTTTTGAAAATAAGATTGATAAATCTATGATTGTAAAATTATGATAGATATAAATAGGAAATTAAAAAATTTTGGTCCATTAGAAGTTTTAGTATTAAGTTCTATTACATATGTGGTTGCAATGTTATTATGGACAGCTTCAACAAGATCAGAAGTTTTACAAAAAGCAAACGATATAAAATCAAATCATAAGTCTGTGGTTGATTTCATTAATGATGAGGTAAATAGTTGTAGCTCAAATGAAGAGGGTTCAACGTCTTGGGGTGAGAAATGCAATTCTGTTTGGAGTTCAGATAAAATCGTAAATTATGTTTTAAATAATATTGATCTAAAAAACCCATATTCAATTAAAAAACCTTTAATACAAACCTCTCAAGATCCAAGAATTCAGGCCGAAGGTAAAGCGGGTCAATCTACAGATAAAGGTATAATTTTTGTTTCTTCAAATAACTTTGAGTCAGATGCAGGCTCAGAATGGGTAGTTGGTACTTGTATAAAGTCACCTTGCGTAGCTGCGGGTAATAATGAATTAGTCTCTGTATACCGTTAATTAATAATTTCAAAACCACATTGTTTTGCAGTTTTACTTAAATAATTGAAACCAATTTTTGCATATTCAAATGGATTAGCTTTATCAGGGTCTTGTTCTGCTTCTACCACAAGCCATCCTGAATAATTTTTTTTCTTCAAAGTAGTTAAGAAAGGAACGTAGTCAATACATCCATCTCCTGGCACAGTAAATGCCCCATCTAAAAATGCTTGTCTAAATGTTGCATCATTTCTCAATGATTTTTCTAAAATATCTTTTCTAATGTCTTTGCAATGAACGTGAATTATTCGTTCGTAAAAATTTTCTACTAATTTAATAGAGTCACCTTGAGCAAACAACATATGACCAGTATCTACTAATAATTTGACTGTATCTTTTGTATTTTCTATAAGTCTAGAAGTATCTTCCTCAGTTTCTATTATAGTTCCCATGTGATGGTGATAAGCTAGTGGCATATTTTCATCTATCATCATTTTACTAATTTCATTAATTGAATAAGTAAATCTACTCCAATCATCTTTATCTAATTTAGGCCTTTTTGATAACGGTGTTATAGGATCTCCTTGGACGGAGTCGGTAACCTCAGCAAAAACCATGCAAGGTGCTTCACAATCTTTGAATAATTTAAGTTGTTTTTGCATAAGTTTAAATTCTTCTTTAGGTGATCTTTTTAATAGTTGAGCTCCATACCAACCCGAACATAATTTAAGGTTCTCTTTTTGAAGTTTAGGAATAAGTTCTTTCGAATTCATTGGAAATTTTCCGCCAGATTCAATTCCAGTAAAACCTGCCATACTTGCTTCTTTTAAACATTGTTCCAATGGAGTTTTTCCACCTAATTCAGGCATATCGTCGTTACTCCATGCAATGGGTGCTATTCCTAATCTTATCGACATAGTTTTAAGAAAGTATTAATATTTTATATTATAAATAATTAACTTACAAAAGAATTTATGATCAATGTAGCACTTTTGGGTTTTGGTAGAATTGGGCAAATGCATGCTCAAAATATATATCTAAATAAAACGCTTAATTTGTTATATGTATACGAAAAGATTGATAAACTTAGAAAAAAAGCTAAACATCTTTACAATTGTAAAATTGAAAAAGATTATAAAAAAATATTTTCAGACAAAAAAGTAGATATTATTTTTATTTCTAGCCCCACAAATACTCATATCAGATTTATCGAAGAGGGCATCAAATACAATAAAACTATTTTTTGCGAAAAACCTTTAGACTTAAATATCAATAAAATTGTTAAAACTTTCAGAAAAGTTAAGAAAAATAATTCCAAGATACAGATGGGGTTTAATCGAAGATTTGATCCTAGCCACCACTCAATTAAAAAAGATTTAGAAAAAGGAAAAATAGGAAGATTGGAAAAAATAATAATCACAAGTAGAGATCCTGCACCTCCTTCAAAGACTTATCTTAAATCTTCTGGAGGTATTTTCAGGGACATGATGATTCATGATTTTGATTTATGTAGGTATTATTTAAATAATGATGAAATTGCTGAAATAAGTTCATCTGTAAGCTCATTTGAAAATTTTTACAAAAAAATCAAAGATCATGAATTAGCTACTGTTACAATGAAATCAAAGAAAGGTGTTATATGTGTAATCACAAATTCTAGACATTGTTCTTTTGGATACGATCAAAGAGTTGAGTTATTTGGAAAAAAAGGAATGCTTTTATCAGGCAATCAAAAGAGTACGGCCACAGAGATATTTAATTCAAATCAATCCCATTCACAAAAACCCTTTTTAAATTTTTTTATTGAACGATACAAAGAAGCTTATAATTTGCAATTGAACGAACTAATTTTTCTTCATAAAAAAAGAATAAAACCCAGATCAACTTTCAAAGATGGATATTTTGCTTTAAAAATTGCTAATGCTGCATATCAATCTCTAAAGCAAAAAAAGATAGTAAAATTATAGTAATTTTCAACTACCTCTAGTTGTATATATTTTTTTTCTTTTTGTATTTTCACAAATTTTTTGTTTTAATTGCGCAAATTTAACAAACAAATGAGGGAAATAATCATGAAAAAAGTATACTTAACTGTTGCTGCTCTAATGAGCTGGGCAATGATGTCAGTAGCTGCTCTAGCAGTAGATATTATTGTTGTGTCTCATGGACAAGCAAACGACCCTTTCTGGTCTGTTGCAAAAAATGGAGTTGATAAAGCTTGTAAAGATATGAAAGTATCTTGCAAATACACTGCTCCAGCAACATTTGACATGGTAGAGATGGCAAAACTTATTGACAACGCTGTTTCTCAAAAACCAAAAGGTATTGTAATAACTCTTCCAGATGCTGCCGCTTTAGGTAAATCTGTTAAAGCTGCAATATCTGCAGGTATCCCAGTAATCTCTATGAATTCAGGTTCAGACGACTACATGAAACTAGGTATTAGTGCTCACGTAGGTCAAACAGAGTTTGAAGCTGGTGTAGGTGGCGGACAAAAAATGAAAGCTGCTGGCGGTAAAAAAGCACTATGCGTTAACCACGAAGTAGGTAACGTCGCTTTAGATAGAAGATGTGCTGGTTTCAAAAAAGGTTTTGGTGGATCTGTAGACATATTAGGTACATCAAATGACCCGACTGAAATTCAAAAAGCTGTAGCTGCTAAATTAGGTGGTGGATATGATACTATTCTTACTTTAGGAGCTGGTCTTGCGGGAGAAGCTGCTCTAAAAGCATTAGAGTCTGCTGGTAAAGTTGGAAGCGTTAAACTTGGTACATTTGATATGTCACCAGGTATGCTTAAAGCTGCTGCTGCTGGAAAAGTTGAATTCTTAATTGATCAACAACAGTATCTACAAGGTTATTTACCTATAGCTATCTTTTCTCAATATATGAGATATGGAACAATGCCAGCTGGTGTTGTTATGACAGGACCTGGTTTTGTTACTCCTAACAATGCGAAGGATGTAATAAAATGGGCTGCCCAAGGTTATAGATAAGAATAATATTTAAAAGGCCTAGTGAATAATCACTAGGCCTTTTTTTTTAAATTTTTTTTATATGTCTAAAAAGTCTAAAAGTATTGAAACAAAAACTGATTTCAATCAGGATGAAAGACTCAAAAAAGTTTCTAAATTAAGATTATTATTAAATAGACCCGAACTTGGCGCTCTAGGTGGAGCAATACTAGTTTTCATATTCTTTGGTATCGTTGCCGGAGATACGGGGATGTTCAGTGCTTACGGAGTTTTAAATTTCTTAGATGTTTCTGCAAATCTTGGAATAATAGCTATTGCAGCTGCAATGTTAATGATAGGCGGAGAATTTGATCTTTCAATTGGATCTATGATTGGTTTTGCAGGCATTTGTATAGCTATTCCAGCAATTTATTGGGGGTGGCCATTATGGATGAGTATTATTTTTGCATTCTCAATGGCAGTACTAGTAGGTTATTTTAATGGAATATTAGTTGTAAGAACAGGCTTGCCATCTTTTATTGTTACTCTTGCAATGCTTTTTATTCTAAGAGGGGCAACTTTAGCAATAACAAGATTGATTACTGGCCGAACACAAGTTCCAGGCCTAAGAGTTTTAATAGAAGATGATCCATTAGCATGGATATTTGCAACTGATATTTTTAAATGGGTTTTTACTTGGTTAGGTTCGATGAATCTGATTGCATTAAGAACTGATGGAACTCCGCTTGCCACAGGAATACCACCATCGGTAATATGGTTCATAGCTTTAGCAATTATTTCAACATGGATACTAATGAAAACAAGATATGGAAATTGGATATTTGCATCTGGAGGAGATAAGAATGGCGCTAACAATGTTGGAGTACCAGTTGGTAGAGTAAAAATAAGTTTATTTATTGGTACTGCAGTAGCAGCAACTATTTTCGCAACTATTCAAGTTTTGGACGCTGGTTCAGCTGATACAATGCGTGGAACTTTAAAGGAGTTAGAAGCTATTGCAGCCGCAGTTGTTGGAGGCTGTTTATTAACTGGCGGATATGGTTCAGCAATAGGTGCAGCATTTGGAGCTTTAATTTTCGGAACAGTATCAATGGGTATATTTTATACTGATGTGGATACAGACTGGTTTAAAGTTTTTTTAGGAGCAATGATGTTAATTGCGGTGATCTTTAATAATTATATAAGAAGGAAGGTAACAGAAAGCAAATAATGTCAGACTATTTAGTTCAATTTAACAACATAAGTAAATTTTTTGGAAAAGTAATAGCTCTTAAAGATGTAACTATGAAATTAAAAAAAGGTGAAATTATGTGTCTTCTTGGTGACAACGGTGCAGGTAAATCAACTTTAATTAAAACATTAGCTGGAGTACATAGGCCTGATGAAGGTGAAATCATTGTTGAAGAAAAAAAAACAATATTTGACAGTCCTAAAGATGCATTAGATATGGGTATAGCTACCGTGTATCAAGATCTAGCTTTAGTCTCTTTAATGAGTGTAACAAGAAACTTTTTTATGGGAAGAGAACCAATGAAAGGTCCACCATTTTTCAAAACGTTTGATATAGAAAAAGCAAATAAAATAGCTGCCGAGAGAATGGGGCAAATAGGTATTGATGTAAGAGATCCATCCCAGGCAGTCGGAACTATGTCAGGTGGTGAAAGACAGTGTTTGGCAATAAGTAGAGCTATATACTTTGGAGCAAAAGTTCTTGTTTTAGACGAGCCTACATCTGCTCTTGGAGTCCATCAAGCTTCAGTTGTTTTAAAATATATAGTTAAAGCCGCTTCTCAGGGATTAGCAGTTATTTTAATAACACATAATGTTCATCATGCTTATCCAGTAGGAAATAGTTTTACAGTATTAAATAGGGGAAAAAGTTTAGGCACTTATGAAAAAAAAGATATCTCTAGAGAAAAACTTTTAAGCATGATGGCAGGTGGTGAAGAGTTAAACAAATTAGAGGTAGAGCTTCAAGAAATGAACCGGTCTTCAGCTAATTAATGCAAATAGGCATAGATTTAGGTGCAACTAAAATAGAGTACGTTCTCCTAGATAATGATAATGTAGAATTACAAAGAGATAGGGTTCAAACACCTAAAGATTATGAAAAGACAATAATTACAATAACTGAAATCGTTAAGAAATTAGAAAACAATTCTGGTAAATTTAATGTAGGCATATGTCATCCCGGAGCAGTAGATAAAACGACAGGGTTAATTAAAAATGCACATAATTCTCAGTGGTTAAATAAAAGAAATTTAATAAAAGATTTGAAATTAAAAATGGAAAATAATTTTTTTTCAGAGAATGATGCTAATTGTTTTTGTCTATCAGAGGCTTTTGACGGATCAGCTAGCCATTATGAAACTGTATTTGGCATTATATTGGGATCTGGGTGTGGTGGCGGATTAGTAATAAATAAAAAGATAATATCTGGTGCAAATGGTTTAGGAGGAGAATGGAGCTTAAATCAAATGCCACTTACAAATACACCAAACTTAAAATCAGATAAAATCTTAGATTTTTCAAATAGACTAGAAGGTTATCTATCTGGTAAATCAATAGAGAAAAGATTTAATGAACAATTTAATGAAAATATTTCAGCAAAAGAAATTTTTAGCAGATATAGAAAAAAGGATTCTAACACTTCTTTATTTATTAATGAGTATAAGGATATTTTAGCAAGATGTTTGGTACTAATAGTAACAACTCTTGATCCAGATGCTATTGTTTTTGGTGGTGGAATTTCTAATGAAATAGATTTTTTAGATCAAATTAAAAAAAAAACATCATCATTTATAAATGAACCTAATCTTAAAACAGTATTTTTAAAACCAAAGTATGGAGACGCAAG
Source organism: uncultured Pelagibacteraceae bacterium (assembly GCA_902617025.1). Taxonomy (GTDB): domain Bacteria; phylum Pseudomonadota; class Alphaproteobacteria; order Pelagibacterales; family Pelagibacteraceae; genus Pelagilacustribacter. The sequence goes on along the minus strand of CACMVB010000001.1, from coordinate 78,446 downwards.
TGGAGTAAGGGGTGCTGCTATTTTGAGTAGACAAAGTTCTATTTAAGTATTGAATTAATCTCTTTATTTGAAAATGGCTTTGGTTTTTCACATTTAACAGAAATTCTTTGTTTTTTATTATTTCTTGCAGATAAATGAATTGCTTCTATAATATTTAACACGTGTAGAGATAAATATCCGTTACATCTATGTGTTTTCTTATTTTGAATTGAATATATCATCTCCGATAATCCAACACCTCTATAATTTGCGTTAGTAGGAGACTCATTTGCCCTAGAGCTTTGGGTTCTTATATTAATTTTTCCCAGTGACATTTTGTTTGTTTGATGATCCTTCCATGTGCTACCTAATTTTTTACTGATTAAAACCGATCCACCAAACATATTTGGATCTGGAACTATCATAGAACCATCGTCTCCGTAAAGCTCTATGTGGTTCCTTAGATGAGAAATAACATCAAAAGATAAAGTTAATCTAATTATTGTGCCATTATGAAATTTTATAGTAGAGAAGTAAGTTGTGGGGCACTCCACTTTAAATTTTTTACCCTTTTTTGGTCCTATACCGATAGTTCGTTTGTTTACCCCTCTTGAGCTTATACTTGTTACTTCTTTAGCTGGACCTAATAAATTTACTAAAGCAGTTAAATAATACGGACCCATATCTATAACTGGTCCTCCTCCTTTTTTAGCAAACCAAGGCTCTGGGTTAGGATGATAGGATTGTATTCCTGGATAGGCAAATATTCCTGTACCAAACTTCACTTTACCTATTACTTTTTTGTCTAAAAGTTCTCTTGCTTTTTGATTGCCTCCACCTAAAAAAGTATCGGGAGCATTTCCTATAAAAAGTTTTTTTCTTTTTGCTATTTTTATAAGTTCTTTACCGTCTTTAAATGAAACAGCTAATGGTTTTTCAGAATAAACATGCTTATTATTAAGTAAAGATTTTTTAGCTATCAAATAATGTGCATTAGGTATTGTTAAATTTAGAATTACTTGAATTTCTTTATCTTTAAGTAATTCATTAACCGAAGCTGAGCTTATGTTATAAGCCTTTGCGCACTTTTGAGCTGCAAACTTATTAATATCAGCACATTTAATAATCTTAAAGTTGTTGAAATATTTATGTGCTCTAAAATAAGTTTCAGCTATATGACCACAGCCGATGAGGCCGACTTTAAAAACTTTTTTCATTAAAAAGCTTATACACCTTTTCTTTGTTTTTTCTTCCCGTCTAGGTGTTCTTTTAGGGCTCTTTTATTTTCCTCAGTTGAAGGCAGTGAAAGAGTGGGGCTTTCCCAGTATGCTGAACCTTCTAACCACTGATAGCCATCCGTATGTATGCTTATTACATATGTTTTTTTTGATTTTTTTGCTCTTTTAAAAGCTTCCTCAAGTTCAGATATTGATTTAACTTGTTCTCCATCTGCTCCCATACTTTTTGCATGTGAGGCAAAATCGACCGGAACAAGGTTTGGAGTTTTTGAGCTTTTCAATAAACAATTAAATTCTTTACCACCTTTGTATAATTGAAGCCGATTAATTACTGCATGGCCTCCGTTATCGCAAACTATAATAATTAATTTATTATTAGTTATTACTGAACTATATATATCAGAATTAAAAAGCAGATATGAACCATCACCTACAAAAGCTATAACTTCTTTGTTTGGATTTGCCATTTTTATTCCTAAGGCACCTGAAATCTCATAACTCATACAACTAAAGCCCCACTCAGTTTCATGAGTATTTAGCTCTCTAGGTCTCCAGACTTGAACAACTTCGCCTACTAAACCACCAGCAGCAGTTACTGCTATGTCTGATGGATCAGAATTTCTATAAATTGCACCAACAGCATGAGCATAACTAGGCAATTTTTGGTTTGTTGGACCACTTTCTTTATCAACATATTCATTCCAGTTTTTTAGTTCAATTTTTGCTTTTTTATTCCAACTATCATCTGCTTTCCAACTTCCAAGAGCTAAAGATAGTTCTACTAATGAAACTTTTGCGTCACCAACCACAGCTTGCGCCATATGTTTGTTTGCGTCAAATCTTGCTGCGTTTATTGATACAAGTTTAAAGTTTGGGTTTTCAAAGTTTGCCCATGATCCTGTTGTAAAATCTGCAAGTTTAGTTCCTACAGCAATTGCTAAATCTGTTTTTTTTGCCATATTATTTGCTGCTTTTCCACCAAGACCACCTATTGGGCCTAAAAAATGAGAATGATCTCTTTTCATAGTAGAGTAACCCATAACAGTTTGTGTTACTGGTATATTATGTTTTTTTGCAAAGTCAGATAATTCTTCCATCGCATTAGAGTAAAAAACACCACCCCCAGAAATGATAATTGGATTTTTAGATGATTTTATAACTTCTACCGCTTTTTTTATTTGATAGTCATCTGGTCGTGGTCGTCTAATTGAATGAACTCTCTCTTTAAAAAAGTCCTCAGGGTATTCAAATACCTCACCTTGAACATCTTGGCTTAGAGAAATACACGCAGGACCACAATCAGCAGGATCAAGCATTACTTCAATTGCCTGAGGTAAAGTAGAGATTATTTGTTCAGGACGTGTAATTCTATCAAAATATCTAACTACAGGTTTAAATCCATCATTTTGTGTTATTCCAGGATTATTAAAATGCTCGACTTGTTGTAATACTGGGTCTGGCATTCTATTTGCAAATGTATCTCCAGGTAAAAATAATATAGGAAGTCTATTGCTCATTGCTACTGCTGCAGCTGTAATCATATTCGTAGAACCAGGTCCAACTGAGCTAGTCGCAATAAAGATTTGCTTTCTTCTTTTTGCTCTAGAATAAGCTATTCCGGTAAGAGCCATGTTTTGTTCATGATGACCTCTCCAAGTAGGAAGCTCTTTTTGATTTTCTTGTAGGGCTTGTCCTAAGCATGCTACGTTTCCATGTCCAAAAATTCCAAACGCCCCTGGAAATAATGCTTCTTTCTTTCCATTAATTAAAATTTTTTGTTTTGTAAGGAATTTAACTAGCGCATGCGCACAAGTAAGTTGAATGTTTTTCATAAATTCTTTATAAGATAGTTAATTAACTTAATATATTCAATAATTATATATAATTTATGTACGAGAAATTTGGTCAGTTTATTGACGGTAAATGGCAACAGTCATCAAGCGGTGAAACTTATGAAGTAATTAATCCAGCCACTGAGGAGATTATTGGTAAGGCTTCGAAGGCGAATAGTAAAGATATTCAAAGAGCGCTTAAGTCAGCAGAAAAAGGTTTAGAAATCTGGAGAAATACTTCGCCTTGGGAAAGATCAAAAGTAATTAGAAAAATTTCAGAATTAATGAGAAAAAAAGTAGATACATTATCAAAATGGCTTACATTAGAGGTGGGCAAACCTTTATCTGAAGGATCTGGTGAAGTAGGGGGAGCTGCTGACATATTTGAATGGAACTCAGAAGAAACAAAAAGAATTTTTGGTGAAATAAATCAAAGTCGTTTTCCAAATACTAAAATACATGTGATTTATCAGCCTGTAGGAGTAGTAGCTGCACTAGTTCCGTGGAATTTTCCAGTCATTTTAGCATCAAGAAAGATTTCTACTGCTTTAGCTGCTGGATGTTCAGTTATAGTAAAACCCGACGTAATTACTCCGGGTAGTGTAATGGAAATAGTTGATATATGTAAAGAAGCTGGTGTTCCACCTGGTGTTGTCAATTTACTATCAGGAGATCCAGCAGCAATTTCATCTGAGTTAATTCAATCAGATATAATTAAAAAAATATCTATTACTGGATCAACCAGAGTTGGTAAGCTTATTCTAAAGCAAGCTGCAGATAAAGTACAAAGAGTAACAATGGAACTAAGTGGCCACTCACCATTTATTGTTTTTGACGATGTCGATTTAAATAAAGTAACAGATATGGCTATAACAGCCAAATTTAGAAATAATGGTCAAGTTTGTATATCTCCAAACAGATTTTATATTCATGAGAAGAAAAAAGATGAATTTGCAGACTTGATGGTCCAAAAAACTAAAAAATTAAAAATGGGGAACGGTATGGATAAGGATACTTTACTTGGACCTTTATGTACAAAAGAGAGGTTAGAGGGCGTTGAAAAATTGGTAGAAACGACTAAGAAAGAGGGAGGAAAAGTTCTCTTAGGTGGTAAAAGAGCTGCAAACTTTAACAAAGGTTATTATTATGAACCAACCATTTTCGATAGTATCAGAGATAATTTTACCGTCATGAAGGAGGAGCCTTTTGGTCCGATAGTTCCTATCTTATCTTTTAAAGATTTTGATGAAGTTATAAAAAGAGCTAATGATAATGACTTAGGTCTAGCAAGTTACGTATATACAACCGATTTAAAAAAAGCAAATCAGGCATCAGAAAAATTAGAAACAGGCTGCGTTGCTGTAAATACACCTGTTGTGGCTGTAGCAGAGGCGCCATTTGGAGGAATTAAACAAACTGGTTATGGTAGAGAAGGTGGGTCTATGGCTATTAAAGATTATTTAAATATAAAATACACTCACTTTGGCATTTCATACGAATGAGAAAGAATAGATTAAAAGAAATTTTTAAATCTGGTAAATCTGCTGTTAATGGATGGCTTCAAATACCTAATTCATTTACTGCAGAATTAATGGCAAATCAAAATTGGGACTCTTTAACTTTAGATATGCAACATGGTGTAATAGATTATTCAAATGCAGTTGAAATGTTGCAAGCAATATCTACAACTAAAGTAGTTCCTATGGCCAGAGTTAATTGGAACGAACCAGGCCAAATAATGAAAATTCTTGATGCAGGTGCCTATGGAATTATTTGTCCAATGGTAAGCAATAAAAAAGAAGCCGAAAACTTTGTTAAAGCTTGTCTTTACCCACCAAATGGCTATCGAAGCTATGGTCCAATCAGAGGTTTGGTATATGGTGGACCAGACTACGCAGATCAAGCAAATAATGAAATATTAAAATTTGCTATGATAGAAACAAAGGAGTCTCTAGAAAACTTAGATGAAATAATGAAAACAACTGGATTAGACGGAATTTATATTGGTCCAGCAGATTTAAGTTTAGCGATTGGAGAAAAGCCGAGTTTTGATAAGCCAGAAGGGGACCCAGTATATGAGGTTATAATGAAAATTTTAGACCATGCAAAAAAAAATAATGTAATCGCTGGAATTCAAAATGGTCAACCAGAATATGCTGAAAAAATGATCAATAAAGGCTTTCAACTAGTAACTATTGGATCAGACCAAAGATATATGACTGCTGCTTCTAAAGATGCATTGAGTAAATTAAAAAGAGATACAAAAAAAGACACTGGAAAAGGTTACTAAAATAAATGGTTTATCATGTTTACATGCTCAAATCTGTGGGCAAGAAACCTGTAACATACGTTGGATATACAAAAAATTTAAAAAATAGAATCAAGCTGCATAATTCAAGCAAGGGTGCTAAATTTACTAAAGGGAGAAAGTGGAAACTGATATATAAGGAAAAACTTAATTCAAAAAAAGAGGCAATTTCTAGAGAATATTATATAAAGAATCACAGAACAGTAAGAAATAAAATTAAAAATGAAAATATCAATACTCTTACCTTATAAAGAGAATTTTTCCCCAGATTACCCTGGAGCTGTATCTCTTTTTGTATATGAAACTTCTAGAATTAGTAAATATAGAAAGGACATTACAATCTTCGGAAATACAAATTATAAAAAAAAATTTAATCTTAAATATATTAATATTGATATAAAAAAAAACTTATTTACAAGTCAAACTAAGAATTATGTGTCGAATTTTATAGAAGTAGAAAAAAATATCAAATCATCTATAATTGAAGTTCATAATAGACCAAGCTACATCCATATTTTAAACGAAAAATTAAAAAATAGAGTATTGACCCTTTATTTTCACAATGACCCTTTGTCTATGGATGGATCTAAGACTATTAATCAAAGAAAAAAATTGTTAAAAACTTGTTATAAAATAATATTTAATAGTGCTTGGTCCAAAAAGAGATTTCTTGAAGGTTTAGAGAATAAATTTGTTAATAGTAATAAATTATTAATTTTCTATCAGTCTGCAAAAAAAGGTCAATTATCCTTGGTTAGAAAAAAGAAAAAATTAATAACTTTTGTTGGAAAATTAAATAGAGCTAAAGGTTATGATATTTTTGCTAAATCTATAACAAAAGTACTTAACAAATACTCAGAATGGAAGGCTGTAGTAATCGGTGATGAGAAACGTGAGAAAATTGAACTAAAACACAAAAATTCTTCCGTCTTAGGATTTAGAAAACATCATGAAGTTTTAAATATTTTTAAAAAAACAAGTATCACAGTTGCATGTTCAAGATGGGAAGAACCTTTTGGAAGGACTAGTTTAGAGGCTTCTGCAAATGGATGTGCCGTTATAATTACGAATAGAGGAGGTTTGCCAGAAACTGTTACGGATGCTAAAATTATTTCAGATTTAAGTGTTAAAAGTTTAGTAAAAACGATCTCTCATTTAATTACAAACGATAATATTAGAAGAAAACTACAAACATTATCGATAAAAAATTTTTATTTAACACATAAATTTGTTTCTAATAATATTGATAAATACAGAGAAGAAAAACTTTTGAATGACAAGTATATTTATATCAAAGCAAAAAAAAGGAATTTACGAATATTACATGTTACTAATTTTAATGAAAGATTAGATGGTAGATTATTTTTCAATACAGGTAGAAGAATTAATAATGGATTAATTAGGCTCGGCCACAGTGTTTTGGGTTTTAGCGACAGGGACATTCAAAAATATTATAAATCAATAAAAGATTTTAAAGGATCGAAAATTTTAAATGATAAACTTAAAAAAACTTGTTATAATTACAAACCTGATATCATCATAACTGGACACGCAGACTTGATATCTAAAGAACAAATACAAGAATTAAAAGAAGACAATCCTAATACTAAATTTGCTCAATGGTTTTTAGATCCCTTAAATAAATATGGTCCGGATTATGAGAGAAATAAGCAAAGGATTTTAGATAAAATTGATGTTATGGATGGAACATTCTTAACAACGTGTCCATCAGCGCTAGATTTTTTACCTAAAGGAAATGGGGCTTATTATATACCTAATCCAAGTGATAATTCTTTTGAAACATTAAATAATTTTAATAGATCATGTAGTGTAGATGTTTTTTTTGCTTTAAGTCATGGTGTCCACAGAGGTAAGCTTAAAGTTGGAAAAATTGATGATAGAATTAATTTTTTAAATAAACTTCAGAATGTAACACCTGATGTTAAGTTTGATATATATGGTATCAATAATGTGCAACCTATTTGGGCCGATCATTATTTTAAAACCATCTCAAATTCTAAGATGGGACTTAATTTAAGCAGAGGAAATGCAATTAAATATTACAGTAGCGATAGAATAACTCAAATAGTAGGAAATGGCTTAGTTTGTCTTATTGATGAAAAAACACAATATAAAGATTTTTTTACTGACAAAGAGATGGTTTTTTACAAAGATATTAATGATCTTTCTGAAAAAATTCAAAAGATTTCAAGAGATGAAAATCTTAGAAAATCTATAGCAAGAAATGGTAAAAAAAAATATATGAAGTATTTTAATTCGAATATTGTAGCCCAATATATTATTGAAAAAACTTTAAATTTAAGTTCCAAAAATAAATATTTTTGGCAAAAAAGGGACTAAAAAATTTAAAAGCTTGGAAATTTTTAAAAATGTATTCGATATTAATTCCTACATTAAATAATTATGAATATCTAAGATTCACAATTGAAAGCATTATCAAAACATCTCATTTAAATAATGAGATTTTAGTACATGTAAGCGAGGATTTCGAAAATAAATCAAGAGATTATCTTAGTAATAAAAATATCAAATTTACATATTCAGAAAAAAACGTTGGATTATGTACGGCAATTAATACAATATCGAAATATGCTTCCAAAAAATATATAATTTATTCTCACGATGACATGTATTTTTGTCCTAATTGGGAGGAGCCTTTAAAAAAAGAGATAGACACTCTAGGTCATGACAAATTTTATTTTTCTGGATCGATGATTGAACAAAATTCAGGACATATCGAGTTTGATTGTGGAAATACTATTTTAGATTTTAATGAAAAAAAACTTTTAGAAAATTTAAGTAAAATAAATATTAAAGATCATCAAGGTTCACATTTTGCACCACATTGTGTACACAAAGATATGTGGTTAAAAGTTGGTGGTTTTAGTGAAGAATTTAATCCTGGTATAGCATCAGATCCAGATTTTAATATGAAGCTCTGGAATGAAGGAGTTCGTATTTTTAAAGGTCTAAACAAATTTAAAGTATATCATTTTGGATCTATAACAACTCGAAGAAATAGTAAAATAATAAAGAATAGGGGAGATATTACTTTTTTAAAGAAATGGGGTATTAGTACTAAGTTTTTCAAAAAATATTATTTAAAATCAAAAACAAATTTTAAGGGACCATTAAATGAACCTAATAAGAATATTTTATATTATTTAGATTTATTTAAATGCAAACTTAAGTTGTTATTTGTAATCTTATCGAAAAAATGATTAAAAAAATTATTGATTTAGCAAGGATTTATAAAAGAAAAATAAAATATAAAAAAATTTCTTATTCTTATAGTGGTATTGATTTATTAATTGATTATATATTTAAAGATCAACCAGTAGGAACATATATTGATATAGGCTCTCAACATCCAATTTCAAATAGTAATACTTACCTTTTACATAAAAAAGGTTGGAGTGGTGTTAATATAGATCTAGATATAAAAAATGTAGAATTATTTAATATTTCTAGACCTAAAGATATAAATCTTAATTATGCAATAGCAGATAAAGACGGGGATGCTGATTTGTATTTTTATCACTCTTCCTCTCCAATAAATACTTTGAGTAAAAATGTGTCTGAATATCAAAAAGCTAAAGTCAAACAAGTAAAAAAAATTAGAACTTACAAATTAGATACAATTTTAGATAATATAAATTTTCAAAAAAAAATTGATTATATGAATATCGATGTAGAAGGACATGAAGAAAAAGTTTTATCCGGGTTTAATATAAATAAATTCAAACCCAGTGTTATCTCTGTTGAATATCTTGATTTAAGTTTGAATAAGTTAAAATTTAAGAATAATAATATCGATAATTTAATAAATTCAAATTTGTATCAATATTTCAAAAAAAATGATTATTATTTTGTAAATTGGATTCATGGTGATTTAATTTTTATCCACAAATACTTTAGAGATTAAATTTTTTATATTTTTATTTTATTTAAAGCATTATTCTTAAATAAATTCGCTTCTTTTATATATCTCCTTACCATTTGAGTAGTTTTATGACCTGTCATTGCCATTATGCTTCTCTCATCAGCACCTGATTCTGCTGCTACTGTTGCAAAACCAGATCTCAAACTATGACCAGAAAAATTTTGATTTTCTATTCCTGCCAATTTTAAACAATCCTTAATTATTAATACTACTGATTGATCTGTTAATCTATGGCTAGTTAGATTTGATCCTTTGGAAAACCTTCTAAATATTGGCCCTGTTTTTATTTTAGATAATGTTAACCAATTTTTTAAATTTGTAACTGGACAATATTTTTCATTAGAGAAATAGGGTAGACCTTTGATCATACCTTCTCCAAATTGATCTGTTTTAGACCTTTTAACAGTTATTTTTATTCCTTCCTGAACAAAGTCTATGTCTTCATGGTCAATAGAAATAAGTTCAGTACGTCTAAAGCCTCCACCAAAACCTAAAAGTATTAGGGTTTTATTTCTTAATTTTTTAATTTTTTCTATTTTTTGCTCATCTATCACATTAATAATTTGTTTTAAATGATTGATTAATATTGGTTTTTTCCCTTTTTGAATGCTTCCTTTTTTTCTTTTTATACCCATTAGGTTTTCAATAATGACCGGGTGTTTAGTATCTAAATAATGACCTTTAAGTTTGTGAACTATACCTATAGATACCAATCTTCGTCTAAGTGTGCTGATTTTAGAGACACCAGAAAGATGAGTGAGATATAATGATACAACTTTAGGCTCTGTTGGCATTGAGTTAAATCCGTGTTTTGAACAAAAAGCTCCAAAATCTTTAAAATCAGATTTATACGCCCTGAGCGTGTTATTTGCTTTCGAACTTTTAAGGTTTTCTAAAGTTTCTTCATGAAGCTTTTTTACGTCTGTTAATAATTCATTCATATAATTACTAATGATAACAATTAATTATCAATAGTAATATAATAAGTGATTTTAGATGTCAATACGTATAATTTTAAAATAATGATTAAATTTATTCTTCCTATAGTAGTATTTATAGCAGCTGTTTACGGAATTTCGTACTTCTGGACTAACTCAAGCTCTAAAGGCAAAAAAATGATAGCTATAGGCTTAATAATAGCCCTTATAATAGGCATATCTCTAACAATTTACTTAATTTTTGACTGATGAAGCTAGTAGGTACTAAATTTCAGCTGAAAGTATGGGCTTATTTGAGGAAAATACCTCGTGGAAGCGTTAAAACATACTCTCAAGTAGCAAAAGGCATAGGAAAACCTCATGCTGTACGTGCTGTGGCTAGTGCTATAGGGAAAAACCCTTATGCGCCCAAAATTCCTTGTCATAGAGTTATAAGATCTGATGGATCACTTGGAGGCTATTCAGGCAAAGGAGGCTTAAAAACAAAGAGATTTTTACTAAAAAAAGAGGGTATAAGGCTCTAGAATTGTTATTTGACGCGCGATCGGGTCTATTAGCCCCTATTTGACTGTATTTTTTATCCACACACCAGTCAGTTGTACTCTAAAATCAATGATTGTTAAAAAAACACCCTCTATGGCCGTTTAAACGCTATATTCGGTACACGCAAAGCTTGTAGAATTATTGATTATCGCTACTTTTAGAGTAGTCTAAAACACCCTATTTTACTCGTTTTAAAGCTTTCAAAAGTTAATTTTTTATGAATTTATCCTATATATCCTCAATTTTAAACATCCCATTGAACTTATTACTTATTTTTTTAGCCTAAATAAGTGTTATTTTTCAATGTTTATTTATTTTTTTTATTATATATATAATTAATACTTACCTATTACTTTATATATTACTTTAATTATATAATATAAATAACTGTATTTATTGGAAATATTTAAGACTTAAATATACAACAATTGGAATAGTTATAAATGACATTACTGTAGAAGTGACTATAACGCTAGCAATACTATCGACTACCCTTTTTTCTGAATACATAGAACCAACTAAGTAAGTTAAAATAGCACTTGGCATTGCAGATTGAATTAAAAGAACCCCAGCTGCTAATCCACTGAGATTTAGATATTTAATTAATCCAAATCCAATTAAGGGACCAAATATAATTCTAACACCGCTTAAAATAGATGCATTCAACCATGATACTACTTTTAATTTAGTCAATGCAATTCCTAAGGACATCAGAACCAGAAATATTGTAGCGTAGGTTAATAAAAACGTAGTGTTAAGTACAAAGCCAGGAACCTCCCAATCATAATATAAAACAATGATAGCCGCTATTATCCCGTAAATAGGCATATTAGTAATTAATATTTTCAGTGAAAAACTCTTTTTTGCTAAGAGGACCCCTAATGTGAAATGAAGCAAAATAATTACTGATGCTATAGCAGAGGCTATACCTAAACCCTCTGTACCATAGGCAAATAAGCAAATGGGTATACCCATATTACCAGTATTTGGCAATATTAATGGAGGGAGTTCACTTACAAAGTCCTTTTTCATTAAAACAAGAACAATTAAGCCTACCACAGCAAACCCGCCTATTATAATTAAAGCATATGTAAAATATTCTATAAATGTTTCTAAAGTTACACCTGTAGAAGTAATAGTATAAAAAATCATTGCAGGTGTACCCACATTACCAGCCAATGTGGTTATAAAATCGGTATTAAAATTTGGATCTTTTTTTCCAAGGTAATAGCCTATACCAATTACAAAAAATACTGGAAGTATGACGTCTATCAGTTTGATATAGAGTTCCATTAAACTCTTACATCAGATTTTCGAGGCTTTCTCAACTTATTAGTGTTGTAATTAATAGCCGTTTCGAACTCCATTAATCGCTTATGTATTGATCTTAGTTCTGTAATTCTTGTCCAATTATATAAAAATACAGAGAAAGCGTCCTTTACCTCACCGAATGCATTTACTACTTGCATCATAATACCCAAAGTGAACGCTGCAGTAAACAATCCTGGAGCCATTATTAAAAATGGTACAATTACAAATAATTGTCTGTACCAAATAGCCCATAAATCGAAATATCCGTAGTGTAAAAATAGCTTATGATAATTGAATTTTATTCCAGTAAACAATTGTAAAATTGTAGGAGCTTGGACATAATTTTTTCTGTCGTCTTCACCGTAAACTAATTCTTTTCTAAATGCAGCTTCAACCTTTTGATTGTTGTATTCAAGACCAGGTAATTTTATTCCGACTAGCCAACTAATAAGTATTCCACCTAAACTAAGAGTAAGTGCTACCCATACTAAAGATCCTGATACGTTGTTTAGAAAAGGTACAGTAACATTTGAAGAAAGAACCCATAAAATTGGTATGAATGCTATTAATGTCATAATAGCTTTAACGACTTGCAACCCAATTGACTCTACAATTTTTGCAAAGTTCATACAGTCTTCTTGAATTCTTTGAGATGAACCCTCTACTTTTGCCTCGGTGGCTCTCCAATATGGCATATACGAAAACGTCATAGCCTCTCTCCATCTAAATGCCCATAGCCTTGTAAACCAATTAGTAAATGCAAATAGTGTAACGTACGGAAGTGCTATATATAAGAATCTTTTAATTGACTCCCAAAACTCAGATATTTCACGTTTTTCAGCTGTTTGGAGTATATCGTAAAAATCCTTGTACCAACTATTGAAGAGAACATCCAAATAAGTTTGCAAAACTAGTAAAGAAATAATAAAAAAACCTCCTCCGTAGGACCAATAAAACCATTTTTTATCTCTGAAAAAACTTCTCCACATATTTAATCTTTAAGAAAATTATCTGCGTATGATTTTATAACAAATTCTTTCTTATTAGGTTCAATAACATTATATGATATATTATTTTTTTCGGCGTATTCTATAGCTTTTTCTTTTGATGGAAACTTAAGAATAACTTCTTCAAGGGTATCCGTCGATGTCTCCCACCCCATTAAAGGATTTATTGAGGGATCTTTAGTTATAAATTCTAATACCCAATTTTTAAGTTTGCCCCTGCCCGATTGCATCGCAGTTTTAGCAGGAATATAAATTTTAGCTTTTTTCATGTTTATAATGGTCGGGGCGGCAGGATTTGAACCTGCGACCCTCTGGTCCCAAACCAGATGCGCTACCAGGCTGCGCTACGCCCCGAACGTCTGTTTTATAGGTTAATTAAGTGATTTTGGCAATTGAAAGATGGTCTCTATAGAAGTAAATAATACCAATGATACAGCATATTACAAAACCATTTAAATATTTTTTTAAACTTGAAGCTGCTTCTGGGTTAGTTTTGTTATTTGCTGCAATACTAGCACTTATAATTAGTAATGGTGGTTTAAGTGAAATTTATTTTTCTACCCTAGAAAAATATATCACGCTTGGTACTAAAGAATTTGGTCTAAAGCTAAGTGTTCTTCATTGGATAAATGACGTTCTGATGGCTGTATTTTTCTTTTTTGTCTCATTAGAGATAAAAAGAGAATTTATTCAGGGAGAATTATCTAATCCAAAACAAGCTATGCTACCTATCATTGGTGCAGTCGGAGGGATGGCGGTTCCAGCATTATTCTATATCGTTGTAAATTATTCTGACAGCACAACGTTAAATGGTTGGGCTATACCTTCAGCTACAGATATTGCTTTCTCTTTAGGAGTTTTATCATTATTAGGTAAAAGGGTTCCAATATCGCTTAAAGTTTTTTTGACTGCTCTAGCAATTATAGATGATCTAGGGGCAATTGTTATTATTGCCTTTTTTTATTCTGGAAATATTGAAGCAAAATATTTGGTTCTGATGTTATTATCTTTGATTGTTTTAATAGCTCTTAATAAATATAAAATAAAAAGTTTTATACCTTTCTTAATTGTAGGAATTTTTCTGTGGGATTTTACTCATCAATCTGGAATACATGCCACAATTGCAGGTGTTCTACTGGCCCTGACAATTCCACATAACAAAAATAAGAGTAAAGAGTCAATGTTGCTTAAATTAGAACATGGATTGTCACCTTATGTAGCTTTTGGAATAATGCCGCTTTTTGCTTTTGCAAATGCAGGAGTTTCACTTGAAGGACTTACGTTTGCTACTTTGTTAAATCCTGTACCTTTAGGAATTGTTTTAGGTCTTTTTTTTGGAAAACAAATTGGTGTTTTTGCCCTCTCTTATATATCTGTTAAGCTTAAATTTGCCGATAAACCATCTGGTTCTACTTGGTTAGCTCTTTATGGAGTTTCAATATTAACAGGTATTGGTTTTACAATGAGTTTATTTGTAGGAAATTTAGCTTTTGTAAATAATTTAGAATATATGGATGGAGTTAAAATTGGAGTGTTAACTGGATCTCTTCTCTCTACCCTCTTCGGGTATTTCTTACTATTGCTCTCTTCTAAAAGATGATCAATAAAGACGTTATCAAATTAGCTTCCAATACATCAAATGTAGGTCTGGAAAATAAATTCTCACATAAAATATCATTAAAAAACTCAACTTGTGGAGACAAAATTACCTTAGAGCTAATAGCAAATAAAAAAAAAATAAGTTCAATGAAATACGAAACTGAGTCCTGTGTATATTGCGAGGCTTCAGCAAGTCTTATATCGAGAAAAATAAAAAACGTTAAATTAAAAGATGTTAAAGATGATTTAATGACCTTAAAAAAAATATCAATTAAAAAAAATGTAAAAATCCCTAAGAGGTTATCTGATTTCGAAAAACTATTAAATCGCGACAATTTTAATAGATTTAAATGTATATTTTTGCCAATTGATGCAGTATTAAAAGCATTAAAATTATGAAAAAAATATTCATTATTTTGTTTATGTTCGGTTTTTTTTCAAAAGTTATAGCTGGGAACAATGGTACCGCTTACGATTACGAATTCAATAGCATAGATGGGAATTTAATTAAATTAAGTCAGTTTAAAGGAAAGGTAATTGTAGTAGTTAATGTTGCAAGTAGATGCGGCTACACACCCCAATATGAAGATCTTCAAACATTATGGTCTGAATATAAAAGCAAAAATTTAGTTATTTTAGGCGTCCCAACTAATAATTTTAGGCAAGAACCAGGCAGTAATAAAGAAATTAAGGATTTTTGTGAAACAAACTTTGGAATAACTTTTCCAATGACAGAAAAAATTAGTGTAATTGGAAATAATTCTCATCCATTTTATAAATGGGCCAGAAAAGACTATGGAATTGGCGCTATTCCTAAATGGAATTTTCATAAAATTATAATTGGAAAAGACGGAAAAATTGCCGAAACATTTTCATCAATAACAAAGCCTACATCTAAAAAATTCTTAAAAAAAATTGAAGAATTGATTTAATAACTTAAGCTTAATCCATCATAAGCTGGAATAATATTTCTAGGTAATTTTTTTTTTAATTCATAATAATCCAAATCAGTATGCAAGTTAGTTAGAATAGCCTTTTTAGGTTTTATTAAATTTATAAGATTTAAAGCTTGAGCTAAAGAAAAATGAGATGGATGTTTATCTATTTTTAAACAATCTAAAATTAGGTAATTAAGATTTTTAAGATGCTTGAAATTTTTTACTGGTATACCATTGCAATCACTTATGTAAGCAATTTTATCAATTACATATGCAGTTGATTTTATCAATCCATGATTAACATCAAAAGCTTTAACAAATAATTTAATATTATTTTTAAAAATAAAAAAATTTTTTTTTATCACCTTAGCTTTCATAATTGGTTTATAGCCATGCTTTTCAACAAAACAAAAGCTATAAGAACTCTTTAACGCTTGTATTGTTTTAGGGCTACCGTAAATGGGAATTTTTGATTTGTTTTTCCAATAAAAAGGTCTCATTTCAAATATTCCCGCTGTCTGATCTGCATGCTCATGCGTATACAAAATACAGTCAAGATTTCTTATTTTATTTTTTAAAAATTGCTGCTTAATGTCAGGAGAGGTGTCTATTAGAACTGACAAGTTTCCTTTTTGGATATGAGCACAACATCTTGTCCTCAAATTTTTAGATGTGCCTCTTAGATTTCCTCTATAGTTAGTTATCCATGGTGACCCTAATGAACTACCACAGCCTAAAATCGTAAATTTGTTTTTCAATTTAATTTACCAAATAAACTAAAAAAATTATTAGTTGTAATTTTTGAGAATTCTTCAAATGACAATCCTTTAAGTTGTGAAAGAAATTTTACTGTATGAATTATGTAGCTAGGCTCATTTGATTTACCTCTTAGAGGTACCGGGGCAAGGTACGGTGAGTCAGTTTCAACCAATATTTTGTCATTAGGTATTTTTTTAAATGTAAGAGCTAGCTCTTGAGATTTTTTAAAGGTGACTACACCACTTGCAGAAATAAAAGCACCTAAATCTAACAATTTAAAAGCAAAATCTTTTGATCCAGTAAAACAATGAATAAGTATTTTGATATCTTTTTTACTTAAATAATTTTTTAATATCTCGTAAGTATCCTTTTCTGCTGATCTAGTATGAACTATAAGTGGTAAATTTTTTTCTTGTGCGGCCAATATATGTTCTTCAAAAGATTTTATTTGAACTTTTTTTTCAGAATGATTGTAATAAAAATCTAAACCTGTTTCACCAATACCAATAATTTTTTTACTTTGATTGACTTTATTTACTATGTCAGCTTTTTTAATATTTTGGTGTAATTTAGCTTCATGAGGATGGATACCATATGTACCATAAACACTTTTGTGTTCTTTTAAAATATTAAGTATTTTGTTAAAACTTTTATCTTCAGTAGAAATAGTAAGCATGTACTTAACTCCATCTCTGTTAGCACGATCAATAGTTTCACGTAGAGACTTTGACATCGGCTCATAAGTTAAATGGCAATGAGAATCAATTATCATTTTCAACTTTTTTAAATAGAATATCTAAATTTTTTAATTCTTTATTGTTATCTAAAATATTTTTATTAATATTTTCAATTGTAATATCTTTTTTAGAAATATTGATTGATCCTAAAACTTTTTCAGATGAAATTGGTATGATTGGATTTAATAAAATAGATATATTTTTAATTTGCTCAACTATAGTATTTAAAATAGTGTTCATTCGTTCTTGATCCTTTTTTTTTAAAGTCCAGGGCTCAGAGTCGTTGAAATACTTATTTGCTTCGAAAGAAAAATCAACTACTATTTTAATATATTCATTTAAATTTTGATTATTAATTAGATCGATAAGTTTTGGCACATTCTCTTTAATGTTATTTATTAATTTTTTATCCTCTTCTTTAAAATTACTAGCTTTTGGAATTTTGTTGTTACAATTTTTTTTTATAAATGAAAAAACTCTTTGACACAAATTACCATAATTATTTGCAAGGTCATTATTGATACAGTTGTTAAGATTTTCCAATGAAATACTTCCGTCATTTCCTAATGAAACTTCTTTAATTAAATAATATCTTAATTGATCAATTCCATAATTTTTAATAATTTCAATCGGGTCTAAAATATTACCTAATGATTTAGACATTTTTTTTTCATCAGAAAGAATCCATCCATGACCAAAAATTTTTTTTGGAAGAGGTAAATTAGCGGCTAATAAAAAAGCTGGCCAATATACTGCATGAAATCTTAAAATATCTTTTCCAATAATATGTACATCAGCAGGCCAGAAAGATTTATATTTATTGTCATTAAGATCAGGGAAATTAAGTGCACTTAAGTAGTTTGTTAATGCATCTAGCCAAACATAAATAACATGTTTTTTATTATCAGGAACAGGTATTCCCCATGAAAAAGATGTTCTGCTTATTGACAAATCTTTTAAGCCTTTCTTTACAAAACTTACAACTTCATTTTTTCTAGATTTGGGGTGAATAAAATCTTGTTTTTTATCGTAATAATCTAATAATCTTTTTTGAAAAGCTGATAACTTAAAAAAAAAAGATTCTTCCTCTACCCATTCTACTAGTGAACCGGATATTTTAGAAATTTTTTTTCCATTTTTATCTTCTATTTCACTTTCATCATAATAGGCCTCATCTGAAACTGAATACCAGCCACTATATTTATCAAGATAAATATCTCCTGACTTGATTAATCTATTCCATATTTCTTTAACAGAATTAAAATGTCTAGGTTCTGTAGTTCTAATAAAGTCATCATTTGTCAGGTTTAATATTTTTGTCAATGACCTAAACGTTTCAGAGATTTCGTCACAAAATTCTCTAGGACTCTTATTGTTTTTTAAAGCCTCTTTTTGAATTTTTTGGCCATGCTCATCTGTGCCTGTTAAAAATAAAACGTTATATCCCTCCAATCTTTTAAATCGCGCAAATATGTCAGCAATAATACTTGAGTATGCGTGTCCCATATGCGGTTTACCTGATGGGTAATAAATTGGTGTCGTAATATAAAAATTTTTACTCATTTAAAAACTATCCTCTAAAGAATTTAACAAAGTATTTTGGCTTAGGTTATATAAAAAAAAATCATTAATATTTTTAACGACAAAAGATCTATTTTCAATAAATTTTTTCTTATTAGAAGTTTTTCCAGATTTATTAATTATTAAGTAATAATCTGCGAAAAACAATAATAAATCACGATAAAAAATATCTTTTTCTTTTTTATATAAATTCAAGATTTTTGAGAGATTTGATATTGGGTCACCTTCAATATCAATTTTTTTTTCAACAAAGAAATAATTTATTCTTAGAAAGTTACCGGGAGAAACAGTAATTAAGTTTTGGTCTAAAATCTCCTCAAGATTAAAGTAATTAAGCAATGTGTTTGTAATTTGTTTTTTTTTATTATCGCTCATAATCAATTTAATTTCTAAACATCTTGATTTAATAGTCGCTAAAATAGGTTTTGTTTGATTATTAATAAGTATAAAATAATTATTTTTTCTTGGTTCCTCTATGACTTTTAATAAAGCGTTTAAACTATTTGTATTAAATAGCTCTACATCATCTAAAATTATAAATCTTTTTTTAGTAAAAGGGGTTTTTAATAAGTCATTTCTTAAATTTCTTACATCATCAATTTTAATATTTTTTAGTTTAGACCCATCTAAGTAAATAATACCAGGATATAAATTTTCATTTATTTGTTTAAATATGTTGTTTTCTTTAATTACTAAATTATTTTTTTCATCATAGTTTTGTTTATCAAAATAATAATACATTAAATGAAATATAAGAGTAGATTTCCCGAGACCTTTATCACCTGAGAAAATTAAGGCTTGTGGAAATTTCTCCTCTAAAATTAATTTTTTAAAAAAGTTAAACTTTTCATAGAGTCCAACTAAACGCATTGTTTTTTTGGGATTAAAGTAATTTTTAAAATTCATCTTTTTTTAGTTTATTCAAAGTTATATCTAATATTTTCTTCTCTAGCGTATTTGTATTTTTTGAAGAGTCTAAAACATAATAATTTTTCTTTTTATTTGCTATTTTTATAAAGGATTTTTGAGCTTTTTTATAAAACGAGCTTGAAAAATTGTCGTATCTGTTTTTAGACTTTCTCTTTCTTAATCTTTGCGTAGATGATTTTGATGAAACTTTAAGGACAAATACGATATTTGGTTTCAGGTTTCCCAAGATAGTCTTATGAATGTTATTTATAAAGGTATAATTAACTTTTTTACCATAAACTTGATAAGCTATTGTAGAGTCTATAAATCTATCACAAATAACTACCATTTTTTTTTTGAGAGCAGGTTTTATCTTCTCTTTTACATGCTCATTTCTTGCGGCTAAGTACAACAATGTATCTGTATACTTATCGAATTTATCTTTGCTCGATTTTTGAAAATAATCACTTAAAATAAGTTTTCTTATTAATTCTGCACTTTTAGTTCCACCTGGTTCCCTTGTAATAATTGATTGAATTTTATTTTTTTTTAAATTCTTAAATAATCTTTTACTTTGAAATGATTTTCCACACCCTTCAATGCCTTCAAAAACAATAAAGAAAGGTTTTTTTTTATACATCACCCCAAATTAAATAATTAATGGATGTTATTAGGCTTTTAAAAAAATTAACCTTTTTTAAATCCTCCGCAGCATATAAAGGTAAGGTTTTAATATTTTCATCTTTATTTGAAATAATTAAATTGGCAATTTTTTTTCCTTTTTCAACTGGAGCAATTACAGGACCTTCATATTGCAATATTACTTTTAAATTTCTTATATCCTTTTTGTTAATAGTTATGTAAAAATCTTCCTTCGTCACTGCCTTAATTTTACTTTTTTTACCCAACCAGGTGTCTAACTCGAATTCAGAGATGTCTTTCTTTGATATCTCAAAAGTGCTTGTGTTTCTAAAGCCCCAATTTAATAATTTTAAGGAGTCAGAACTTCTCAAATTTTTTGTGGGAAAGCCAGAAACAACAGCTATTAATCGTCTTTCATTTTTTTTCATAGAGCTTGCTAGTGAGTATTTTTCTACAGCCAAATAACCAGTTTTAACTCCGTCAACTCCTATATTTTTGTATAACAACGGATTTCTATTCCCTTGTTTAATGGGCTCACCGCCTGTTCTATCCCACGTGAAAGTTTTTTCTTTAAACATTTCATAATAATCAGGGTAATTTTTTATTAAGTATTTAGACATAATTGCAATGTCTCTAACTGTTGAAATATTATCAGGATCATTAATACCAGATGAATTAGTAAAATTAGTTGAATACATACCTATTTCTTCTGCTTTTTCATTCATCATTTCCGCAAAGTTTTCCTCTGAACCAGCGATACCTTCAGCCAGTGCAACACAAGCATCATTCCCTGAAGCGATTATAATTCCTTTTAATAAATCTTCCACTGATACTTGATCGTTTATCATAATGAACATTGATGAATAACCGCTTTGAGATAATCGCCATGCATTTTCAGATACGACAAACATATCATCAAGTGAGAGTTTATTCTTTTTTAAGAGATCAAAAGCAACAATTGAAGTCATAATTTTTGTCATTGATGCAGGATATATTTGGGAGTCAGGATCCATCTCATAAAGAACTTTGTCTGAATCATAGTCAACCAGTATAGCTGTACGAGCATTTAGATTTGGCGTAGCATATAAGACATTAAATAGACTTAAATATACTATTATTAAAAAAATAAATTTATTCATCAGTTGAAATATCCAATTCTTCAAAACCAAAATTTTTTAAATAAATGTAATCATTTTTCATTAAATTAATAGAGTTATAAGGTCCTGATAAAAGCTTAATTTCTTTACTACTTTTTTTTACAATTTTTAATTTCTTTATATCATATATAGGTATTTTCTTTTTGATTCTTTTTATTAAAAATTCAGCAGTTTCAAATGAGAAAAAAGTTCCAATTACAATATAAAATTCATTTTCTATATTTTTTTTTGAGGGATTATTTTTTGAAATATTTGATATTTGTACTGATGTAACTGGTGCATTAGATGAAATTTTTTTTTCTTCATTGAAAATCTCTGCTTTTTCAGCAACAAAAGATTTATTTTTTTTAATTTCTATTAATTCTACTAAGGGTAATTTAGGATCTAGACTAAGTTTTTCTGCAACTTTTTCAGTAATCAAAATCTTATAAAAATCTGGATATTGGATTCTTTTGTAATTATTAATTGTTAAAGATTCTTTAGTGTTTGGATTAATTATTTTGATTAAAGAGTTGATTTTTAGATTATAGACAGAAACTTGTTCTTTTGAATTATCAAGTTTAGAGTTTATAATTTTTGTTTCATAGTCTTGGTCATTGTAAATATAAGCAAAGCCTTTTGAGTTGTAAGGAGATCTATTTTCTAATTTTGTAACATTGGTGGTACATGAAGTTAAGAAAATAAAGATAAATATTATATTAAATTTCATTTTTAAAATTTTCTTTTAAAGTGCAAACAGCGATGGCAAATCTTAAAGATCTATTCCAACTTAAAATTTTTTCATAGTTATCAAATATAATATAAGCAGGTGCTAAAGTTTGAGCTCCAGGTATTATATCTTTATCAGGTATTATTATAGCGGAAGTTTGATTTGGATTTATGTTTAAACTTTCGAAGTTAGAAATATATTTTTTAAAAAAAATAGCTTTTTTCTTATTAATTATTTTTCTAGCTGAAGAATTAAGGTATTTTAGAGGAATATTTTCTTTTAACTCCACTTTTAAAAAACAGGGTTGATTTTTTTTCCATCCAATCTTTTTCAGATAGTTTGCTGCTGAGGCGAAAGAATCGACTGTCTCTTTTAATTCAATTAGTTTATTATTATTAAAATCTATTGCATAATTTCTGATTGTTCTTGGCATAAATTGAAAGTTTCCAAAAGCGCCAGCCCATGAACCAAACAAGATTTCCTTATTAATTATTTTTTTGTCTATCAAATTTAGTAATATCAGAAGTTCTTTTGTAAAAAATTCACTTCTTCTTTTATCGTAACTAAGAGTAGCCAACGATGAAATAATGTCCATTTTTCCCAAATACTTTCCAAAATTTGTTTCAATACCCATCAATGCAAGTAAGATTTCTTTTTCTACTTTAAAATAATTTTCAACTTGATCAATTATTTTTTTTTCTTTTTTATAAAGCTTAATGCCTTCTCTAACTTTTTTCCTTGATGTTCTTTTTTTAACATAGGTAAAAGTATCCTCATAAAATTCAGGTTGAAATCTATCATACTCAATAACTTTGGGTAAAAATCTTGCATCGTTCATTACATCATTTACAATCTTTACTGAGATGCCTGATTCTATCGCTTGTTTTTTAAAATTTTTTAGCCACAATTCAAAAGAGTGAGAATTGCTATTTGCATTTGAAATTAAAAAAAAATTCAAAAATAATATTAATGTAAATATTTTAGACATTTTTTTTAACTATCATATTTATAATTTATTAACTAGCATAAGAAATTAAAACTTAATGATTGTTATTTAATGACTTTGATAGTAATAAATAAGGTTTATTTTCTCAGGAGAGGTGGCTGAGCGGTTGAAAGCACTGGTCTTGAAAACCAGCAACGGGGCAACTCGTTCGTGGGTTCGAATCCCACCCTCTCCGCCATTATAATTTGAAATTTTCAAACAACTTTGAAATTTTATTTTTATTTATCCCACCCTTGATAATTTTATAGTGGTAATAATTATAGATTATTTCATCTTCAAAGTTTAAAAATTTTTCTAGTTCTATTAATTCTGCCTCATCAAATTTTTCAATAAATTTATTAACAAAAGCACTTAATAACATATCCATTTCTTTTGTGCCTCTGTAAGATGCTCTATAAATTAATCTTTTTTTAAAAATTTCTAATTTGTTAGACATAAAATTATATTATACATGAATCAAATTTATTATGAAAAAAGATTTTATTTTTAAAAATGTAGATTTCTTAAAAGGTATTGGTAAACAGCTTTCAAAATACCTGAAAAAAAAGAAAATTGAAAAGATTAAAGATATCGTGCTAAATTTGCCCTACTCAGAAACAGACAGATCAAAAATCATTAATTTAAATGAATTAGAAATAGGTAAGATACAAACAATAAAGGTATTTGTTAAAAAACTTAATTTTCCAAGAATAAAAAATTTGCCAAACAAAATTATTTGTGAAGACGAAGTTGGTCAAATTGAAATAGTATATTTTAATAGTAGGGAGGGATATTTAAGAAAATTATTTCCTAAAAATAGCTGGTTGATTATTAGTGGCAAAGTTGGCTATTTTAACAAAAAATATCAAATGACCAATCCGGATTATGTGACTAGTTTAGAAAAACAAGAGTACGTATTAAAAAATATTCCGAAATATAATCTCACAAAAGGAATTAATGAAAAAAAATACAGATCAATTTCAGAGCGAGTCATAAATAACCTGCCTGAAATTGAAGACTGGTTAGATGAAGATTTTATTAAAAAACATAAACTTGA
Source organism: uncultured Pelagibacteraceae bacterium (assembly GCA_902617025.1). GTDB lineage: Bacteria > Pseudomonadota > Alphaproteobacteria > Pelagibacterales > Pelagibacteraceae > Pelagilacustribacter. The sequence continues at coordinate 54,253 of CACMVB010000001.1, read as the reverse complement.
AAATTGGAACAATAGTATTAAAAAACTTCATACATCGAATGAAGGAAAAAATAATACGTCTCAAAGTTTTAGAAGATTAGTTTTCGATGAATTGTGTGCAAATTTTTTTATCCTTTCTGAAAATAGAAAAAAGATTAAAAAAATTAAATTGCAAAAGAGGTTTACTGAAAAATATTCTAAGATCGTAAAAAATAAACTCCCATTTTCTTTAACATCAAGTCAGAAAAAAGTCTTAATGGAAATTAATAAAGATTTATCAAAAAAACAAAGAATGTTTAGAATAATACAAGGAGATGTTGGTTCAGGAAAAACAATAGTAAGCTTACTTGTAATTTGTAATATTATTGAAAGTGGATATCAATGTGCTTTAATGGCACCTACTGAAATTTTGGCAACGCAACATTTCAATCTAGCAAAAAAAGTCTTTAAGGGTTTAAATTTTAAAATAGATTTTTTATCTGGAAAAACAGAAATAAAAAATAGAAAAAAAACACTGAAATCTTTAAAAGACGGTAATACAAATTTAATAATAGGAACGCACGCTTTATTTCAAAAAAAAATAGTTTTTAAAAAGTTAGGATTAATAATAATAGATGAGCAACATAAATTTGGCGTAAAACAAAGAATTGAACTAGCTAAAAAAGGTGGAGATAATTGTGATGTACTTTTAATGTCTGCAACCCCAATACCAAGAACAATGATGATGTCTCTTTACGGTGATATGGACATTTCAAAAATAGACCAGAAACCTTCAAATAGAAAAAGTATAATAACTTTGAGTAAACCTGAAAAAAAAATTAATGAAATTTTGCCATATATAAAAAAACAAATTGCCAACCAAAACCAAATATTTTGGGTATGTCCTTTGATAGATGAATCATCATTTTTAGATTATTCCTCTGCAAAAAATAAATTTGATTTTATAAATAATAAATTTCCAAATCAAGTTGGATTGATACATGGCAATTTAGATAATGAACAAAAAGAAATTATTTTAAAAAAATTCTTAAAAAAAGAAATTTCAATATTAGTTTCTACAACAGTAATTGAGGTTGGAATTGATTTTCCAAATGCTAATTTAATAATAATAGAAAATGCCAACAAATTTGGTCTTGCTCAGCTTCATCAATTAAGAGGAAGAGTTGGCAGAGGACAAAAGCAAGGGACTTGTATATTATTATTTAAAGAAGGTTTATCCAAAAATGCAATAAAAAGAATTAAAATATTAAAAGAATCTGATGACGGTTTTTTTATTGCAGAGGAAGATCTGAAATTGAGAGGTTTTGGAGATATAATTGGGTTTCAGCAGAGTGGAATAAAAAATTTTAAATTTGCAGATCCTGTTATCCATAAAGATCTTTTCGATTTAGCAGAAAATTACGTTAAGATAAATCAAGACAAATTAAATCAAAATAAATATGGCTTTCTACTAAAATTATTTGATAAAGCAGAAGTAATAAATTTTGAATAAATTAATCGATATTGGTTGTACCAGCTGAAACAATAAATTTTGAAGCCTGCTCAAAAGTAACGTCCAAATAAATCAAATCTTTTTTTGGCAACATTAACAAAAAACCACTTGTTGGGTTCGGTGTAGTTGGAACAAAAACATTAACCAATTCCTCATTTACTTTTTTTTCAATTATCCCTTTGTTTTCTTTAGTTGCAAATCCGACTACCCAAATACCTTTTCTGGGATATTCTAGTAATACTACACTTTTTTCACTGTTATCTGTTTTGGTAAAAGTTTCAGTCATTTGACCAATTGCTGAATAAATAGTTCTCAGAATTGGTATTTTCTTTAAGAAATTATTAAATATATCAAAAAATTTTTTTCCTATAAAAGATAATGAAAGCCAACCAATAAAGGTAATCAAAAACAAAGCAATTAAAATTTCAACACCAGGGATATTAAAAGGTAAGTAATTATTTGGGTTTATTTCTTTAGGAATTAAATTGCCAGATATTCTAATTATAAATAATGTAAGATAAAGAGTTATACCAATTGGAATTAATACGACAATACCAGCAATAAAATTATTTCTTATCCTTGTAAAAATAGATTTTTTCATATTTTTTTTTGACATTTGTTACGAATAACTTGAATAAATAATGAAAATAATTATTAAGATAAAAATTGCAATTAATAATTTATTATTTAAAATCATGAATCTGTAAATGTATAACATAAATAGAAGAAGATTTCTTGGCTTATTTGGGTGTGGTTGTTGTTCATTGATTCTGCCATCTTGCACGACAGTTCCAATTACTGATAGAAAACAACTAAGTATTATTTCTGAGGCTAGAATTAATAAACAAGCAGCAGCAGCTTACGAAAATTTTAGAAGTAAATCAAAACTTATCACAAAGGGTAAAGAGCTGAATAACGTAATTAAAATTGGAAAAAAAATGGAGTCTTCAGTTAGTGCTTTTTTCAAATCACAAAATAAAAATGATCCAACAAATGGTTTTGAATGGGATTACATTCTTGTAGATAATGATAAAGTTGTAAATGCTTGGTGTATGCCTGGAGGAAAAATAGCAGTGTATACCGGATTACTTAAAGTGACAAAGAATATCGATGCTCTCTCTATTGTAATGGGTCATGAAATTGCTCATGCAGTAGCTAGACATTCAGTTGAGAGAATGAGCCATGCAATGACTATCAATTTGGGTACAACTGTAGCAGATATTTTTTTAGGAGGAGCCATTAATAGAACTAGAAACACTGTTGGCCAAAATACTGGTTTAGATATATTTAAATTAGGAATAATGAACCCCTTTGGTAGAAAACAAGAAACTGAGGCAGATTATTTAGGTTTAATATTTTCATCTTTGTCAGGTTTTGACATCAGAGAGTCTGTAAAACTATGGGAAAGAATGGCTAAGAAAAATAAGGGAAAAGAACCTCCAGTATTTTTAAGCACTCACCCAAGTAGCAAAAAAAGAATTGAAAATCTAAACAACTGGATTAACGAAGTGATTGTGGAGTATCCACCAATAAAGATATAATTTTATTGGTGAGCCCTGATGGACTCGAACCATCGACACCCTCCTTAAAAGGGAGGTGCTCTACCAACTGAGCTAAGGGCCCTATAAAAAGTTCTTTTATATATTTATTTGCTAAAATTCAAATAATTAATCAAAAAAATTAATATATTTCTTATAAAATTTCTTAAAAGTCCCATTTTTTATATTAGTTCTAATATGTCGCATAAATTGTTGATAAAAATAAATATTGTTTAATGAAATTAACATCGAAGCAAGTATTTCGTCAGTTTTAATTAGATGATTTAAATATCCCTTCGAAAACTTGTTCAAATTTCTTATTTGGCAATTTTTATCTAGAGGCTCCTTATCTTTCTGAAATTTAGAATTTTTTAGATTAATTTTTCCCTCCCATGTAAAAGCAAGTCCAGTCCTACCAGATCTTGTTGGCAAAACACAATCAAACATATCAATCCCCTCATTTACTGCTCCAAGAATGTCAGAGGGTGTGCCTACACCCATTAAATACCTAGGTTTAAATTTTGGTAAATAGTCTGTTGTTTCGTTTAAAATCTTGAACATATCTGATTGTTGCTCTCCAACAGCGAGACCACCCATAGCATATCCATCAAAATCTATTTCGGTTAATTTGTTAATTGACTCAATTCTTAAATCTTTAAACAAACCTCCTTGAGCTATTCCAAAAAGTGCTTTAGATTTATTATTTCCAAATTCGATTTTACTCCTTTTTGCCCATTCAGTAGATACATTTATAGCATTAGATATAACTTTTTTATCAGTTGTTAGTTTTGGGCATTCATCTAAAACCATAATAATATCTGAATTAATCGATTTTTGAACTTGAATACTTTTTTCAGGACTTAATATAATTTTTTTACCATCTAAATGAGATTTAAAAATTGCTCCAATTTTAATATCAATTTTATTAAATTTGGATAGAGACATAATTTGATAACCACCAGAGTCTGTGAGTATTGGTTTCTTCCAATTCATAAAATCATGAATTCCACCAAAATTGTTTAATACATCTATTCCTGGTCTTAATAATAAATGATAAGTGTTGCCTAGAATAATTTGGCTACCAGTTTCTAAAATATCGTCAGGAAAAACTGCTTTGACTGTTCCTTGAGTGCCGACAGGCATAAACGCTGGAGTTTCTATTATACCTCTATTTGTTATTATTTTTCCAAGCCTTGCTTTATCATCTTGAGTGATTAACTCAAAAGAAAATTCTTTTTTTTGCATTTAAACTATTTTGATCTAAGAGATATAATTTTATCTGGATTAGGTACCGCACCAGAATTAGGGTCGCCTCTTTTAATTTTATCTACAAATTCCATACCTTTAACAACTTTTCCAAACGCTGAATATTGTCTGTCTAAATGAGGAGCTGACTCAAAACAAATAAAAAATTGACTGTTGGCACTATCTGGGTCAGCTGACCTTGCTGCTGATATCACGCCTCTCGTATGAGCAATATCTGTGAACTCAGCTTTTAAATTTGGTAAATCTGATCCTCCAGTGCCAGCTAGTGATAGATTAAAGTCTGGGCTATTAGAATTACCAAATTTGACATCACCTGTTTGGGCCATAAATCCATCAATTACTCTATGGAAAACCACCCCATCATATTTTCCACTATTTGATAAGTCTTGAAATCTTTTTACATGATTTGGTGCCTTATCAGGATATAACTCTATTTCAACATCACCATAAGTTAATTTTAATATCATAATATTATTTGCCATAAGATTATTATTAATTAAACTAAAAAAAATTAGAAATAAATAAAAATATTTTTTCATTAATATTTGCTTTTTAGCATTTTAACTGTGTGTTTAGTTACAAATCTCTCAATATCTCCTCCGAGATTTGCGATTTCTTTTACAAATTTTGATGAAATTATCTGATTTTCTACATCAGACATCATGAACATTGTTTCAATTTTAGAGTTTAGTTTTTTATTCATCCCAGCTAATTGAAATTCATACTCAAAGTCTGAAACAGCTCTTAAACCTCTTATAATCGCAGTAGCGTTGTATTTTCTGCAAAGATCAATTGTAAGATTATTAAATGAAATAACTTTAATTTTTTTTTTATTAAATTTCAAATCTTTAAACAGTGAGTTATTTATAATATCAATTCGTTCTTCGATAGAAAAAAAATAATTTTTATCTGTGTTATCAGTAGTTGCCACTATTAATTTATCAAATATCTTTAATGATTTTTTAATAACATCTATATGGCCAAAAGTTATAGGATCAAAAGTACCTGGATATACAGCAATTTTCATTTTATTGTATATTATCCTCAATCTTTATTACCGAAACAACTTTTTCAGATCCTGATAATTTTTTAATTCTTACACCTTGTGTGTTTCTACCAGCTATTCTAATTTCTTTAACAGCACATCTCATCATGCTACCTTTATCTGTAGAAAGGAGAATTTCATCTGACTCTCCTACTATTAAAGATGAGGCTATATTTCCATTCCTCGGGGAATTAATTATACCAATTATTCCTTTGCCTCCTCTATTCGTTACTCTATAATCTAAATACGAGGATCTTTTACCAAAACCATTTTCAGAAACAGATAAAATATATCGGTCAACAGCACTTTTAATCTTTTTTTCCTTATTTAAAGCTTTATTATTAATTTGAGAATTATCTAAAATAGATAAAGATATAACCTTATCGTTTTCATTCAATTTAATTCCTTTAATGCCTTTTGATGATCGACCCTTGAATAACCTAAGTTTTTTTGATTTGAACCTGATACATTTTCCAAATTGAGTACTTAGTAAAATATCTTGATCATCTTTACAAATTTTAACTCCAATAATTTTATCGTCCTGGTCAAGTTTCATAGCTATTTTTCCGCTATTATTTATATTTATAAAATCCTCTAAGGAGTTTTTTCTCACATTTCCATTTGCTGTAGCAAAAATAACCATAAACTTTTTCCATTCAGTCTCATCCTCTGGAAGGGGCATTATAGAACTTATGGAATGATGACTTTTTAAAGGTAATAAATTAAAAATTGACTTGCCTTTTGAGGCAGAAGTTCCTTCGGGGATTTTGTGAGCTTTTATTTTGTATACAAGTCCTTGAGTAGAGAAGAAAAGAACAGGTGTATGCGTGTTAGCAGTAAAAATCTGAACTACAAAATCATCCTCTCGTGTTGAGATACCTGTTTTTCCTTTTCCACCTCTTTTTTGTGATTTTAAAGAGCTTAATGGCCCTCTTTTAATATAACCTTGATTAGTAATATTAATAACAACAGACTCTTTTTGTATAGTTTCTTCAATATTATAATTTAAAACTGCATCAATTATTTTTGTTTTTCTTGGATATGAAAATTTATCTTTAATCATTTCCAGCTCATTTATTATTAGACTGTAAAGAGCTTTTTTTGAATTTATTATTTTATTATATTCTATTATTAATTTTGAGAGTTTCGAAATTTCAGTCTCAATTTCGTTAATTCCATAAGCTGTAAGCTTTTGTAACTTTAGCTCTAAAATAGCTTCTACTTGTTCTTGGGACAATTGATAAGAAGAAATATTTCTTTTTTTTTCAATTAAAGAAATCATCTTGATACTTTTCTTAATCTTCCATTTTTTTAACAAAAGATTTTTTTTTGCTGTGATCGTATCTTTAGAATTTTTAATTATTTTAATTGTTTCATCTATATTTTCTACAGCTGTCGCTAAACCAATTAAGACATGAGCGCGTTCTTCAGCTTTATTTAAATCAAATTTTACTCTTTTAATAACTGTATCTTCTCTAAATTTTAAGAACTCTGAAATAAACTCTTTTAAATTTAGTATTTTTGGTTTATTTCCAACAATGGCTAATGTATTAAATCCAAAAGAACTTTCTATATTAGTTAATTTATAAAGTTGCCTTCTTATTGTTTCTGGCTCAATACCTTTTCTAAGTTCAATTACAACTCTTATCCCTTCTCTGTTTGACTCGTCTCGCAAATCTTTTATGCCCTCAATCTTTTTATCTCTTACTAATTGAGCTATTTTTTCAATAAGTAATGATTTATTTACTTGGTATGGTATTGATTTTATAATTAAAATCTCTCTTCCACTTTTTTTCTCTTCAAATTCTATTTCTCCCCTAATTTTAAACGATCCTCTGCCCTTGTTATAACCTTGTTTAATAATATCTTTTCCAATAATAATTCCACCAGTTGGAAAGTCTGGTCCTGGAACATGTTTCATTAACTGACTGATAGTTATTTCTTTGTTGTTAATATAAGCAATAGTCGCATCAATTACTTCTCCGAGGTTATGAGGTGGAATACTTGTTGCCATACCAACGGCAATTCCACCGGCGCCATTAACTAAAATATTAGGATATTGTGAAGGAAGCACTTCTGGCTCTTTTTCAGTTTCGTCATAATTGCTTCTAAAATTAACAGTATTTTTTTCTAAGTCCTCTGTTAAAAATTGTGAAATTCTACCTAATTTAGTTTCAGTATATCTCATAGCAGCAGGAGGGTCACCGTCTATTGATCCAAAATTTCCTTGACCTGAAATAAGTGGAACACTCATTGAAAAATCTTGGACTAATCTTACAAGCGCATCATAAACGGATTGGTCTCCATGTGGATGATATTTACCTATAACATCTCCGACTATTCTAGCAGATTTTCTAAAAGGTTTTGACCAGTCAAACCCACCTTTATACATCGCGTATATGATTCTTCTATGTACAGGTTTTAAACCATCTCTAACATCTGGCAACGCTCTACTTACAATTACACTCATAGCATAAGATAAATATGATGAGCTCATCTCATCCTGAACGAATATTGGTTTGAAAGATCTGTTATTTTCTAGAGTATTTTTTTCCATTTAGACTAAAAAGGAATTTCGTCATCTAAGTTAGAACTATCCTGATTTAAATTATCATTTGGAAGTGAACTTTTGTTTTCTGAAACTAAGTTAGAATTGTTACCACTATTTTTACTATCAAGCATAGTCAAGCTCGAATTATAGCCTTGTAAAACTACCTCTGTAGAGTATTTATCCTGACCTGTTGACTCATCTTTCCATTTTCTTGTGCTTAATTGTCCCTCAATGTAAAGATTAGATCCTTTTTTCACATATTGTTGTACTACGTTAACTAGACCCTCATTAAAAATAACAACTCTATGCCACTCAGTTTTTTCTTTTCTCTCTCCGCTAGATTTATCTTTCCAAGATTGGCTAGTTGCAATACTAAGTCTAGCAACACTTTTGCCATTAACCATTTGTTTGATTTCAGGATCTGCGCCTAAACGACCTATTAATTGTACTTTATTTAAACTTCCAGCCATAATAATTTGAATATATTTTGATTTTTTTATTGTTTAAATTCTTTTATTTATATCATATTTGATAGGTAAATATAAGGTGATTATTTTTTGAGGGAAAAAAAATGTTGAAAAAAATCGTTGTAAAAGGCGCTAAAGAACACAACTTAAAAAATGTTTCTTTAGAAATTCCAAAAGATAAATTAGTGGTGATAACTGGCCTCTCTGGGTCAGGTAAATCATCTTTAGCTTTTGATACTATTTATGCAGAAGGCCAAAGAAGATACGTAGAAAGTCTTTCGTCATACGCCAGACAATTTCTCGACAAAATGAAAAAACCCAATGTGGATTTTATAGAGGGATTGAGTCCAGCTATTTCTATTGAGCAAAAAAATACATCAAAAAACCCACGATCTACTGTGGCTACTGTTACTGAGATTTATGATTACATGAGAGTATTGTTTGCAAGAGTTGGCATACCTTATTCACCATTTACAGGAAAACCAATAAAGTCACAATCAATAAGTGAAATGGTAGACAAAATAAAAAAACTTCCCAAAAATAATACTATTTATCTACTCGCTCCAATCGTGAGGGGTAGAAAAGGAGAATATAAAAAAGAAATTTTAAATTACAAAAAAAGAGGTTTTTCTAAAATTAAGGTAGATGGTAAATATTTAAATATTGATGAATTCCCAAATCTTAATAAAAAAATTAAACACGATATATCTATAATTGTTGACAGAATAATATTAAATTCAAATTTAGGAAATAGATTAGCCGATAGTGTAGAAACTTGTTTAAATTTATCAGATGGATTATTAATTGTTGAATATGAAAATGAAACTTTACCTAAAAAGTTTAGAAAAAGAGAAACAATTACTTTTTCTTCTAAATTTTCTTGTCCTGAAAGTGGCTTTACAATTGAAGAAGTTGAGCCAAGATTGTTTTCATTCAATTCACCATATGGCGCATGTGAGGAGTGTGAGGGAATAGGTCATAACCTTAATGTCGATCCAAATTTAGTTGTTTCTGATCCAAAAAAAAGTCTTCAAGATGGAGCAATTGAACCTTGGTCTAAATCAACTTCTTTGTATTATGCTCAAACAATTGCATCAATTGCGAAACATTATGGAATTTCTTTATCTGATTCTTGGAAAAAAATTCCAAAAAAGATACAAGATATTATTCTTTATGGATCAGATGAAGAGGAAATTAAATTTTCATACGACGATGGATACGAGTCATACACTACTAAAAAAACTTTTGAAGGTGTAATAAACAATTTAGAAAGAAGATATCTTGAAACTGATAGTGAATGGAAGAGAGAAGAAATTTCACAATATCAAAGTGAAACTGATTGTGATAAATGTAAAGGTATGAGACTTAAAGATGAGGCTTTATGTGTTAAGATTAATAAATTAAATATTAGTGAAGTTACTGAAAAGTCAATTGATGATGCTCAGAAATGGTTTGCTGATTTAGAAAATATTTTTAATGAGAAAGAAAAAAAAATTGCTCAACATATATTAAAAGAAATAAATGAAAGATTAAATTTTCTTTTAAATGTGGGGTTGAATTATTTAACTTTATCTAGGGAGTCTGGCACATTATCGGGAGGTGAAGCACAGAGAATTAGATTAGCCTCTCAAATAGGATCAGGCCTCACAGGTGTGTTGTATGTTTTAGATGAGCCTTCGATTGGATTACATCAAAGAGATAATAAAAAATTAATAAAAGCTTTAAAAAAATTAAGAGATTTAGGAAATACAGTTATAGTTGTTGAACATGATATTGAAACTATGGAAAGCTCAGATCACATAATAGATATTGGTCCAGAAGCAGGGTTGAAAGGTGGACAGGTAGTAGCAGAAGGTGAAGTTAAAGAAATAATTCAAAGCAAAAATAGTATTACCGGTAATTACTTGTCGGGTAAAAAATTTATTTCAATTCCAAAAAAAAGAAGATTAGCAAAAAATGGAAGATACATTGAAATAAGTGGAGCAAGTGGAAATAATTTAAAAAAAGTTAATTTAAAAATTCCTGTTGGGACATTTACATGTGTTACTGGTGTTTCTGGAAGTGGAAAATCAACTTTGATACTGCACACGTTATATAATGCTTTTAACTTAATGCTGAATAAAAATAAAAGTCGTAAAGTTCCAAAGGCATTTACAGGTTTCAAGGGTACAGAGTTAATAGACAAAATTATTGATATTGATCAATCTCCTATTGGTAGGACTCCAAGATCTAATCCAGCGACTTACACTGGTGCTTTTGGTCCTATAAGGGAATGGTTTGCAGGATTACCTGAGTCTAAAGCTAGAGGATATAAAGTCGGAAGATATTCTTTTAATGTTAAAGGAGGAAGATGTGAAACATGTGAAGGTGATGGTGTTTTAACCTATGAAATGCATTTTTTACCAGATGTTTTTATACCTTGTGACACATGTAAAGGCGCAAGATATAATCGAGAAACTTTAGAAATAAGATTTAAAAATAAAAATATAGCAGATATCTTAGATATGACTGTTGATGAAGGTTGTGACTTTTTTGAAAATATTCAAAGCATCAAATCAAAGTTGATAACACTAAAACATGTCGGACTTGGTTATATGAAAATTGGTCAGCAAGCCACGACCTTATCCGGTGGAGAAGCTCAACGAATAAAGCTAGCCAAAGAATTGTCCAAAAGACCAACTGGGAGAACATTGTACATACTTGATGAACCGACTACCGGATTGCATTCACACGATATAAAAAAATTATTGGAGATTTTACAAGCTTTTGTAAACACAGGTAACACTGTAGTTGTTATTGAACACAATTTAGATGTCATCAAAACTGCAGATCATATTATAGATATGGGCCCAGAAGGAGGTATTAATGGTGGAAGAATCATAGCAGAAGGGACACCTGAAAAAGTTTCAAATATAAAAGAGAGTTATACCGGCAAATTTATAAGAGAAATAATCGGTAATGGCACAATGAAAAAGACTGCTTAAAAACAAAATTTATGTTATAAAAAGTTATGACAAGTATTTTACAATCACTATCTAAAACTGTCCACTTAGCATTAGGTATAGCTGTTATATTATTAATTGGTTTACATTTTTTTGGTGATGGTTTTGCCTTTGACAGATATTTTCTTAGCTGGTTATTTAGATATCTTCATGTATTAACAGGAATAATGTGGATTGGTTTACTTTGGTACTTCAATTTTGTGCAAATACCTTCAATGCCGAATATTCCTGATGAGCAAAAACCTGCGATAGGTAAAGTTATAGCACCTAAGGCACTTTTCTGGTTTAGATGGGCAGCATTAGGAACTATAATAACTGGATTAATAGTTGCATATTTACAAGGATATGTTCACCAGGCAATGACATTAGGTATTGGCGCCGGTGATCCAAAAAGTACTGCAATCGGAATTGGGATGTGGCTTGGGATAATTATGGCTTACAATGTGTGGTTTGTTATTTGGCCTAATCAAAAAAAAGCGTTAGGCATGATTGAATGTACACCTGAAGATAAAGCAAATTCTGCGAAGACTGCAATGTTATTTTCAAGAGTAAATACTTTGTTATCGTTTCCTATGTTACTTTCTATGGTAGCGGCTCAAAATCTTTATTAATTTAAGGAACTATTTTTTCTTCCTCTTTTTCTAAAGTTTTATAGCTTACTTTAAAAAATTTAAGAATAGGTGTAGCTACAAAAATTGATGAGTAAGTTCCTATTATTACTCCTAAAATCATTGCGAACGAAAACCCTCTTAATATTTCACCTCCTAAAATGTAAATTGAAACTAATGCTAACAAAGTAGTAACAGAAGTTATTATTGTTCTCGCAAGAGTTTCGTTTATTGATAAATTTGAGATATCGCTTATGCTTATTTTTGTATATTTTGATAAATTTTCTCTTATTCTATCGTAAATAACCACTGTATCATTCATTGAATAACCAACAATTGTTAGAACTGCGGCTATAATTGATAAGTTTATTTCTAATGAGAGAACAGAAAAAATTCCTAAAGTAATAACTACATCGTGTAATAAAGCAATAATTGATCCAACACTAAATTGCCACTCAAACCTTACCCATATATAAAACAGCATAGCTGATAAAGCCAGTGATATAGCTATAATTGAGGACTCAAGTAATTCAGAACTTACCTTTGGACCTACATTCTCGACTCTTCTAAAATCTACATCTGTATTTAAATAATCTGTTAACTTATTTTTTATCTCTGGTATTAAATTACTATTATTTTTTTCTTTTTGCTCCACTTTGATTAAATAATCTCCCTCTTTTCCAAATTTCTTAACATTTATATCACCTAAATCCATCGAGTTTAAAGACTCTCTTATAGAGGAGGCATCAATATTATTTTCAACTCTTAATTCTATTAATGTTCCTCCTTTGAAGTCAATTCCGTAATTTAATCCTTTAAAAGATATAAAAAAAATACTTAAGACAAAAATTATAACTGAAACTAAATTAGCTCTTCTAAATTTTGATACAAAATTTATATTTTTAATCATTAAATTTTTATTTCTTTATTCTTATTTCTTAAAACAATCATTGATGTTAAATGACGGGCAAGGAAATATGCTGTAAATAAAGTAGTAATAATTCCTATTCCCAGTGTAATAGCAAAACCTTTCACAGGTCCAGATCCAAAAGCAAATAAAATAATAGCAGCTATCAAGGTTGTTATATTTGCGTCTAGAACTGTAATCTTGGCTTTTGTATATCCTGTGTCAAAAGCATGTATTATTGATTTCTCTGTCTTTAATTCTTCTTTTATTCTCTCGAATATTAACACGTTAGCATCAACAGCCATACCAACTGTCAATATAATCCCAGCAATACCTGGCAGGGTTAAAGTTGCTTCCAATATTGTTAAAACACCAACCAACATTAATAGGTTCGCGATTAACGCTGTGTTAGCAATTAAGCCAAAAACTCTGTATTTATAAAACATGAAAAAGATTACAAGTGTAAAACCTACAATAAGAGATGTAATTCCTGATTTAATTGAATCCTCCCCTAAATCAGGTCCGACAGTTCTTTCTTCAACTACAACAAGAGGCGTTGGTAAAGCTCCTGATCTTAATAATAAAGCTAAGTCTGTGGCTTCCTGAAAAGTAAAATTTCCAGATATTACGCCTTTTCCCGAAGTTATTGGTTCATTAATATTAGGGGCACTTATTATTTTACCATCAAGAACTATTGCAAGCCTTTTTCCGACATTGTCTGTAGTTGCTCTGCCAAATTTTTGAGCACCTAATCTATCTAAGGTAAAAGAAACTGTAGGTTCATTTTGTTTGTTTTGAATACTAGGTTGAGCGTCTATTAAGTTTTCTCCACTCATGACGATTCTTTTACTTATTTTTAAAACCTCTCCTGTTTCAGAGGTCAAATTGTCAACCCCAAATTCTAAATTTTCAGTTACTAACCTAAAGTTTAACTGAGCAGTTTTACCTAATAATTTTTTTATTCTTTCAGGATCTTTTAAACCTGGTAACTCTACTAAAATTCTTTTTTCTCCTCTTTGTAAAATAGTTGGTTCTTTTGTACCAACGTCATCTATTCTACGCCTAACTATTTCAATAGATTGTTTCAAAGCAGCGTTATTAATTGTTAATAATCCAAATTTTGAAAAAAATATTTCAATTTCATTATTTCCTAATTGCTTATAATCCAATTCGAAGGACCTATAATTATCTATGTAAGGATTAACTAAATTGTCTTTTTTAGATAAAAAAATTAATTCAAATTTTTCTATATCTCCTATTTTCAAAGTAAAAGATTTTTTTTTAATTTTAAAATCAGAATAATCTAAATTATTTTCTTTAAATAGTTTTTTTATTGGAATTACTTTTGACTGTATTTTTTCTTCAATTAATGAATCTGAGTTTATCTCAAGCAAGAGATATGATCCTCCTTGTAAATCAAGACCTAAGTTTACTTTTTTATCTATAAGTACGTTATCTTTTGATTGAAAATTTAAAATTGAAAATACTGCAATTAAAAAAAATATTAAATAAATTGAAAAAACATTTATTTTTGTAAAATTAAGCACGAAAAAGAATTATTTTTTTACTTCTTCTTTTTTTAGCAAACTTGTTATTGTAGATCTAATTATTTGAACTTTAGTATTTTCACCTATCGTTACTTCAATTCGATCATCTTCCATAACACGATCTACGACACCAATAATACCACCTGATGTAATTATCTCGTCACCCTTTTTAAGTGACTCAACCATTGCTTTATGGTCTTTTACTCTTTTTTGTTGTGGTCTAATTAAAAAAAAGTAAAAAATTACGAAAATTAATATAAGTGGTATAAATTGTGCAATTCCTTGTCCGCTCATGTTGAGACAATTATAGTAAATGTATTAGATGTACAAGTAGAATTTTATCAAATTTTATCTAAATTATTCATATATTTTTTTAAAACATTTGGAATTGTAACTGAACCATCTTCATTTTGATTATTTTCTAATATGGCTATTATTAATCTACCGACAGCTAATCCTGAACCATTTAAAGTTCCAACAAATTTATTCCCCTTTTCGGTTTTATATTTAGTACCCATTCTTCTAGCCTGAAAAGACCCACATGAAGAACAACTTGAAATTTCTCTGTACATGTTTTCTGACGGTATCCATGCTTCAATATCAAATGTTTTTTCAGCACTAAATCCCATGTCTCCTGACGAAAGCAATATTTTTTGAAAAGGTATCTCCAGTTTTTTTAAAATATCTGTTGCACAACTTACCATCCTTTCAAGTTCTGAGATGCAGTTTTCAGGTTGAACTATGCTCACTAATTCAACTTTATAAAATTGATGTTGTCTCATCATTCCTTTTGTGTCTCTTCCATAACTACCAGCTTCTTTTCGAAAACAAGGTGTAGAAGCTACATATCTTTGAGGTAAATCATCTTTTTGAATTAATGATTTTCTCAATAAATTAGTGAGCGAAACTTCTGCAGTAGGAATTAAAAATTTTCTTTGTTCAGAATTTTCAAATTTAATTTCAAATTGATCATCTTCAAATTTTGGTAATTGACCAGTTCCAAACATAACGTCTTCATTAACAATAAGTGGTGGTGAAATTTCAGTATAATTAAATTCATTTGTATGTATATCTAACATAAAATTTATAAGAGCTCTTTCTAACAAAGCAATTTTATCTCTTAATACAACAAATCTAGAACCAGCTAGCTTAATTGAAGTATCAAAGTCAATATATTTATTCTTTGTTCCTAACTCGACATGAGATTTTGGTTTAAATGAGAATTTTTTTATACTTCCGTGTTGTTCAATTAATTTATTAGCTTTTTCATCTTTTCCAACTGGAACACCTTCTAAAGCTAAATTTGGAATTAGATGTAATAATTGATTTAATTTTTTTTGAGTATTAATTTGTTCATCAGATAATTTTATAATTTGTTCTGAAATTTTCTTTGATCTTTCAAAGTTTGATCTTTCTTTTGACTTAGATAATATTTTTTTTTCTTGTTCTAGTTTTTCTTTTTGATTAATTAGCTTACGATTTAATTTATCTAAATCATCAAATTCTTTTACATTAAATTCAAAATTTCTGTAAGAAAGTTTTTTTTTAAATATTTCTAAATTTTCTCTTAGTTCTTTAATATTATGCATCTTCTAAGTTTTCTTTTTTCTTTTTTTTTTCGATAAATTTTACTGTAAATATAGACAATTCGTAAAGTAATAATAAAGGTATTGCTAGTCCAACTTGAGTGATCGGGTCTGGGGGAGTTAATATAGCTGCTAGAGTAAAAATAATAACTATAACATACCTCCTTCTAGTTTTTAAATAATCAGAATTTACGACTCCTATCCTTGCTAATAAGTTTAATAAAATTGGTAATTGAAAACTTATACCAAACGCGAATATCAACCTCATAATTAGAGATAAATATTCATTTACTTTTGCTTCTAATTGTATTGGTAAACTTGTACTAGAACCTAATGTTTCAAACGATAAAAAAAATTTAATTGCTAATGGCATAACCAAATAATAAACAAGTAGTCCACCTAATAAAAAAAGTACAGGAGTTGAAATTAAATATGGAAGAATAGCTTTTTTCTCATTTCTATAAAGTCCTGGCGCTATAAATTTATAAATTTGAATTAATAAAACGGGACTTCCTAAAAAAATTGCTGCAAAAAAAGAAACTTTGATATAAGTTATAAATGTTTCATGTAAGGCTGTGAAGATAAGACGTCTGGAAGTTGGGTCATCCTTTACCGCTTTTGCGTACGGATCTACTAAAAAGTTATAAATTTGTTCAGCAAAAATATATGAAATTACAAATACAACTAAAATAAATATTAAAGAATTTAAAAGTCTAGATCTTAGTTCAACAAAATGGCTGGTAAAAGAGTTATTATCAGCCATTTTTTTTTATTTTTTCTTTATTTTTTTTTTCAGGAATAATCTCTTTTTCTAAATTTACATCTTTAGTAATTGAAGAAATTTCCTTTTGAAAATTACTTAAAGTACCTTTTACTTTTCCTATGAATGAACCTATTTTTTTTAATGCTATTGGAAACTCTTTAGGGCCTAAAACTAAAATCGCAATTATTGCTATTGATAAAATCTCTAACCATCCGATTTGAGGCATTTTGACTATTTATTTTCAGAGTCAGAATTTTCTGACTTAGAATTATCATCTTGATTGTTTGTTGAAGCATCCTCAGACATTCCTTTTTTAAAACTTTTAATGCCTTTTGCTACATCTCCCATCAAACTTGATATTTTTCCTCTTCCAAAAAGTAAAACTACAAGAACGACTACTATTGCTATTTGCCAGAAACTAATTCCCATAGATTTAATTATATACAATAAAAAGAATTAAATAAATACGTTTATTTTTCCTCCTCAGGAGCTTTTTTAATAGCTTCATCAATATCCTCATAGATACTTTGCTTTTCAGAAATAGACTGTTCTTTGAAGAATTTACCTGTACCAAAAATAGATTTATCTATACTTGAAGTGTCTATCAATCCCGCAGAACCAAGTTCGTCGATTGTTGGCAAATCAGACAATTTTTGAATATTAAAATGATCTAGAAAATTTTCAGTTGTAGCATATTGTATAGGTTTTCCAGGAACATCTTTACGACCTGCGGGTCTTACCCAGTTTAATTCGAGTAGTGTTTCTAGAGTATTAGAAGCAAATGATACACCTCTTATTTCCTCAATCTCAGATCTAGTTACAGGTTGATGATAAACTATAATAGCTAAAGTTTCTAATGTGGCTTTGGACAATTTTTTTTGCGTTGATTTTTGCAATGCCATTAATTTTGAAAGGTCTTCAGCAGTTCTGAATGACCACTTATTTTTAATACAGATTAAATTAATTCCTCTTTTTTTATAGATAGCTTGAAGGTTTTCTAATACTTTTTTAATATCAACTGTAGTTTCGACTCTTTTTTCAATAGTTTCAATATCTAATGGTTCTGAAGCTGCAAAAAGTATAGCCTCGATTTGCCTTTCAAGTTTAGAAGGTGATGATGGGAAATCAATAATATTATTCTTTTTTTTATTTTTCATCTAAATTTTTTTTATCATTAATTTCTCAAATAGTTTTTTTTGAGATACTGATACTACTCCTTCTTTAGTTAATTCAAGAGATGCAGCAAAAATGCCGGTTATACCGGTTCTTTTCATTTTTTTTTCTAAGTAAAATTTTGGAATCAATTCTATAATATTTTTCCATTCAATTATTTTATCTAGATTATTTCTTATTAATTTTATTCCCTCCTCAGTCGTTAAAACAGGTAATCTAGGAATACTAATATTTTGAAAAGTTTTTTGCATTTGAATATTAGAATAAGTTTTAAGTAATTCATAAAGTGAGACGTCATAAATTGGTGTATTGATTGATCTTATTCCTCCTTTCATGCCTCTTGAAAAAATATGAACACCCAATCTTTTTTTTTGCAACATTTGATCAGATAAAATTCTAATTAACTCTAGTTTTTTTAATTGTAGCTTTAATTTTTCAGCTACCTCAAGTGCTTTAAAATTATCATCGTCTTCTTCAGGCAATAATAGTTTAGATTTTAAATAAGCTAACCAAGTAGCCATTAACAGAAATTCAGATGCAGTTTCTAAGTTTAGATTTTCATTTTTCTTTATAAATTCTAAAAATTGATCTGCGAGTTTAGTTATGGAAATTTCAGCCAAATTTACTTTTTGAGTTTTAGCTAAATCAAGCAAAATCTCTAATGGTCCATTATAATTTGGAATATCAACAGAAATTTGATTTACATTATTTGATTCCATTTTTAATTTTACCTTAAAAATTTATAAAATTCTGATGTTTTTTTTGCGGTAAATTTATCAATATACGGTAATGATTTGATCAATTTAAAGTTGTCATTAATGTTCCCTGAACAATATAATACAAGATTACAACCAGCATCGATTGATTTCATCGCATTTGTAACTAAATCATATTTTAAGGCTTTCATAGATATATCATCAGATAATAGTATACCCTTAAATTTTAATTTTTTTCTGATAACATTTTTTATAATTTTTCTTGAAAATGTAACAGGATTTTTATTATCCAGATTCATGTATAAAATGTGAGCAGTCATTGCTAATTTAGCTCCAGATATTTTAAATGGATGAAAATCAATATTATTTAGTTTTTTTGGACTTAAAGATATTTTTGGTAATATTTTATGACTGTCTAAATTAGAAGCTCCATGGCCTGGAATATGTTTAATAACTCCTGAAATTTTATTCTTATGTAAATTTTTTAAGGTTGCTAATCCTAGTTCTTTAACTATTTTTTTATCTTTTGAAAAACTTCTATTACCAATTACTTTATTTGTATTGTTCCTTAATATATCAAGAACTGGAATAGTATTTATATTAATACCAAGGTTTTTTAGAGTTAAACTCAATGAATTAATATAATGTTTAAAAAGTTTTAAACAAAAATGCTTATTTTTATAAAACAATTCTCCAAAAAAATTTGCAGAAACATTGTGATTTATTAATTCTTTTAACCTAGTAACTTCCTTGCCTTCCTCATCAATTAATATTGGAAAATTTTTATTTTTGGTAAGTCTTTTAATTTTACTCGTCAGGTTTTTAATTTGGATAAAAGATTTTAAATTTCTTTTAAATAATATTACTCCCCAAGGTTTTTCTTGTGCTAAAAGGATTTCTTCTCTCTTTGTTAATTTTGTTCCTTTTAAACTTATAATTAGAGCTTTGCATCTCATCTATTTTTTAATAAGTCCCAAAAACTTCTTTTCTTATTACTATTTATTTCTTCATCAAAAGAATCATTAAATTCTATTACATTATTAGTATCATTCACTAAAATTGGCAAATTTTGAACTTTATTTTTCAAAATTTCGTCAATATTTAAACGATTAAAGTTTTTAGCATTGACAATTTTGGATGAAGAATAGTGCTTATAAACAAACAGTACAAAAAAAATTATTGTTAGAAACATAAGTGTATTAAAAAATTTATACATTACATTTTTTCAGGAAGTGAAACTCCAAGGATATTCATTCCATTTTTGATTACTACAGCAATAAGACAAATAAAAGCTAACGAATCCTCTTTTTTTATTTTACCATTTTGTATAAATCTATAATTAATATCTTCATTGCCTTTGCTCCAATAAGAATGAAATAAAGTTGAGAGCTCGTACAAATAAAAAGGGATTTTATGTGGTTCAAATTTATTTGCTGCCGACTCTATTATTTTAGGCCATTCAAAGATTTTTCTTAGTATTTTTTCCTCGTAATCATTTGGTTTAAATGTTTTGGAATTTATTGAAATATGATTTTTCAAATTAATTTTAAGTGTCCTTGCAATTGAATTAATCCTAGCATATGCATATTGAACATAAAAAACTGGATTGTCTTTTGTTTTTTCTTTAACTTTTTCAAAATCGAAATCAAGCTCTACATCGTTACTTCTATTTAACATCATAAATCGAATTGAGTCTTTGCTAACTTCATTCAATAAATCTTGTGCAGAGATAAAATCACCTGCTCTTTTAGACATCTTAAATGGTTGACCATTTTTATAGAGTTTCACTAATTGACAAACTTTACAATCCAGTTTAATTTTTTTATTAGATAAAGCAGACACAGCAGCAGTAATTCTTTTTATATATCCTGTATGATCTGCTCCAAGAATATTTATTAAATTATTATATTTTCTATTAATCTTATCTGAGTGATATGCGATATCGTTTGCAAAATATGTCCATGATCCATCATCTTTTTGTAATGCTCTATCTGTATCATCTCCAAATAGTGTTGATTTAAAAACTAGTCTTTTTGTTTTTTTCCACTCTTTTGGTATTTCACCTTTTGGGGGGGGTAGGTAACCCTCTTCTACATAATCATTTGTTTTAAGAATTTTTATAGACTTATTAACTAAATCCTTTTTTACTATCTCAGACTCTGAAAAAAAATTATCATGTTTAATGCCAAGTTTTTTTAGATCATCTTTTATCAAATTCATTGATCCCTGTATGGAAAGTTTTTTTAATTCTTCGAAACAACTATCTAAATTTTCAACATCAATATGTTTA
Source organism: uncultured Pelagibacteraceae bacterium (assembly GCA_902617025.1). Taxonomy (GTDB): domain Bacteria; phylum Pseudomonadota; class Alphaproteobacteria; order Pelagibacterales; family Pelagibacteraceae; genus Pelagilacustribacter. The sequence goes on along the minus strand of CACMVB010000001.1, from coordinate 33,323 downwards.
TTATTTTTAATTATATTGCTAGCTATTTCTTTAATATAATTACCAGGATATAAATTTTCATTTGAAATGAACTCTTCTTTAAATTTAATTTCCCTTATTCTCAGATAAACTGACTTTACAAAGTTATGTATTTGATTGCCGTAATCATTTATATAGTATTCTCTAATTACTTTATTACCATTAAATAATAATAAGTTTGATAAAACATCACCAAAAACTGCTCCTCTACAGTGACCTATATGCATAGGGCCCGTAGGATTGGCAGAGACAAATTCTATGTTATAAGACTTATTTGATTTTTTTGATCCATAAGTCTCTTTATCTTTTAATATATCATTAATGTTATCAATTAATCCTTTTTTTGAGAGTTTTATATTTAAAAAACCTGGGCCAGCAATTTCAATTTTTTCAAAATGGTCAATTTTTTGTAATAATAAATCTTTTATATGTTCTGCTAAACTTATTGGATTTAATTTATTTTTTTTTGCTAAAACTAGTGAAACATTTGAAGATAAGTCATAATTAAAATGTTCTGGAGGAACTTCTAAATTTAAGTTTTCTAGACCTTCTAAGGTGGAAAGATTTAAAATTTTTTTATTGTCTAAAATAATCTTGTTAATTATGGATAAATAATTTTCAAATATATTCATTTAATCTTATTATATAGATTTATTGCATATCTATCAGTCATGCCAGCAATAAAATCACAAATCGATCTAGCAACGTTTGTTTTATCGTACTTACTCACATTTAAATATTTATTTGGATTTTTTCTTATAGATAAAAATAATTTTTTAATAATTTTTTTACCTTGATTTGTATTTGATTTAACATTCTTGTGATAGTACATATTTTTTCTTAAAAATTTTTTTATCTTTTTATCAAATTTCCTCATTTTATTTGAAAAATCTACAATTGGGTACTTAGATTTCAAAACATCATTTAAATTTTTTACTTTATTTTTCTTAATATTCTTTTGGGTTGTTATAATTAAATCTTTAACCATTTCATTAATTATTTCTCGCACAATTTGTCTTATAACCAAGTCTATTGAGTGGTTTTTTATTTTTTTTGTATGTTTAAAAACAATTTTGTTTAAAATTGGAATATTTTTTAAATCGCTAAGATAGAATAAATTTGATTTTAAACCATCTTCTAGATCGTGACTGTTATAAGCTATATCGTCTGATATTGATGCCAATTGTGCCTCTAATGATGGACTTGAGGTAAATTTAATTTTATTTTTAAAATATTTTATTCCCAAAATTTTTTTAAATTTTTTTAAATTTTTAATCGGACCATTGTGCTTAATCAGTCCATCTAACGTTTCTAATGTTAGATTCAAACCTTTAAAATCGTAGTATCTATTTTCTAAAAATAAAGCAACTCTTAACGTTTGTATGTTATGATCAAATCCTCCAAATTTTTTCATGCAGTCGTTAAGCGCTTCCTCGCCCGCATGGCCAAAAGGTGTGTGGCCCAAATCATGGGCTAAGCTTAAAGTTTCACATAAATCCTCGTTTAGATTAAAAAACTTAGATAAAGTTCGTGCTATCTGAGCTACCTCTAGTGAATGAGTGATTCTAGTTCTAAAGTGATCACCGGTTGTATTAACAAATACTTGTGTTTTATGCTTGAGCCGTCGAAAAGCTGTTGAATGAATTATTCTATCTCTATCTCTTTGAAAATCAGATCTAAAGTTTGTTTTTTGTTCTTTAAAAAACCTTCCCTTTGTCTTTAATGGAACAGCTAATCTAGATAATGTTTGGATTGAATTTTTTTGCATGCTTACTATATAGATTATATACTAAATAATTATGGAAAAAAAATTAGAATTTACTGATAGTGCAAAAAGCCAAATAGAGAAAATCACTAAAAGTGATGAAAAAAAATATTTCAGAATTGCTGTTCAAGGCGGCGGATGCTCTGGATTTAAATATAATTTTAGCTTTGATGACAAAGTAGAAAAAGATGACATTTTGTTTGATAAAACTGTAATTGATAGACAATCACTTGATATCATTGCTGGATCAGTAGTAGATTTTAAAAAAGAGATGATTGGTGAGACTTTTTCAATAAAAAACCCTAAAGCTTCGGCTTCGTGTGGTTGTGGCCTATCTTTCTCAGTTTAATGAAAATAATTTCATGGAACGTGAATTCAGTCAGAGCAAGAATTACTAATATTGTTGATTATATCAAAAAATCAAATCCTGATATCTTATTACTCCAAGAAATTAAAACTCAAGATATGAGTTTTCCTTATGAAGATTTTAAAAATATTGGATATAATTCTTATGTTTTTGGTCAAAAAAGTTACAATGGTGTTGCTATTATTTCTAAACAAGAATTAGAGAAAATTAATAATAGCTTTATTAAAGATGATTTAAAGCAATCTAGAATTATAACTGCTAAGTTAAGATTTAAAAAGAAAAAGATAGAACTTATAAATATTTATGTTCCTAATGGAAATCCTGTAGATACAGAAAAATATGAATATAAAAAAGAGTGGTTAAAAAAATTTATATTAAATGTAAAAAAAAAAATTCAAAAAAACTCAAATATTCTTATCGCAGGAGATTTTAATATTATTCCTGAAGAAATAGATGTTCATGATTTTAAAAGATATGAAAACGATGCTTTAGGAAGATTGGAAATAAGAAAAAAATTTAGAGAATTAATAAATTTAGGTTTTAAAGATGTTTATAGATTTTTAAATAAAACAAAACAAGAGTATACATTTTGGGACTACTTTGCAGGTTCCTGGCAAAAAAATTATGGTATGAGAATAGATCATTTTTTACTTTCAAACAGTTTAATCGAAAATATCAAATCAATTAATATAAATAAAAAGCCAAGGTCCAAAGAAAAACCATCTGATCACACACCAATCGAACTTGAAATTATTTAATTCTACCGTAAATATCATGGTATCTAACTATATCAGTTTCTTTTAAAATTGATCCTAATTGAGCTTCAATTATTTTTACCGGTTTTTTATATGGATTTTCTATTCTGTGAATAGATTTAACCGGTATAAAAATAGTTTCATTAGATTTTAAGAAAAATTTTTTTCTATTCAAAGTTATTTTTGGAGTTCCTTGAGTTACAACCCAATGTTCAGAGCGATGAAAATGCTTTTGAAGACTTAAAACTCCTTTAGGTTTTATATAAAGTTCTTTAATTAAAAAATTTTTACCGTTGTACAAATTTGTATAGCTGCCCCAAGGTCTGTAAAAAATATTTTTCTTTTTTTGATATTTAGCCTTTGATTTATCGTAGATTTTGCAGATTTCTTTCCAGCTACCTAGATCAGACCAAGGTATATTTAAATTTATAGCATTTATATCTTTTGATTTTTCCAATATTGCATAATCAAAAGAAATTGTATTACATTTTAAAAAGTCACTTTTATTAAGATAATAAACATTATTTTTAAATTTTGATTTGTTTACAGAATTTAAACAACAGCTAAAGTTTTTGTTTTGATACTTCTTAAAGTTATAAATTATTGATTTTTTTGTAAGGAAAAACATTCCTGAATTTAAATAAGCATTTCTTTTAATTATTTTTTTTGCTTTTTCTAAGTTTGGTTTTTCAATAAATTTTGAAACCTTATATATGTTCTTAACCCGATTTGTTAAAAAATAACCAAAATCAGATGAAGGGTAAGATGGCTTAATGCCAAATATAAAGATGTTTTTATCCGTCAAATATTTTTGATGTTTTTTAATAGATTTATTAAATAAGTTAGTTTTTTCAATTAAATGATCCGATGTTAAAAAAATTAATGGTTGGTTCTCAGGTATTTCTTTTATTAATGCTGAACTGAGTATAGCAGGAGCAGTATTTCTTTTCGCTGGTTCAAGAATAATTTTATATTTCCTAAAACCTTTTAATTTTAAATGTTTTTTAATTTCTCTTAAATATTTTTTATTGGTGCTTATTATTGGATGATCAAAAATAGAATTTTTTATTCTTTCTAAAGTTTTTCCGAATAACGTCCAATTTCCAAAATCAATAAACTGCTTTGGTTGATGATGTTTTTTATTAGACCAAAGCCTTGTGCCAGAACCGCCACATAAAATTACTGGACGTATTTTCATTAAATTTTCGAATATTCTTTAACTTCTTTTTTCTTACCTGGATGTGTTGGAGCACCGAGATAAGCTGGTCCTACTGTTTGAGCATATTTCCAAATTGTTCCTGATCCAAAGCTTGATTTTTTTTCTTTCCATTTTTTTCTTCTAGATTTTAATTGAGCGCTTGTGAGCCTAACATTAATTGATCCTTTTTTTGCGTCTATATCTATTACGTCTCCATTTTTAAGAAGTGCGATTGGGCCGCCCATTGCAGCTTCTGGACCAACGTGACCAACACAGAAACCTCTAGTAGCTCCTGAAAACCTTCCATCAGTTATAAGTGCAACTTTTTCACCTTTGCCTTGTCCATAAATAGCTCCAGTAGTTGAAAGCATTTCCCTCATTCCTGGTCCGCCTTTTGGACCTTCGTATCTAATTATTATTACATCACCATCTTTATATTTTTTTGTCTGTACTGCTTTCATTGCATCCTCCTCATTATCAAAACACCTAGCTTTACCTGTAAATTGTAATTTTTTTAATCCTGCAATTTTTACAATTGCTCCGTCTGGTGCTAGATTACCTTTTAATCCAACTACTCCCCCGTCTGGAGAAAGTGGATTATTATACTCTCTTAAAACTTTTTGATTAATATTAAACTTAATGTTAGCTAAATTTTCTTTCATAGTTTTACCTGTAACTGTCATACACTCACCATGAATATAACCACCGTCAAATAAGGTTTTTAATAACATAGGAACACCGCCTGCTTCCCACATATCTTTTGCAACGTATTTTCCTCCGGGTTTTAAATCAGCAAGATAAGGAGTTTTTTTAAATATTTTTGCTACGTCCATTAAATCAAATTTTACTCCTATCTCATTAGCTAGTGCAGGTAAATGAAGGGCTGCATTAGTGGACCCTCCAGTAGCAGCCACAATAGTTGCTGCGTTTTCTAAAGATTTTTTAGTTACTATTTCTCTTGGCTTAATTTTTTTTTCTAATAAATTCATAACTGCTTGACCACTTTCATAAGCATATTTATCTCTTTCCTCATAAGGTGCTGGTGTACCAGCTGAATAAGGTAAAGCCAACCCTATCGCTTCCGATACACACGCCATAGTATTAGCTGTAAATTGACCTCCACAAGCTCCAGCACTTGGACAAGCTACTAATTCCAATTCTCTTAATTCTTCAGAAGACATTTTGCCTGAGGAATGTTTACCTACTGCTTCAAAAACATCTACAACGGTAACATCTTTTCCTTTAAATTTTCCTGGCAAAATTGATCCACCATAAATAAACACACTAGGAACATTTAATCTTAACATAGACATCATCAAGCCTGGAAGAGATTTATCGCATCCAGCGATACCAACTAGTGCATCATAACAATGTCCTCTCACAGTCAGTTCTGCTGAGTCGGCTATTACTTCTCTGGAAATTAACGATGATTTCATTCCTTCATGACCCATGGCAATACCATCTGTTACAGTTATCGTGCAAAATTCTCTTGGAGTTCCACCAGATCGTTTTACTCCTTTTTTAACTGATTGTGCCTGTCGCATTAAAGCTGTATTGCAAGGTGCGGCTTCATTCCAAGTTGATACTACTCCAACAAACGGTTTCGCCACATCCTGTTCGGTTTCTCCCATTGCATAGTAAAAAGATCTATGTGGAGCTCTATCTGGGCCCAAAGATGTATGACGACTAGGTAGTTTTTTTTTATCAATTTTAGACATTTAATTAATACTAGACACAATACTTCTTAATTTTCCATCTTCAATAGTTAATTCTTTAACTAAATTTTTATCATTTTGTACTATTTCTTTAGGTGCTTTTGTCACATAAGCCTTATTTTTAAGCTTATTATTTAAAGTAGTAATTTGTTTATTGATTGTCTCAATTTTTTGTAAAATTCTCTCTTTTTGAGATCTTAAATTTACATCCTCATTAAAATTTAATGAAAGTTTTTCCTTAAGAACCAAAATATCTATTGAATTTTTATCTCTTATCTTTGTTGTAAGGACATTATTTACTCTACCAACCTGTTTTACCAAATTTATATTTTTGTGTACCAATTTTTTTAATTTCCCTGATTTATCATCAAAAAATATATCACAATATAATTTTGGTGTAATTTTTAACTCTGCTTTAGTAGATCTAATGTTAGAAATTATTTCGATTAAATCATTTATATTATTTTGATTTTTATTGAATTTATTAATTATCTTTAAATCTGGCCAACTAGAACAAATTAAATAATCATTAAAAATCTTTTTATAAGCATTTAAAGACCACAAGTTCTCAGTGAAAAAAGGGATAAACGGATGAAGAATTCTAAGAATATTTGCCATCATAAATGATGAGAAAGTCTTAGCCTCTTTTATCTCAATTTTATTTTTTGAATTTAGAATTGGTTTTAAGAACTCTAAATACCAGTCGCAATAAGAATGCCAAACAAATTGATATGCGTACCTAGCAGCCTCATCAAACCTAAATATTTCAATATTTTTAGTTATTAAATTTTGTGATTTTATAAATTCATTATAAATCCAATGATTTATTGGAAGTTTGATTGAGGTCAAATTTATCTTTTTATCCAATTTACAATTATTTAGTTTTAAAAAATTATTTGCGCTCCAAATTTTTGTTATAAAGTTTCTATTTCCAGTAACTCTATCTTTTGATAATTTTACATCTCGTCCTGGAGAGGCCATCGAAATTAAAGTAAACCTTAAACTATCTGCTCCATATTCATTTATTAAATCTAATGGATCAATTACATTACCTTTTGACTTTGACATTTTCTGCCCCTTTTCATCTCTTACTAATGCATGAACATATACTTTTTGAAAAGGTGTATTTTTTCTGAAATAATTTCCCATCATCAACATCCTTGCTACCCAAAAGAAAATTATATCAAATCCAGTAACAAGAACTGAAGTTGGATAAAATTTATTAAGCTCTTTAGTTTTGCTTGGCCATCCAAGAGTTGCGAAAGGCCATAGAGCTGATGAAAACCAGGTATCTAAAACATCTGTTTCCTGTCTTAACTTAAATTGATTATTTCTATTTCTTTTCTTTGCTAGCTTTGCTGCACCTTTTTCATTTTCAGCAACGAAAATATTTCCATTTTCATCATACCAAGCAGGTATTCTATGACCCCACCAAATCTGTCGAGATATACACCAAGGCTCAATATTATTCATCCATTGAAAAAATGTTTTTGACCAATTGTTTGGAAAAAAAGTAGTTTTGCCCTCTTTAACTATCTTAATTGGTTTTTTGGATAATTTTTTTGCATCAACGAACCATTGCTCTGTTAAGAGGGGTTCAATTATAGTGTTTGATCTATCTCCATATGGAACTTTATTTTTAATATTTTCAATTTTTACTAGAGAACCTATTTCCTTTAATTTTTTAATTATAAGTTTTCTTGCTTCAAACCTGTCTAAACCATGAAACTCTTTAATCCCATTTTTGTTTATTTTCCCATTCATTTCAAAAATGTTTATTATTTCTAATTTATTTCTCTTGCCTACCTCATAATCATTGAAATCATGTGCTGGTGTAATTTTTACAGCTCCTGAACCTTGTTCTGGATCAGCGTAATTGTCAGAAATAATTTTGACAGTCCTATTAACAATTGGGATAAGGACATTTTTTCCAACCAAATTTACATATCTTTTATCCTTTGGATTTACAGCAACTGCGGTATCTCCCATCATTGTCTCTGGTCTAGTAGTGGCAATAGTGATTTTTTGATCTGAGTTCTCTATCGTATAATCTATGTAATATAATTGAGATTGAACATCTTTTTGGTTTACTTCCAAGTCGGAAATAGCAGTTTGAAGTTTAGTATCCCAGTTGACTAATTTTTTGTCCTTGTAAATCAGCTTGTTTTTATAAAGATCAACAAAAACTTTAATTACGGCTTTAGAAAGATCCTTGTCCATGGTGAACCTGGTTCTAGACCAATCACAAGAACAACCTAATTTCTTAAGTTGATCTAAAATTATTCCACCAGACTCCTCTTTCCAATCCCATATCTTTTTAATAAATTTTTCTCTTCCCAAATCATTTTTTTTAATTCCTTCTTTTAAAAGGTTATTTTCAACAACTGCTTGTGTTGCAATTCCAGCATGGTCTGTTCCTGGTTGCCAAAGAGTTTCGAAGCCTTTCATTCTATTAAATCTAACTAAAACATCTTGGAGACTATTGTTAAGAGCATGTCCCATGTGTAATCTGCCAGTTACATTAGGTGGAGGAATTACTATAGAAAATTTTTTTTTTGATTTGCTCTTTTTTGGTTTGAATAAGCCTTTTTTGATCCAAAAATTTGAGATTTTTTCTTCTTCTTTGCTATGATTATATTTTTTAAATTCCATTTTTTTGATATCTAAAGATATATATCAGATTTCAATAACTATTAAGTTTTAAATCTAGATATAAGGCAGCAGTCCAAGAAAAATTTTTAGCACCCATTCCTAAACCTGACCTACAACTGTAATATTCTCGAAATTTTTTCTTTTCAACTAAATTTAAGGTCTTTTTTCTTATGGTTTCTGCGAACTTTTTATCTTTATTTTTTAAGCCTTGATATAGAATCCAATTGCAATTAACCCATACTGGCCCTCTCCAGTATCTTTTTTCTTCAAAAGATTTATGTTTAGAATTTATTGAAGGAAAAAGATATTTATTATTTTTATCATATCTTTTTAAACTTTTTATTAATGATTTATTAATTGAATTATTATTTAAATCTGCAAATAACATAAAAAAATTAGTTATTGAAGGTATGACTATTGAACTATTATTTCTTATATCTTTATTTTTAAATGTCATTTTTTTTGAGTCGAATAATTTTATAAGCTTACTCTCATTTAAAAGAATATATTTTTTTATGGAAGAATTTGTTTTATCTATACATCTAAGTAAAAAATCCATATCTTTTAAAGCTTTTAAAAAAAGTGAATTAAATCCAACATCTACAACATTAAATTTTGATTTGAAGTATAATTTTTTTGGATCATAATTCATTTCCTTTAAATGATTTTTAATAGTTACATATCTATCATAATCGATTTTCAAAGGCCTTTGGCTTTTTTCGACAATTTTATTATCCTTTCTCTTGTAACTAAGATTTGATTCTATTTTAATCTTACTCATTGATTTATCCCACAAAGGAGAATTATCATAACCACTTTCCCATGGGTGAAGTATAGAAATTAAACCGGTTCTTTTAGGATCTCTGTATCTAATAAACCATTCTAAATATCTTTTAATCTTTAAAATCAAAGGCTGAAATTTTTTTATCTCCTTTTTTGAAAATTTTTGTCTTTCAAATATTATCCTTAAAATGCTTACCAAAATTGGTGGTTGAGTTATTCCAGATGAGGAAACTTTTTTACCACAATTCCAAGCTTTATAATTAGGAGTATAATTTAAATCTTTAATATGGAAAAGAATGTGTGGTATCATTCCGTCATCCCATTGTCCTGAAATCAGAGTTTCAAGTTCTTTAAATGAATAGTTTAAATTGAAATTAGAATATCCTAATGCAATAAATGCTGAGTCCCAATTCCATTGAGCTGGATAAAGTTTAGTATTAGTAGGTAAAGTGTAATTTAATCTTCTGTTATTTATTAAGGTTTTCTTTGCTTCTTTGATTGTGCAATTCATTATTCTTTAACACTGCCAGCTGTTAAACCGCTTACTAAATATTTTTCAAAATATATGAATATTAAAAGTATTGGTAAAGTTACCACCACGGATCCAGCCATTAGATATTGCCGTGGAGTTTCGGCATCACCAGTCAAATGATTTATTGCTCTAGATAATGTAAATGTTTTTGGATTATCTAAAAACATAAGAGAAAATAAAAATTCATTCCAAGCTATCATAAATACATATAACGATACTGAAGCTATAGCAGGTAAACTAAGAGGAATTATTATTTTCAGAATTATTCCAAACCAATTTTGTCCATCTATAAGTCCCGCCTCTTCGATTTCTTTAGGTATGCTTTTAAAGTATCCTTGAAGCATATATATAGCTACTGGTAAAGTGGTTGCTGTGTAAACTATTAGTAGGCCTTCTACAGAATTCCTCAAACCTAGTTGACTAAAAACAGTGTATAAAGGAATTACTAATACTATTGCTGGAAACATATAAATTATCAATATTGATGTTGAAAGAAATGTTTTGCCAAAGAAATTTAATCTTGCAACAGCGTAAGCTGCGGGGACAGCAAATAATAAGGTTATTAAAACGGTTCCAACTGATACATACGAGCTTGTAAGAATATATCTTCCAAAATCATATGTTTTGAAAATGACAAAATAAGATTTGAATATCTCAAAAATATTTTTTGAAAAATCAATACTTAGATCAATCGGGTTAATCAATAGAGCAGTTTGTGTTTTAAAGCTGGTAACAAACATTATGTAAAAAGGAAATAATATAACTAATGCAAAAAATACTATTGCAAATAAAGATAAAAACTCAAACACAATTTTTTCGTATATAAAATCCTGATTTAAATATTTTAAATCGTATTTTTTCAATTTATTTGTAAAAAATAAAATTAGTAAAAAAATACCTAATGAAAACCATATAGGGGAGTTTTCATTTAAAAATGTATATAAAATTGTAAATAATAAGGATAATAAAAAAATTTTTAAGTTATGATTGAACTTTTTCCCAATAAATACACAAGTTATAACTAATCCGATTGATAATAATAGATTTAGATTAAAGTTAAGATTTGTAAAACTTAAACCTTGCAAAGTTGCCAATATTTTCCATATACAAATTATTATTGTAAGAAAAATTGATGATGCAAGCAAAGTTATTATTAAAGATTTAAATTTCATTAGCCTTTTTTCCAATTAATTTGAAATAAATAATCATGAAAGTTATCAATAATAATACGATTACTATTGAAACTGCTGAGCCCATGCCAATATTTGATACTGCAAATCCTTGTTGATATACACTTATTGGTAACGTTAAAGTACCTGAAGCACCGCCTGTTAATAAAAATATATCTTCAAACTTATTAAAGTTCCAAATAAATCTAATCATAAATAATATTGATAAAATCGCTGTAATTTGTGGAAGAGTAATATAAAAAAATTTTCTAAAGGGCCCAGCACCATCAACATCTGCAGCCTCATAAAGATCCTTTGGAATAGCTTGTAGTCTAGCTAATATAAATAAAAAAGCTAAAGGAAAATATCGCCAGATCTCAAAAAATATCACTGTTGTTAATGCTAATCTAAGTTTCAACTCAAATCCTAAAATATTAACAATCAAATACTTTTGTCCTAGTAAATTTATAGGCTTTTCGATCACTTCATAATTAACTAGAAGAGAATTTATTATGCCGCTATTAGGATCTAAGAGTAAAGTCCAGGTATAAGCCAAAGCAACCACGGGACCTACATAAGGAAAAAGAAGTATACTACGCATAAAAGTTCTTCCATAAAATTTTTGATTTACAAGTTGAGCAGCGAATATGCCAAGTAAAATAGCTCCAAGTGTTCCGAAAAAAGTAAAGTAAAAAGTCGTCATTAAAAGCTCAAAAAAATTGTTATTAATAAAAACATTTTTAAAATTTTTGAGAGTAAAATCTGTTGTCAATAAAATATTATTTGATTTTCCATTCAAATCTGGCTTATTAGATTTAACGTATTTACTGTTAATAGCATTGTTATTCATATCTTTGACAAAAATTTCGAAATTTTCACGATAGCCTGCCTCCCAATTTCCAAAAAAACATTTGACTTTTTGTGACTTAAATTCACATCTTTTGTCCAAATTTACTGGTTCAATATTTTTTGGTAATTTATCTGAAAATCTAACTTCTTTAATATCTTGGATTAAAGAACTATTTCTTAATTTATAGATAATCTTTAATTCAGAATTACTATCTTGTATATTTTTTACAATTTTTTTTGCCCTAGGCTCTGGAATTCTTATATCTTTAAGTCCAACTTCTTTAAAACTAATCCAGACGTTCGCAAAAATTGGAAATAAAATTATTGCAAATACCAAGCATACAGCAGGTAAAAGAAGTATATATGCAGTCCTTTTTTCTATTTTTGATAATATGGAACTCATTTAAAAGCGGATAATAACCTATTATCCGCTTTTAAGAAATAAATTTGCTAGAATTTTGCTAATTCTGCGTTAATTTTTTTAACCGCTTCATCAACAGTTATTTGGTCATCAATGTATTCTCTTGTAATTCTATTCAAGAATTGAGCATTGATTATTTTTGATGCTCTTGAAAGCTCACCTTCTTTTACACCCCATCTATTTGCGGTATCTAATCCTGCAACAATGTTATTAATTACATCGGGCGAATAAAGTTCAGTTAATGGTTTTTTTCTATCTACACCAACTGGTAATTTACTCCAAGCTTTTGTAAACGCAGCAGGATCTGAAGAATTTCCTCTTCTTACTGGAAATTTACCCTCAGGAGCGATTGCTAACGTACTTGTGTAACCTTCGTCCATAGAATACTCAACAAACTTTTTAGCTTCATCAGTATCTGCGTCAGCTGTAATACCAAAATATCTTAAATCTGCCCATGCAGCACCTTTCTTGTTATTTGGTCCACTAAAATTCGTTATGAAACCAGTTTTAGAAGCAAGTTCAGATGATGTTGGATCGCTGTTTATCGTTGGTGGAGCTGAATCTCTTAGTCCAGCCAACTCATCCATTATAAACGGTGACCAAATTATCATTGGTGTTTTGCCAGCAAAGTATAGCTCTCTTGATTGTTTCCAGAATAATTCTCCTGGAGGACTCGCTTTAGCTATAACTTTATAAAACTCTAAAGAGTTTTTAAGAGCTTTTCCTTGTTTTTTTGTTCCTCCTTTTTTTACAAAGTTAACACCATTTGCTAAAAGAACATGTTCAAGAACTTGGCTCATAAAGTTTTCATCAGTTTTAGTTGCAGCTACAAATCCAAACATGTCTCCACCTGAAAGAACTTTAACAGCTTTAGTAATATTTTCATAACTTGTCGGTGGTTCAAGACCTGCTTGTTTGAATAAGTCTTTCCTATAAACTACCATTTGTGTCCAGCCGTCAACTGGCACAGCAGCAATTTTTCCACCCTTCTTTGCCATGTTCAACGCTCCTGGAGCAAAAGTATTTTTTCCTAAACTTTTAACAACATCATTGTTTGCATTTACATCAAGTATACCTGCTTCAGCCCAGGGTAAAACATATTGAAGTGTATGATAAATTACATCTGGAAGATTTCCAGCAGCTGCGGCGGCAGTAGCTCTAGAACCTAAATCTTTTTCCTCCACTGGTATTACTTCAACTTTAATTCCAGTCTTGGACTCAAATGATTTAGCCATTTCCATTTGTTTCTCCATTCTTGCTGGTTGAACTTCAGTAGTCCAAAAAGTTATATCTGCAAAACTATTAGACGATAATAAAGTTAAAGCAAAAATGAATGATAATATTTTTCTCATTTTTTCTCCTATTAAATATTTAAATAATGATTTAAGTTTATCAATAAGGTTGAAAAAATATCTATGATTAAAATGCATACGAGGTTTGAAAATTTTATTAAAATGATAATATACAGAATATGCCCTTTTTAGAGTTTGAAGATATAGACAAATCATACGGGAAAAATAATGTAATTAGTAAATTTAACCTAGAGGTTGAAAAAGGAAAATTTATTGTTCTTTTAGGTCCGTCTGGTTGCGGAAAATCAACCCTACTAAGAATGATAGCTGGACTAGAAAAAATAGATAGAGGCAAAATACTTTTAGAAAACAATCTATTAAATGATTTATTACCTTCAAAAAGACAAATTGCGATGGTTTTCCAATCCTACGCTTTGTATCCCCATATGAATGTTTTTGAGAATATCTCTTTCGGTCTTAAATCTGAAAAAATTTCAAAAAACGATATTTTAGATAAAGTAAATGAAGCTGCAAAAATTTTAAAAATTGAAGAACTTTTGGATAGAAGACCAAAGGAACTTTCGGGAGGTCAAAGACAGCGTGTGGCAATTGGAAGAGCTATCACTAGAAACCCTAAATTATTTTTATTTGATGAGCCTCTTTCTAATCTTGATGCTGCACTTAGGTCGGAGATGAGAGTTGAAATTTCAAAATTACATAAAAAACTTAAAAGCAATATTATTTATGTAACCCATGATCAAATTGAAGCAATGACCTTAGCTGATAAAATTGTCATTATGAATAAAGGAAAGATTGAACAATTTGGAAGCCCTGAAGATATTTACAATAATCCAAATAATATTTTTGTTGCAGAATTCATTGGTAATCCTAAAATGAATATTTTCAAAGTTAAAACTGAAGATATATTAAACAAAAATACATTTAAATTATTCAATATAGATTTTAAATTTGAAAATTTAAATTTTGAAGATGGTCTTTATGTGGGTATTAGACCTGAAGATATCTCTCTAGAAAATCAAAGTGAATATAGAGTTGAAATCAGTGTTGATTTAATTGAAAATTTAGGGTCAGAAAAAATTATATATTCTCATTTAAATAACACAGAAATCAGAATAAAAAGTGCTAAAAGTATAAAAGATAAAAAAATTACAATTTACTTCCAAAAAAATAAGATATATTTATTCGATAATAAAAAAAATAGATTAAAATCATTACAAGTTTAAAGATTTTGTCTAAATCAAGGGCCACGTGGCGGAATGGTTACGCAGAGGATTGCAAATCCTTTTATCCCAGTTCGATTCTGGGCGTGGCCTCCAGTAAAACCGATCATTTTGGATACGAATAGCTAATTTATCCCCATCAGGGACTGGTTAGGGACTGGTAATCCCATAATTTCTTATAATAAAAGTGTTAATTTAGATATCTACAATTATTTTGTTTTAAATCTACAAATTGTTGTTTGGTAAATCCACTATCTGTATATTTTTTCGATAACTTAAAATCAGTTTCAATTGTACCAAGATTTAAGTCCACTAGGTCCAAATTAGCTCGTTTAACAAAATCAACATAGCAGTCAACAAACATTGGTCTCGTAGCATTTAAATCTTTGAACTGATATCGTGTCATTATTCTTAAGTTTTTATTGCTCACTTTCACAATTTCTTCATTAAATAAATAATAATTTTGAACCGCATTTTTATTTTTTTCTTTTATTTCTTCTAATTTTTTAATTGTTTCTGCTCTTTCTTGTCCCTCTTCTTTAAGTTGAGCTACTTGATTTTCAAGCTCTTGTTGTTTTTTTAGTAATGCTAACTTCTCAGACTCAAAAGAATCTACTTTTCCAACAGATTTTTCTAACTCTTCAGCAGCTTTACTGATCTGTTCTGAAGTATTATCAATTTCTTGAGCTAGCTCTTTATTTTTATTTTGTTCGTTTTCTAAAGCTTTTTTTGTTTTTCTCAGCTCTTCTATTGCTAATTGGTTGTCTCCAAGCATTCTAATTTCAGAAACAGATTTAGACATTCCTCCAATAGAAATTGCTTCGTTTATTCTTTCCTCTATTACTCTTTCTTGAACTGCACCTACTCTTTTTAAAATGTAGTGTTTGTGAAGCAGAGAATAAGCCCAAGCTAATAAAACAAATAGAAAGCCGATTGCAATTATTAATAATGCCCACGATTTAGCTCTAATCCAGAAACTTCTAGCTCTTCTAAGTCTGCTTTGTTCGTCAATGTATTGATTTACTGGATGATAATCGTTTTCCTCACCTTTTGTTAATCTTTCAGTGATTTCTGACATTATTTTTTCTTATCCTTATCATTATAAATCATGGGACCTTTTTTGATTACTTCCGGATCATCAGTTGGAAATGGAACATGGACAAATACTTTTTTTTCAATTTGTTTTGGAACTTCAATTTCTTTTTCAATTATCTTTTCTTGTATCACTGGTTTTTCTACAATTTTTTCTACAATTTTTTCAACCTCTACCTCAACTTTCTTTTCTACGATATTAGGTTTAAATAATTGTCTAGTTTTTACTCTTAAATTTTTTGTCCATGCTGATAATAAACGTACAAACCACCAAAATAATCCCCTTCTTTTTAATTGAGTTTTCTGTCTATCATCGTGCATTCGAGGGTCTCTTAAATTAAGACTAGCAAATGCTAACATTGTGCCAGTAATTGATACTATAAAACTTAGAACTCCAAACCAAATCCAAAAAGCAAAAGTTAAGGCAGCTTGTGGGATATCAGAATAAACTGTTTTAGTGGCACCTTTTTCTCTTTCTTGAATAATTCTTTGTTCATTTGTTAATTTCTGCTCATTCAATCTTGAAATTTGATCATTAATTACATCAATTTCTTTTTGTGTACGATCTGTTTTGAATCTCCAAAAGAAAAAGGTATTAAAAACCTTAGAAGTTTCTAAATTATTAATCTCTCTATTAATTTTATTATTTTCGAGCTCATAATCTATTATAAAGTAATTTTTAAACCATGAAGCCACTCGTATAACCTGATTGTCAGGACCTTCTCTGTCTATTCTTTCTACTATTTGATCAATTTCTTCTTGAATAGAACTAATTTCTTTTAGATTTTCTCGGTTTTTATCCGCTATGTTATTTAAATCATCATTATACTTATCTATAAGTTGCTGATTTTTTCTTAAATTATCTTGCAATGGTTTGATTGATCTACTTAATTGTCTATCTATTAAATCTAGTTGATTTTTTACGTCTCTCGACATTGAGTTTTTAACTGTAGATAATTTATCGGTATTATTTTTAATTTCTTTTGATAATTCATCTATTCTTTCCTTATTAAATTTAATTGAACTATCTATTGATCCTTTTTTATACCAAGCTGTATCTTTAAGCATCGCTTGAGACTCTAAATTATCTTTTTGTAATCTCTGTATTTCTTTTTCATCTCTGTCTATAAGGCTTTGCAAACTTTCCGCACTTCCACTTTGTGAAGATGCCCCCTCTATTGAATTTTTTCTAGATTTTGCAGAATTTTCTAGTTTTTGCATTTGATTAATGATTTTGTCATTAGCTAATTGAAGATCAGCGATTTGATTATTCAAATTTTTTTCATCTACTTTAATTCTTTTTTCTAAAATTTGATCTTCTAAAGTGTCTTTCTGAATTAATAATGATCTAAAATCTTTTGTCCTTAGGTTTTGTATTCTCTCAAAACCTGCCACAACTGTTTCAAAAGTAGAAATATTTACAGCTATTAAAGCTATCAAAAAGATAGTTCGAATATAAAAAGTTCTACTATAATAAACTGCTGAAGCTAATGGGATTTTCGTTAATTCAATTATACCCACCATAAAAAATATTAAACCCATCATTAAACCATCTCCAGAAATACCCAAGAAACTTCTTACTTGGGCTTCCTCATCGGTAAATTTCCACATCAAAATAATTCCAAATAAACATCCTATAGTTGCCAATAAAATTTCGACAGCCCATGCTGTTTTAAGAAGAAAAATTCCTTGTTGGACTGTTTGAGATCTAGGGTAAAATCTATCAAAAATGTTATCTAAATTTTTTTCCATTAATTAACTCGCATCTTTTTTTTAATTTTTTGTAATAAGGAAAGTTTTTTATGATCATTGAAAACATCTATAACTTTTGAAATTAGTTTTTTTTCTTTATCATCAAAATGGTGATCTGATTTTGCAAATTTGATCAAAGTTGCAACAATAAAATCTAAAAATTTATCATGTTCTGGATCAACAAATTTTTTAATTCGCTCAGCATGATATACTACGTCATTTTTATCTTTAGAGGCTTTATCTATAATATCTAAAATAGTCTCCTTTTTTTTAGGATCATTAGTGGGAAAAGTTTTTAATATCTCATCTTTTTCATACAATGAGAATTTACCATCTACCATACATATTTTTGTTGAAAGTATAATAGTTCCAACAATACAGATAGTTCTATCGCTTTGACCTCTATACTCCTCTAATATGTCCATTATTCTCCCTTTTAAAATTAAATCAGATTTTTTGATCTTTTGAAAGATGTGAAATATATTTAATTTCTTGAATTTTTCCTAAAAACCCATGGAAATTCAAACTCCATACTCCAGAGTCCAAGTTTATTAGACTTTGCAAATTCTTGATCTTTTGAATATTTTTTTTTGGAATATTTTGGGTAATCAAATGCATAACCCCCTCTAACCATCAAACTAGATAAACTTTTATTATTTACAAAACACTCACCTAATTTTCGATTATATTGATCTGGTTTTTTCTCGATTTTACATTTTACTTTTTTGTTTCCAATAATTTTTATTAAATATTCCTTAGATAAACGACCACATTCCACAATCGTGTTTTCTTTTACACATTTTTGTGTTTTACCTCTGTAGTAACTTTCTGGTGCATCAATTCCTGAAAATCTAATTGAAATGTTGTTTATTGAAACTGTATCTCCGTCTATTACTTTAAATTTTTGGATTGATGAGTTATTTTCATAATTAGATTTTCTATTATGACAATGATAAGTATTATTACTTGTCTTTTTATGACATCCTTCAGAATTTGTTCTTCCAGAATGTGAATTTGCGGAACTCAAAAATATAAAAATAGATATGAGAAAAAAAAGAGAAAAATTCATGAATTTAGTATATCAAAATTATCTATTCCAGGGACCGGTGTAGGGACTGGTTTAGCTAAAAGATTTTACCTATTTTTATAATAACTATTTGGAGTTGAATTAAAAAAAGACTGAATTTCATCTTTTAAGAGCACCAGAGAGTACCAGAGAGAACGGATATTGTGAATCCAGAATATTGCAAATCCTTTTATCCCAGTTCGATTCTGGGCGTGGCCTCCAAAAAAATAAGTTGTTTTATTTTATTAAAAAAAGTATGTTCGCAATTATTCCTCGGTAGCTCAGTTGGTAGAGCAGTTGACTGTTAATCAATTGGTCGCAGGTTCGAGTCCTGCCCGAGGAGCCAATTAACCAACTTTCTCAAATTTAGACGTATTACTTAAAATTTGTAAAATTTTTTCTTTTTGAGACTTAGATAAAGAAGAGAATGTTCTACTTAAAAAAGAATAGTTTAAATCATCGTTGTTCTCTTCACTTGTACTTACATCTTTAAATTCTTTAAAGTCCTCGAAAAAATAAATAATTGGAACTTTTAAAAACTGAGATAATTGCATCAATCTATTTGAACTAACTCCATTTGTACCCTTCTCATATTTCTGAATCTGTTGGAAAGTAACATTAATAGCTTGTGCTACTTTGGTTTGAGTTAATCCTAAAGATAGTCTTCTCATTCTTAATTTTTTTCCTAAATGAATATTGAAATTTTCTTCCATCGAACTCCCCAATTTTTTAATAATAAAACCTCAAATTGGACATTTTGGCAATACCTATAATTATTTTTTTTAGGGGGTCGAAAATGCAAAAAAAACGTATATTTAGTATTGACTAAACCTAAAAAATAAAGTGGATATTTAAATCAATTTACTTTTTTTAGCCTATATTCCCAGTATCCTGTCTTGTCGAAAGCTGCTTTGACCCACAAAAAAGTTTTTTCTTCATACCAAATATCTGTATTTAGTTTTTTATCTTTTGATAAACTTGGGTCGGACGAACTAAAATTAAAACGAAGCGTTTTGTAAACCTTATCACCTATTTTTACATCCTCTTTTCCTATAAATTCTACATTTTGTTTAATTATTCTTCCTGAAACTGCGCTAATTTGAGCTTTTTTTTGAACAATTTCATGATTCCACCACGTACCAATTATTAAATCTTTATCTACCTTACCTTTAAAGGATGACCCATCAATAATTAAGGCTTTATCATTCGGATCGATCGTAATATTAACATATTTCTCTTTTTTATTTTGATTAGTCTCTGAGTTAAAACCTGAAAAAATCCCATTTTTGTATTTTTCTACCCCTTTTGCATAATATTTATAAAGGTCTACTCCAAATTTTCTAATTTTAAAACTAACCTCATTATCTATAATTAAATCAGGTCCATTTCTTTTAAAATTATACTTGTGATAACCAATTGATTTGTTGTTTCTAAATAATTCATATTCAAGATAATTATATTTTGAATAATGATCTACATGAGCATTAATTTCTAAAGGCGATATAAATATTAAAGCAATTGAAAGTAAATATTTTTTCATATATTTAATGATATGGAAACTAATTCAATAATTTCTCAAATTGGAAATACACCATTAGTGAGACTAAAACAAGCCTCAGAATTGACTGGTTGTAATATATATGGGAAGGCAGAATATTTTAATCCTGGAGAGTCAGTCAAAGACAGAGCAGCATTATTTATTGTTCAAGATGCAATTAAAAGAAAACTTATTTCGAAAGGAGGCACTATTGTTGAGGGAACAGCTGGAAATACTGGCATAGGTTTAGCTGTAGTGTGTAAAGAATATGGTCTAAAACTTAAAATAGTTATTCCAAACACACAATCAATCGAAAAAAAAGAAACTCTCAAAAAATTAGGCGCTGAATTAATTGAAGTTGATGCAGTTCCTTATTCTAATCCAAAAAATTACATCAAACAATCAAAGCAGATTGCTGAAGAATTAAATAAATATAGTAAGAATGGAGTATACTGGGCTAATCAGTTTGACAACGTTATTAATACAGAAGCCCATATCAAAACTACTGCAGAAGAAATTTGGAACCAAACAGCTGGTACGGTAGATGGTTTTACATGTGCGGTTGGGACAGGTGGGACTTTAGCTGGTGTATCTATAGGATTAAAAAATAAGAATAAAAATGTAAAGATTGCTTTATCTGATCCCATGGGTTCTTCATTATTCTCTCACATTAAGAATAATAAATTAGAAAGCTCTGGTAGCTCGATAACTGAAGGTATTGGTACTGGAAGAATTACTAAAAATTTTGAAAAAGCGTTAGTTGATGATGCTTTTCAAACAAATGATACAGAGGCTTTAGATATCGTTTATGATTTAATCGAAAAGCAGAAAATTATACTAGGTGGATCTTCTGGTATTAATATTGCAGGAGCTATTAAACTTGCTAAAAAAATGGGTCCTGGAAAAACAATAGTCACAATACTTTGTGATCATGGAAAAAGATACGCAAGTAAAATTTTTAATAAAGAATTTTTAAAAAGTAAAAATTTGCCAATCCCAAAATGGCTATAAAATCTGACTTAAAAATAATTTAGTTCGATCTGATTTTGGATTTTCAAAAAACTCTTTTGTTTTTGCTCTTTCAACTATTTTTCCTTCATCCATAAAAATCATATAATCAGCGACCTCTTTGGCAAAACCCATTTCGTGGGTAACTACTATCATAGTCATTCCACCTTTTGCAAGATCGACCATTACATCTAAAACTTCTTTAATCATTTCTGGATCTAATGCAGAAGTAGGTTCATCAAATAACATGATTTTTGGTTCCATACAAAGTGCTCTTGCTATCGCTGCTCTTTGTTGTTGACCTCCTGAAAGCTGACCAGGAAATTTCAGAGCTTGATCATCTATTTGAACTCTAGTTAAATTTTTCATTGCAACCTCTTCAGCTTCTTTTTTAGGTAATTTTTTTACCCAGATTGGTGCTAAAGTACAGTTATCTAAAATAGAAAGATGAGGAAACAAATTAAACTGCTGAAAAACCATTCCAACTTCGGCTCTTATTTTTTCAATATTTTTTGTGTTCTCAGCTAGTTCCGTGCCATCAACGATAATGTTTCCTTCTTGGTGCTCCTCTAATCTATTAATACATCTAATTAAAGTTGATTTTCCTGACCCTGATGGACCACATATAACTATTTTTTCTTGAGGAGCAACTTCAAGATCGATATCTTTTAATACCTGAAATTTATCAAACCATTTATTAACTTTTTTTAACTCTATTATTTTTCCCATAATTATCTTTCGGTGCTTAATTTTTTCTCTAAATTTTGACTGTATCTACTCATTGCATAGCATATTATCCAAAAAACTAAACCAGCAAAAACATATCCCTCCATGGCCATTCCAAGCCATTTTGGATTAGTTTTTGCTAAACCTATCATACCAGCTAATTCCATCAACCCAACCACAAAAATTAAAGGTGTATCTTTTACTAAGGCCAGGAGAGTATTTGCTATCCCAGGTATTACCAATTTAAGCGCTTGAGGTAATATAATAAGAACATTCATTCTCCAATATCCCATCCCTAAAGACTTCGCAGCTTCATATTGACCTTTTGGTAAAGCTTGTAATCCTCCTCTTACAACTTCTGCCATGTAAGCAGCTTCAAACAAAGTGATCGCTATTAAAACTCTAATTAGCTTATCAATAAAAGTACCATCTGGTAAAAACATTGGAAACATTACAGCTGCCATAAATAAAACTGTAATTAAAGGTACACCTCTCCAAAGTTCTATAAAACCAATCGAAATATATCTTATAGCGGGCAATGAAGATCTTCTACCTAATGCTAAAAAGACACCAATTGGAAAACAGAAAAGGATTGCAAATGCAGAAATAATAAAAGTTAATGAAAGACCTCCCCATGCAGCGGTTTCAACATATACTAATCCAAAGCTTCCGCCTGATAGTAACTTAATACCAATAAAAGGATAAACAAAAAGTAAAAAAATGATAAAATATTTTTTAATTTTTTGAGGCACGAAAAAGGCTATTCCAACCAAAGCAAATAACAATAAGAAGGCACTATTAACTCTCCATTGCTCTACATCCGGATAAAGCCCATACATTAGTCTATTAAACCATACTTTTATAAATACCCAACAAGCTCCATTACCAGTACAATCATCTTTTGAAGAACCTGCAAAATTAGCCTCTAAAATTAACCAATTCATCAAAGGTGAAATTGCTTTGATAATTATGAATAATATTAGAAGAGTTAAAAAAGCATTAAAATTACTTGAGTTAATATTTTTATTTAATTTGTCTAAAAATCTATTACCACTGAACTCTATTCTTATTAGATAAAGACCGAAGTAGCCTAATAATAATGGAAAAAAATAATTTAATGTTTTAGGCAAAAAACCTGTAATATTGTAATTTAAAAAAGTATTTGTCAAAACGTCTAAAAAGGCAAATATAACAAAAATACTTCCTAAGGGTAAAAATGTATTAATTTTATCTTTTGTTGGTTTTAAATTATTTAATATCATTTATTTTTCCTTGATAGCCATTTTTTTATTATACCAGTTCATTAATATAGATATCGATATACTTAGAGATAAGTAAGTAAGCATTGTAATTGAAATAATTTCAATCGCTCTTCCGGTTTGCATTAAAGCAGTTTTTGCAAAAACTAAAACCATGTCTGGATATGCTATTGCCGCTGCTAAAGATGAGTTTTTTGTTAAATTTAAATATTGATTAGTAGTTGGAGGAATAATAATCCTTAATGCTTGAGGCATCACTACTAATTTAAGAATTTGGCCTTTGTTCAATCCTATGCTCGCTGCAGCCTCTTTTTGACCTTTACCTACACCCATTACTCCCGCTCTAACATTCTCAGCTATAAAAGTTGCCGTATACATAGATAGTGCAAGAGCTAGTGCTATTAATTCTGGTATTATGCTAACTCCATTTTCATAAGTATAAGATGTTTCAGATAGTTGTTTTAATTCTGGATAATCAAAAGAAAGAGATACGCCTAGTAATAAAAAACTTAATAAAGGTATCGAAATTAAAATCCCTAAAGATAATGTAAAAGTTGGTAAAATTTTACCAAACTCTTCACGCTGTTTTTTTGTATATCGATTTAAAAAATATATAGATATAAAAGCTAATATGAGCGAATAACAAAATATATCAAAATTGATCCAAACAAACTTTGGAATATACCAACCTTTAATTGTCAAATAAGATACATCATAAAAATTTATTGCATTTTCTGGAGAAGGTAATGCTCTAAGAGCTGCAAAATACCAAAAAAATATTTGTAAAATTAGTGGAATATTTCTAAATATTTCTACATACCATTCTGCGGTTTTAGCTATCAAATAATTATTAGATAATCTAGCAACACCTACAATTACACCAAGAATTGTTGCTAAGAAAATTCCTATAATTGAAACTAAAATAGTATTTAATAGCCCAACTAAAAAGGCTCTTCCATAAGAGTAAGATCCATCGAACTCAATTAATGAAAAAGCTATATCAAATGATGCCTCTTGACTTAAAAAACCAAAACCAAATGATATTCCTCTGTTACCCATGTTGATTTGAGCATTTGTCGCAAAATAAAAAATTACTGAAAGTAAAGCTAATATAGTTAATGCTTGAGGTATTAAATTTCTGATTTTTTTGTTTTCAATGCTAAGTTTTTTAAGATTCATTTTAAAATTGAGAGTAAAAAAAAGGGCCAGATAAATCCAGCCCTTTTTAATTTTATTAGCAATTATCTTGCTGGTGGTACGTAAAGAATTCCACCTTTAGTCCATAATTCATTTGGACCTCTATTTGGTAGAATTCCAGTATCAGCTATATGTTTTTTATAGCTTTCCCCATAATTACCAACTTGCTCGATAATTCTTAAGCTCCAGTCGTTATCTAAACCGAATGCAGCACCTAATTCTCCTTCCGCGCCAACTAATCTTTTGATAGCTGGGTTGTCAGAGTCTTTCAGGCTTGAAGCGTTTGATGAATTAACACCATACTCTTCAGCTTCGATCATTGTGTTAAGAGACCATCTTACAATATCTTCCCACACTGAGTCACCTTGTCTTACAACAGGTCCCAATGGTTCTTTAGAAATTGTTTCAGGTAATACTTTATGATCATCTGGTGCGCTCAATTTTGTTCTTTGAGCAGCTAATCCAGATTTATCAGTTGTATAAGTATCACATCTTCCTGCATCATAAGCTTGAACTACTTCGTCTGCCTTTTCAAAAGCAATTGGTTCATACTTAATATTTTTAGAGTTAAAGAAGTCTCTCATATTAAGCTCAGTAGTTGTTCCTGTATTTGTACAAGCAGATATACCATCTTTGAAATCATTCACAGAATTAATTCCAGAATTCTTTCTTACCATGAACCCTTGTCCATCATAAAAATTAACACCAACGAATGTTAAACCAATGTCAGCATCTCTTGATAATGTCCAAGTTGTGTTACGTGCTAGAACATCAATTTCACCTGATGTTAAAGCTGTAAATCTCTCTGCGGCACTTAATGGAGTATATTTAACTTTATCAGCATCACCTAACACTGCAGCTGCAACAGCTCTACATACATCCACATCAATACCAGACCAGTTTCCTGATGCATCAGCATTAGAAAAACCAGGTAGACCTTGTGAAACTCCACATTTCACAAATCCAGCTTTCTTAGTATTGTCTAAAGTTTTAGATTTTTTTGAACCAGATCCACTTCCACCTTGGCCGCAAGCAACCAATAGCAAAGAAGTAAATCCAACTAAAATCCAAGTTTTAATAGATTTTATCATTTAAGATATCCTTTTTTTATTGTTAACAATATTTTTGAATTTAGAATTCAAAACGAGTTTAATATAATTTTATTTTTTTATTTCTTCAATTTAATGATGGTCAATATATAGATATACAATTTTTTTGTATTACTAAATGTGTGTATTTACAACCAAAATTAAGAATATTTTGACCTAGTCATTTCGTGAAGTCTACTCGTGGTTCTTTTAAAAATCTCACAATGTTTTTTAGAAGTTCCAATTTTACTTAGTTCTCTCTCCATAGAAAGTGTAAGACTTATTTTTTTTTCATAAAGAATATCTATTAATGTAATAAATCTTAATTGTTGATTAGAATTATACTCATTAAATATTGGTACCTCTTCTATAAAAATGTGTTCACATATCAGGGATATATTAAGATAATCTTCAGCCCCTAAGTTTTGATCACATAATTCTTTAAAATTAAATCTAGCTAAACCACCATAATAATTATTAATTTTGAAAACTCTTCCTTTTGTATTAATTGATTTTTCTTCTTTATTTAAATTTTTTGTAAATATCCTAAATTTTTGATTAATTTTAAATAAGGTTTTTTCATTCAAAGGGTGAAAAATTCTCTGACTATTGTCTTGGTTCTGAAGCCTGTAATCATCTTCTAAGAATAATTCTTTTTGCACTGATTTTTTTTCGATTAAACTGATAAAAGGGATAAATTGTTCCCTTTGCAAACCATCTTTATATAAATCAACTAATCTAGTATTTGTAGTAATTAGAATCTTTATATTATTAAAAAAAATATTTTCAAATAATTTTCCTAAAATCATAGCATCTACAATATTTGTCACTTGAAATTCATCTAAATATAAAAAATCGAATTTTTGTTTGAGATTTTTTACAAATTTAGAAATAGAATTATCATCTTTTTGTTTATGTCTAAAATCATGAAAATTTATCATGAATTCATTAAAATGAAATTTAGTTTTTTTAATATTTATTTGATCGTATACAAAATTAGCTATCATAGTTTTACCAACTCCAACATTTCCATAAAGATAGAAACAACTAGGGTCTTCTTTTTTAGAAAAAAAATTAAATAATTTATACCTTGGAAAAATAAATTTTTCTAGACTGTTTAATATTTCTGTTTGTTTTTTATTAATCTCAAATTTATTTTTATTACAAAATTCACTAAAAGAGTTTTGTATACTCGATGACATTATTGTCTTTTTTCCCAACTGATGCAGCTTTTAACTATTGTATTTAAGTTATTAAATTTTGGTTTCCATTTAATAAACTTCTTCAGCTTATTATTCGTAGCAATAATTTTCACTAGATCACCTTTTCTCCTTTTTGAAACTAAAATTTCTACCTTTTTAGAAGTTTGTTTTTTAAATACTTTTGCAACTTCAAGAACTGAAATACCTTTGTTATAACCGCAATTAAGAATTTTAGAATTATTCAAATTATTTATCTTTTCCAAAACTTTGTAATGGATTTCCGCGATATCAGAAACGTGAATAAAGTCTCTTATACAAGATCCATCTTTTGTTTCATAATTACCTCCGTAAATTTTAAGAATGGGTCTTTTTTTGATAATTTCTCTAGAAAAATTTTTGAATAAATGGTCACTTTTATTTATTAATCCAATTTTTCCAGAAGGGCTTGATCCCGCAATATTGAAATATCTGAGAATACAGTAATTAATTTTATTTCTCTTACAAAATTTTTTAATAATTTTTTCAGCTTTAATTTTTGTTTTTCCGTAAACACTTTTTGGCTTAATAACAGAATTTTCATGTACTTTATATTGACCGTCTTTGTAAACAGCCGCCGTTGAGGAAAAAACTAAGTTTTTTACTCCTGTATTTTTACATGATTCTAATAAATTTTTAGTTCCTAGAACGTTGTTTTTGAAATATTTTTTTGGGTATTTTTCACCTTCTCCAATTATTAAATTAGCAGCTAAATGTATGACAGAATCTATTTTGTTTTTTATAATTATTTCCCTAATTTTTTTACTTTTAAGAATGTCTACCTTAAAGAATTTAGCTTTTTTATTAATAAGTCTTCTGTAACCAGTAGACAAATTGTCTGTTATAAAAATTTTTTTTTTATTTTTAATTAAAACTTCTGAAACATGAGAGCCTATGTAACCAGCCCCTCCAGTAATAAGAATGTTTTTAATCATAATATTGATTGGCGCGCCCTGAAGGATTCGAACCTACGACCCTCGGTTTAGAAAACCGATGCTCTATCCAGCTGAGCTAAGGGCGCTGAACTATTATATTTACTTAAAAACATACTAAGTGGTCAATATAAATCGGAGACTTAACACCAAATTGTTCCGACTTCTCGTGTTGATGGATATGGTGAGAGTGAACAAATACTGGTAAATGCTCACCTTTTTTAGTCTTTAAAGTATAAATAAAATTAGTACCTCTAAATTTTCTATCTACTACTTCTAATTTTAGTTTACTTTGATCATCGTGTATTAAATCCTCAGGCTGTAAAAGTAATTTAACTTTTGATCCAGATGGAAAATTATTTGATAATTTGCCTCTAATTTCTCCAAGTTCATCATGTTTTAATCTATGTACTGCACATTCACTATCTACAACCTGAACATCGATAAAAATTCCTTTATTTAAAAAATTAGCAACATCAATTGAGTTAGGTTCATGATGCACATTATAAGGGATATCGTACTGCTTTAATTCTTGATCTAGAATAATTCCACATTTATCAGCCATCGAAAAAGCTTCATATGAGTCATGTGTTACAATTATGGTTGTTAAATTTATTCTTTTTAAAAGTTTTTTTACTGATACTTGAATTTCCTCCTTTAAGCTTTGATCTATATTTGAGAACGGTTCGTCCAATAATAGCAGATCAGGTTTAGACATTAACGATCTAGCTAATGAGACTCGTTGAGCCTCACCGGCACTTATTTGATGAGGGTATTTTTCTAATATAGGTTCAATTCTTAATAATCTAATTATTTCTTTTACATCTACACTAGAGCCAAAGCCATTAGATCTTTTTTCTCCAAAGTTTATATTGTCAATTACTTTATAATTAGGAAAAAGAGAATTATCTTGAAAAGAGAGAGCTACATTCCTTTTTTCTGGTTCGATATGAATTTTGTCAGAGGCTAAAATTTTATCTCTAAGTTTAATTTTACCTTCGCTAAGTTTTTGTAAACCGGCAATTGTTCTAAGTATAGTAGTTTTGCCTATTCCAGAAGGACCCAACAAAGAAACAATCTCTCCCTGTTTTTCTATGATTAGATTAACGTTATTTACTTTATTTTTGTCACTTGCAGTAAAATAACCATTTTGAATCTCAAAAAAATTATTGGTCATTAAGGTGATTATATTAATTTTTTTTTGAAAGTATATATCTAGATGATAGAAGTATCAAAATTGTAGACCAAAATATTAAAAAAAGAGATGGTAATGCAGCCGCTTCAAGTAAATCTTGGGATGCATATATATAAGCCTGAGTAGCAAATGTTTCGAAATTAAAAGGTCTTAAAATCATTGTCATGGGTAATTCTTTAATTATCTCTAGAGAAATCAATAAAACTATCAAAATTATATTTGTGCTTAGATAAGGAATATGAATTTTCCAAAATGTATTAATCTTAGAGTAACCAAGTAGATAGGCGCTTTCATCAATAGAATTATTAATTTTTTCATAACTTGATTTTATTCCATTAAAAGATAATGAAAAAAATCTTATAAAATAAGCTAATAATAATCCAAAAATAGATCCAATAAATAAACCTTTTGAACTTTTAAAATCAAAATTGATTGTTAAAAAATCACTTAAATTTGAAAAGAAAGTAATAAAAGCAACTGCTAAGATAACCCCTGGTATCGCATAACCTGAAATTGAAAAAGTTGTAAGATAATTTAGAATTTTGCTTTTTGAAATTCTACTTCCATAATTAATAAATAAAGAAATAATTACAATAAACGCGCTAGCTAATCCTACTAGCATTAAAGTGTTTAAGTTTATTTTAAAAATATCTATATCTTGAATATATTTTGGAAATTTCACTGTCCAATATATCATCTGAGAAACCGGAAAAATAAAGCTTAATAGGAAAATAAATGTACAAATTAAAACTGGAATTATTGATTTTTTTCCAGTCAATTTAATTTTGCTTATTGGCTTAAATCCCCTGCCTGGCTGATGATATCTTGCTTCTTTTCTTGAATAAATTTCTATCGAAAAAAGTAAAAGAATGAAGATTAGTAATATAAAAGATATCTGATTAGCGGAGTTTAAATCATCAAAAGATAACCACGAATTATAAATACCAGTAGTCAATGTATTAACACTAAAAAATGATACAGTTCCAAAATCTGATAAACATTCCATTGATACTAAAGCTAACCCTGCGATGATTGCTGGTCTTGCAGATGGCAAAACTATCCTAAAAAAAGTTTCATTAGACGAAAGTCCCAGATTTTTTCCTACTTCAATGTAATTATTCGATTGATAATAAAATGATGCTCTTGTTAATACATAAACGTAAGGAAACAAAGAGAACGATATAGATAAAATAGCTCCAATTAATCCATCTATTTTAGGAATGATTGGATTATAATTATTCTCACCAAACAGAAATGTTAATAACGAGAAGGCTGTACCGTAATTTTCAAAAAAAGCAATTATTGAGAATGCATAGATATAACCAGGAACTGCAAATGATAAGATTAACGCCCAACTAAAGAAGTTGGATAACGGAAAATCATAAAAAGATACAAAATATGCAGAAAGAATTCCAAGAATAAAAGTAAAAAAGATAACAAATAACAAAATTGTTAAAGAGTTAAAAATATAATCAAATAAAAAAGTTTCTTTTAATATGTAAAAATAATTACTAGTTTCATAAAAAAAACTTAAAAAAACTGTAATTATCGGCATAGCTACTAATGAAGCTACAATCAGTGATCCAAAAAACCATATATTATACTTTGTCATTTATGAGCCTTGTTATCATATAAAGTTAATTTCTTTTTTTATTGTTCACCTCATATGTTAAACAACTACTTCCAGCCTGCTGCTGTCATTACTTCTAAAGCATCTGCTTGTCTTTTTCCGTAATTAACAACTTTTGTTTTTAGATCTTGTTTAAAATCTAATCCCATATTTACAACAAGTGGATGTGGGGACACACCTTTTATCATTGGATACTCAAAAGTATTATTTACAATATGATTTTGAGCTTCCTCACTTAATAAGAACTCAGCTAATTTTATTGCATTAGCTTTATTCGGTGCACCTTTAACAAGCCCTGCTCCACTAATATTCATATGTGTTCCTCTTCCATCTTGATTAGGAAAGAAAGGTTTTACTTTTTTAGCAGCCAATTGCTGTTCTGGTCCTTTTTTTCCAGAAAGCATAAGCGCTAAGTAATAAGTATTAGCAACCGCTATATCTGCTTCTCCTGCGGCAACAGCAAGTATTTGTGCTCTGTCATTACCCTTAGGCGATCTAGCCATATTTGAAACCATGCCTTTTGACCAATCAGCAATTTTACCTTTTCCATTATTTTTAATTAATGAAGCTACAAGTGATTGATTATAGATATTGTTGGAAGATCTTATTACTAGTCTGCCTTTCCACTTTGGATCAGCTAAACTCTCATAAGTTAAACCAGCTAATTCTGCACCACTTACTCTATCTGGTGCAAAATATACAATCCTTGCTCTCTTAGCTATACCAGTCCATTTTGATGTTCTAAAATTACTAGGAACAGCTGATTTTATCGCTGAACTTGTAAGTCCCCCCTGAAGGTTAACTTCAAAAGCACCTAATCTTCCAGCATCAGCTGTAATGTAAAGATCAGCTTGGCTATCAGCTCCCTCTTCAATTATCCTTTTTTCTAAAGCACCTGACTTTCCTGATACAACGTTTACTTTTATTCCTGTTTTAGCAGTAAACTTTTCATAAAGTTGAACATCAGAGTCATAATGCCTTGCGCTAAATATATTTACTTCGTTTGCAAGTAGACTTCCTGCAAATGCAACTAAAAATAGATAGCTGAATATTATTGTTTTTTTCATTATTTCCCTCGTATATTGATAATGATTATCATTTACAATATATTGAGAATGATTATCATTTGCATAATTGACGCACTCTTAGATGGTATAATCTGTTGATAACTTTAGCAAAATAGAGTTAATAGAGGTATGTTGCAAATCAATCCAAAAAAATTCAAGAATATTGAAAACAAATCAATTCCATCGCCATTAAGACCTAAGTTCAGAAATAAAGCTGAAACAAATATTTATTTTCTTTCTAAAAGAAAGTTTCGAAGCGAGAAAAAAGAATCATTTCTAAAGAATATTAAATTTATCTCAGGGATTGTTATTTTAATAGTTGGTGGCTATTTATTGTCTAATTAATTTTAGTTTTTACAGTTCCTAATTTTTCAATTTTTCCTTTGTAGATGCCTTTACTTAGAATTGGAACAACTCCTACTGATGAGCCAGTAAAAACGTAAAAATCTTTACCATGTTTTACTTTATCTTTTTGAAGTTTTTTTAAAACAAACAATAAAGAATTCATTGGATTTATATAAACTGTATTAGTGTTCCCATTTACGGATTGTTTTATCTTTGAATTAGAAATATTAGTTTTTAAATTTCTGACATTATTATTTCTAAATTTCTTTCTTGGACCCATGATAAATTTTATATTTGCACCAAAATCAGAACATAGATCTCCAAAACTCTTTATACCTTTTTTCTTTTGTCTATAACCAACCACTTCAATACAAGGTGCAATATAAATTATAAATCTTTTCATATTGTTAATTGATATTTTTTTTTTAAAATCAAAAAAACTTTTTTTAAGCAGATAACAAACTTCAAGTTCAATACCTAAAGTATATTTATTTGTTTTTACAGATTTATTATTTTTTAGTACGTTATGCTTATATACCGATGCGTAAAAAGGTTCTTTTTCTTTAAGTTTTTTTATAACAGGTATACCCGTCCCCCCTGCTTTAAATCCTATGACAGGTTTTTTTATTTTACTTTCACATAATTTTCTAAATTTTTGAGCATTCGAAAGTTTTTTTGTGTATTTAATTGGAATAGGATTTATAATTTTGTTTTTTAGAAAAGCTTTTACAAGTCTATTAGCAACTAAATTTAATTTTTTATCTTTCATTAAACATTGTCTCCTAAATAAATTCCTAGTGATAAGGCTGTTTCTACTAAAGAGTCTTTTCTTTCAACATTTTTATATGTTTTGATACCTTCATCAATAGGTACATCAACCACTTTCCTGTCTCTCCATGCAACCATTCGATCAAATTTGTTTTGGTTTAATAAATCTACAGCATAAACTCCAAAAGCACTAGCTAATATCCTGTCACTCGCTGTTGGGGGTGCTCCTCTTTGAACGTGACCAAGTGATGTTACTCTACATTCAACATCTGTTTTCTTCATTAATTCCTGAGCTATGTAATCTCCAATACCGCCGAGTCTTTGTTCACCGTCCATATATTTGTGAACCACTCTCGAACCATCCTCTTTTTTAACTGCCTCAGCGACTACAATTAATGAATGTTGAATATCATTTTTTTTCATTGAATTAAGTTTATTAATAATTCCATTTATTGAATAGTTTATTTCAGGAATTAAAATAATATCTGCCCCTCCTGCTATACCCGCATTGAGTGCGATATGTCCTGCATCACGACCCATAACCTCAAGTATCATAGATCTTCTATGGCTAGCTGCTGTAGATTGTAAATTATCCAATGCTTGAGTTGCAACATCTACCGCTGTATGAAAACCTATTGAACTTTCGGTTGCGCCTACATCGTTATC